>DATIZV010000100.1:0-7458 GCA_035516915.1 Usitatibacter sp. | reverse complement strand
ATATTCTCGGGGATTCCCCTTCTCGAACATGGTCCCCGACGCCATTGCTCCCGGATCGCTGCGCCGCGCGCTGGTGGTGAAGCTGCGCCACCACGGCGACGTGCTGCTTTCCTCGCCCGTCTTCCAGGTGCTCGCCAACCGCGCGCCGCAGGCCGAGATCGACGCGCTCGTCTACGAGGACACTCGCGACATGCTCGCCGGCCACCCGGCGATCGCGCGCATCCACGGGATCGACCGCGGCTGGAAGCGGCAGGGGTGGCTGGAGCAGGCGCGCCAGGAGAGCCGGCTCCTCTCGACCCTGCGCGAACGCGGCTACCAGCTCGTGGTGCACCTCACCGATCACCGGCGCGGCGCCTGGCTCGCGCAGGCGCTTCGGCCGCGCTGGTCGGTCGCGCCGGAGCGCCCGGGAGTGGTCTGGCGCTGGAGCTTCACGCACCAGTACAAGCTGCCGCGCACGACGCCGCGCCACACCGTCGAGACGAACCTCGACGCCCTGCGGCGCCTCGGCATCTATCCCGAGGAGGAGGAGAAGCGGCTGGTGATGGTGCCGGGAGAAGCGGCCGAAGCGCGCATCGAGGCGCTGCTCGCCGCCGCGCGAATCGCGCCGCGCGCCTTCGTGCACGTGCACGTCACCTCGCGCTGGCTCTTCAAGACGTGGACCGAGGCACAGAGCGCGGAGCTCCTGCGCCGGCTCGCGCGCGATGGCCACCCGTTGGTCGCGACCTGCGCGCCCGACGCCCGCGAGAAGGCGATCCTCGCCCGCACGCTCGCCGAGGCGGCGGTGCCGGTGACCGACCTCTCCGGGCAGCTCACGCTGCGCGAGATGGCCGCGCTCGCGGCACGCGCGCGGCTTTTCTTCGGCGTCGATTCCGCGCCCATGCACATCGCGGCGGCGATGGGGACGCCGGTGGTGGCCCTCTTCGGCCCGAGCGGCGAGAAGGAGTGGGGACCGTGGCGCGTGCGGCATCGCGTCGTCGCGAGCGAGGACCACCCGTGCCGTCCCTGCGGCAACGACGGCTGCGGGGGCGGCAAGGTGAGCGAGTGCCTCACGCGGCTGCCCGTCGATCGCGTGCACGCGGCGATCAACGACGTGCTCGCCGTCCCGTGAGCGCGGCCACGGCGCGTCCGCAGGCGCTCGGGGCCCGCGTCGCGCTGGTGCGCGGGCGCTACGATCCGGCCGGGGGCGCGGAGCGCTTCGTGCAGTCCGCGCTCGCGGCGCTGCGCTCGCAGGGAGCCTCGATCACGATCGTCGCGCGCGAATGGCCCGACCACGACGGCTCGGCGATCCTGCTGCGGCCGTTCCACGTCGGAAACCTGTGGCGCGACCGCGCGTTCGCGCGCGCCGCCTGCGCGGAGATCGCGCGGCGCCGCTTCGACCTCGTGCAGTCCCACGAGCGCATCGCGTGCTGCGACGTATACCGCGCCGGCGACGGCGTGCATGCGCAATGGCTCGCGGAGCGGGCGCGCGCCCAGGGTCCCCTCGCCCGCCTCGCCACCCGGCTCTCGCCGCATCATCGCTATCTCCTCGCGGCGGAGCGCGCGCTCTTCGCGAGCGCGCGCGTGCGGGCGGTGATCTGCAACTCGGAAATGGTGCGCGCGCAGATCGCGTCGCGCTTCGGGACGGACCGCGACAAGCTCGTCCTCATCCGCAACGCGGTCGACGCGACGCGCTTCCATCCGGGCCTGCGCGGCGAGATGCGCGAAGCGGTGCGCCAGCAGCTCGGCATCCCGGCCGGCGCACCGCTCGCAGTGCACGTGGGCTCGGGCTTCGAGCGCAAGGGCGTGCGCTTCCTGCTCGAGGCCGCGGCGCGCGCGCGCACCCGCCCCTGGCTGGTCGTCGCCGGCCGCGACAAGCACGGCGCGCGCTACGCCTCGCTCGCGCGGCGCCTGGGGATCGCGGATCGGGTGCGCTTCGTGGGCGGCGTCTCCGACGTGCGTCCCTACCTCGCCGCCGCCGACAGCTTCGTCCTCGCCACGCTCTACGACCCGCAGCCCAACGCGGCGCTCGAGGCGATGGCCGCGGCGCTCCCGGTCGTCACGACCCCGCAGTGCGGCGCGGCCGAGCTCCTGCGCGAGGGCGAAAGCGGCTATGTCCGCGATGCGCTCGACGTGGCGGGGCTCGCCGAAGCCATCGACCGCCTCGAGCCCCCCGCCTGCATCGCCCTCGGCGAGGCGGCGCGTGCCGCGGTCCTTCCCCATACGCCCGAAGCGATGGCCGAGGAATACCTCGCCCTGTACCGGCGGCTTCTTCGTCGATAATGTCGGGATGAATCCCACGAAGCATTCCAGCCGCGAGCTGTACCTGCGGCTCCTGCGCCACGTCTGGCCCTACCGCTGGGCGCTTTTCGGGGGCATCGTCGCGATGATCGTGGGCGGCCTCGCGGACGCCTCGCTTCCGACGCTCACCGGGCCGCTCATCGACGAGCTCTTCGTGCAGCGCAAGCGCAACCTCGCGATCCTCCTCCCGCTCGCGATCGTCGGCGTCTTCCTCGTGAGCGGCATCGCGAGCTTCGCTTCCGGCTACACCTCGCAGTGGGTGAGCAACAAGGTGATCCTCGACCTGAGGCGCGAGATGTTCGCCAAGGTGCTGCGGCTGCCGCCGTCGTTCTTCGACGAGGTGCCCACCGCGCAGCTCGTCACGCGCTTCACCTTCGACGTGAACAACCTGGCGGGCGCCTCGACCACCGTGCTCACGGTGCTCGTGCGCGACAGCGTGACGATCGCGGCGCTGCTCGCGGTGCTGCTGTACTCGAACTGGAAGCTCACCATCATCGCCTTCATCGTGATCCCGCCGATCGCGCTCGTGGTGCGCCTGTTCAGCCGGCGGCTGCGCCGCATGAGCCGCGAGAACCAGATGGCCGTGGGCGGCATCGCCGAGGTCCTCGACGAGGCGATCGGCAACCAGCGCGTGGTGCGGATCTTCGGCGGCCAGGCCTACGAGAGCGAGCGCTTCGAGCGCGCGAGCCAGAAGATCCGCCGCTTCGCCATGAAGCAGGCCGCGGCCGCGGCGGGCACCGTGCCGGCGACGCAGCTCATCGTCTCCGGCGCGATCGCCGCGATCATCTACTTCGCCGCGGGCCAGGCCTTCGCCGGATCGACCGACGTGGGCCACTTCATCCAGTTCATCGCGGCGACCGGCATGCTGCTGCAGCCGTTGAAGCGCCTCACCGGGATCAACGAGCAGCTGCAGAAAGGGCTCGCCGCGTGCGAGAGCGTGTTCAGCCTCGCGGACGAAGCTCCCGAGGAGGATCGCGGCACCGTGGTCCTCGAGCGCGCGAAGGGCGCGATCCGCTTCCAGGACGTCACGCTCACCTATGCCGGCGCCTCGCGCCCCGCGCTCGACCGCGTCGCGCTCGACATCCGGCCCGGCGAGACCGTCGCCCTCGTGGGACCCTCGGGGAGCGGCAAGTCGAGCCTCGTGCACCTGCTGCCGCGCTTCTACCACCCCACGGCGGGACGGATCACGCTCGACGGCCACGACCTCGAATCGCTCACGCTGGAGAGCCTGCGCCGCCAGATCTCGCTCGTGTCGCAGAACGTCGTGCTCTTCAACGACACGGTCGCGGCAAACATCGCCTACGGCCGCGCCGATCGCACGAGCGAGGCGGACATCGTGCGCGCAGCCGAAGCCGCGCACGCGACGGAATTCATCCGCGCGCTGCCGCAGGGGCTCGCGACCGAGATCGGCGAGAACGGGGCGAAGCTCTCGGGTGGCCAGCGGCAGCGCATCGCCATCGCGCGCGCGATCCTCAAGGACGCGCCGATCCTGCTCCTCGACGAGGCGACCTCAGCTCTCGACACCGAGAGCGAGCGCGCGGTGCAGGCCGCCCTCGAGACGCTGATGCAGGGCCGGACCACGATCGTCATCGCGCATCGGCTCTCCACGATCGAGAAGGCCGACCGCATCGTCGTGCTCTCGCAGGGAAGGGTGGCGGAAATCGGCAGCCACGGCGACCTGGTTTCCGCCGGCGGCATGTACGCGGGGCTGCATCGGCTGCAGTTCGCCGGGGCATGAGCGAGGCGGCCCGCGTCGGCGCCGCGCTTCGCATCCTGCACACCGAATCTTCGCTGGGCTGGGGCGGGCAGGAGATCCGCGTCCTCACCGAGGCGAGGGGCGTGGCCGAGCGCGGGCACGAGGTGCTCCTCGCCGCGCCGCCGTCCTCGCGCATCGTCTCGGAAGCGGCGGCGTACGGGGTGAAGGCGGTGGCGCTCCCCATCGCGCGCAAGGGGCTCGCGGGACTCCTCGCGATGCGCGGCCTCCTCGCGCGCGGCTTCGACGTGGTGAACACCCACAGCTCGACCGATACCTGGCTCGCCGCGCTCGCCTGCGCCACGCTCGCAGGAGCGCCGGCCCTGGTGCGAACGCGCCACATCTCGGCGCGCGCGCCGCGCAACGCCGCCACGCGCTGGCTCTACACCAGGGCCGCCCGGCGCATCGTGACCACCGGCGAGCGGCTTCGCGAGCAGGTGATCGAGGAGACGGGCGCCGACCCGCGACGCGTGATCTCCATTCCGACCGGGATCGACCTCGAGCGCTACCGGCCCGGGGACCGCTCGCTCGCCCGCGAGCGCCTCGCGCTGCCGCGCGACCGGCCCATCGTCGGCATCGTCGCGACGCTTCGCAGCTGGAAGGGTCATCGACACCTGCTGCGCGCGATCGCGACCCTCGGGAGCTCCGATGCGTTCCTCGCCATCGTGGGCGACGGTCCGCAACGCGAGGCGCTCGAGTCGCTCGCCCGCGAGCTTTCGCTTTCGGCGCGCGTCCGCTTCGCCGGCAACCAGTCCGACGTGGTGCCGTGGATGCAGGCGTTCGACGTGTTCTGCCTGCCTTCGTACGCGAACGAAGGCGTGCCGCAGGCCCTCATGCAAGCGATGGCGTGCGAGCTGCCGGTGGTGAGCACGCCGATCGGCAGCATCGGGGAAATCGTCGTCGACGGCGCGACCGGCGTGCTCGTGCCGCCGGGCGACGTGGAGGGGCTGCGCGCCGCGCTCGACGCGCTGCTCGCCGATCCCGCGCGCCGGGCGCAGCTCGCGCGGCACGCGCGCGAGACCGCGCTCGAACGCTTCGGCGAGGCGCGCATGGTCGAGGGCATGATCGAGGTCTTCCGGGCTGCTGCCGGGGATCGCCGTGGGTGAGCGCTTCCGGACGCGTGCCATGGTGGTCTCGCACGCGCTGGCCCATGCATTCAGGCGGCGCGCCGGCCAGCGCGAGCCGCGCCGCGTGCTGGTCGCGCACAACCTGCTGCTCGGCGACACCCTCATGCTCACGCCGCTCCTCGCCAAGATCCGCGCGCGGCTGCCCGAAGCGGAGACGACCCTCCTCGCGGCGCCCGCGTTCGTGCCGCTCTATGCCGGCCGCCCCTATGGCGTGCGCGCGCTGCCATTCGCGCCCTCGCGCGCGGCGACGACCCGTGCGCTCCTTGAGGAAGATCCCTTCGACCTCGCGTTCGTGGTCGGGGACAACCGCTACAGCTGGCTCGCCGCGGCCCTCCGCGCGAGGCACATCGTCGCGCACGCCGGCGACCGGCCCGCCACCAAGAGCTGGTTCGTGGACGAAAGCCGCGCCTATCCCGCGCAACCGGCGGCCTGGGGCGACATGGTGGCCGACCTCCTTGACGGCGCCGATGCGCCGCCCTATTCGCCCAGCGACTGGCCCGCGCCACCGGCGCGCCCGTTCGAGCGGCCGAGCTCGCCGTACGCGGTCCTGCACCTGGGAGCGAGCACGCCGCTCAAATGCTGGCCCGCGCCGCGGTGGAAGGCGCTTGCACATGCGCTGCGTGCCGAAGGCCTGCAGGTCGCCTGGAGCGCCGGCCTGGGCGAGGAAGGCCTGGTTCGCGAATGCGACCCGGGCGGCGAGTTCCCCTCGCTCGCAGGGCGGCTCGATCTCGCGCAGCTCTGGCACCTGCTCGCCCACGCGTCGCTGCTGGTCGCTCCCGACACCGGCGTGGCGCATCTCGGGCGTGCCGTCTGGACGCCCACGGTCGCGATCTTCGGCCCGGGGTCGCCGGTCGTCTGCGCAAGGGGACGCTTCTGGCGGGACACGCCCTGGGAAGCCGTCGCGGAAGATCCGTTTCCCTGCCGCGACCAGCGGATCCTTTTCCGCCGCGAGGTCGACTGGATGCGGCGCTGCGCACGCTCCACCGCGGAGTGCCCCGAGCCGCGTTGCATGCAGGCGGTCGGACTGGAAGCGGTGCTCGCTGCCTGTCGGCGGGTGCGCGCCACGGGTCATCCGGAACCGCCTCCCGGGCGTTAGTTACGAATTGCAACGAAAAACGCCCGGTCGGAGACGGTAAAATCGTCGGACACCCGACCGGATTCCATGCGCAACCGCACCATCTCCTCCCGGCTTCGCCGCATCGCGGCGCTGCTGCTCGCCGCGGCCCTGCCCGCCATGGCGGAGCTTCCCGTCGTCCCCGGCGAGCCCGCGCAGCCGCCCAAGCAGATGGCGGCGGCACCGCAGCTTCGCATCGAGGCGAAGGTGGAGGCGCAGCCATCGCTGCGCAGCCGGGTCCAGCTTCCGGCGGTCACCGACGCCGAGCTTGCCGCGTTGCGCGCCATAAACGCCGGCGAGGCCACGCGCGGGGTTGCGAAGCGCGCCGCGATCGGAATCGTGCGCGCGCGGGAAGAGACGCCCACCCTTCCTTCCGCCGCGAGCCTCTCGTGGGTCGCCGTCCCAGGCGGCTATGCCGCTCAGATGTCCATCACCTCGCCGGACGCCGCGGCCCTGCGCGTCTCGTTCGCGCTCGCCGGCGTTCCTGCCGACGTGCAGATGGTCTTCTTCGGCTCGAACGACCCGGCGCAACTCCTCGGTCCGGTGCGCGTGGGCGATATCGCGGATCGCACGGCCGCGTGGTGGTCGCCGGTCACCGACGGTCCGACGCAAACCGTCGAGTTCTTCTCGCCCGGCGCGACCGATCCGGCATCGCTCGGCTTGCGCGCACTCGCCGTTTCGCACCTCTTCGCCGGTCCTTCCGGCCGCTTCGAGAAGACCACGCAGGACATCGGAACGGCCGGCACCTGCAACGTGGACCTGCCGTGCTCCTCGCTCAACTCCGATCCCGCGTTCGTGAACGCCGCCAATGCCGTCGCGCAGATGGTGTTCAACGACAGCCAGTTCGAGTACCTGTGCACCGGCACGATGCTGAACGACACCGACCCGTCGTCGCAGACGCCCTGGTTCTACGGCGCCAACCACTGCTTCGAGAACGACTCGCCGCCGTACAAGACGCCGGCGCAGATGCAGACGCTCGCGAACACGCTCGACACGCTCTGGTTCTTCCAGTCGAGCTCGTGCAACAGCCACACGGTGTCGAGCGCGTACCGGGAGCTCTTCGGAGGCGCCACGTACGTCTACAACAATCCGACGTCCGACGTGCTGTTCCTGCGCCTGAACGACACCCCGCCCGCGGGCGCCTACTTCGCGGGGTGGGACCCCAATACGATTTCCGCCGGGACCGC
>DATIZV010000099.1:0-5783 GCA_035516915.1 Usitatibacter sp. | reverse complement strand
CGCTCGACCCACGCCTGCTCGAACGCGGCGTCTCGAGCCTCGTCGTGCGCGACGGCCGCTGGCAGGCCTGCACGCGCCCCGGCTTCCAGGGACGCTGCGTGGTGTTCGACCCGGGCGAGTACGCGGACCTCGGTCCCCTCGACCGGCGCGTCGCCTCGATACGCAGGGTCGGCTGAGCGCTCAGGCGCGCCGGCGCAGCAGCCGCTGCTGCTCGCGCTGCCACTCGCGCTCCTTCTCGCTCTCGCGCTTGTCGTGCTGCTTCTTGCCCTTCGCGAGGCCGATGGCGAGCTTCACGCGTCCCTTCGCATAGTGCAGGTCGAGCGGCACGATCGTGTAGCCGCGCTGCTCGACCTTTCCGATGAGCCGCCGGATCTCCTCGGCGTTGAGGAGCAGCTTGCGGGTGCGCGTGGGATCCGCACGCACGTGCGTGGACGCGGTGGGAAGCGGGCTCAGGTGCATGCCGATCACGTAGGGCTCGGCGCCCTTGAGGATCACGTAGGCTTCCTTGATCTGCGCGCGCCCGGCGCGGATCGCCTTCACTTCCCAGCCTTCGAGGACGAGCCCCGCCTCGTAGCGCTCCTCGATGAAGTAGTCGTGGAACGCCTTCTTGTTGTCGACGATGGACATGGGCCTAGTTTACGTAAAATCGACGCATGCCCACCGTGCGCAAGTCCGTGATCGTGGATCGGCCGGCGAGAACGATGTTCGAGCTGGTCGACGACGTCGAGAGCTATCCGCAGTTCCTGCCGTGGTGCGCGGGCACCGAGGTGTACGAGCGCACCGAGGCGGTGACCGTGGCGCGCCTCGACATCGACTACCACGGGCTCACGAGCCACGTCGCGACGCGCAACCTCAAGCGCCCGCCCGAGGGCATGGTGCTCGAGTTCGTGGAAGGCCCCTTCGAGCGGTTCAGGGGGCGCTGGCATTTCGTGGCGCTCGGCGAGGAGGGATGCCGCGTCGAGTTCGCGCTCGACTACGCGTTCTCGAGCCTCGCCTTCGAGGCGGTGCTGGGGCCGGTGTTCGGCCACATCGTCGATACCCTCGTCGAGCGCTTCGTGGAGCGGGCCGAGAAGGCGCCGCGCGCGCATCGCGGCGGAGGGGATGCCCCATGAGCATTCGCGTCTCGGTGGCGATCGCGCTTGCCGCGCGCCAGGAGGTGATCGAGATCGTCCTTCCGGACGCGAGTCGCATCTCCGACGCGCTCGCCGCGCCGGAGGTGCGCGAGCGCTTGCGCGGCTTGGACGCCGATGCGCTGGACGTCGGCATCTGGTCGCGCCGCTCGCCGCGCGACGCGGTTCTGCGCGAGGGGGATCGGGTGGAGATCTACCGCCCGCTCGCCGCCGACCCGAAGGACATGCGCCGCGAGCGCGCGCGGCTCAAGCCTTCGACTCGATCTCGAAGCGCGCGCTGATCCAGTC
The DNA here is from genome assembly GCA_035516915.1 of Usitatibacter sp. Taxonomy (GTDB): domain Bacteria; phylum Pseudomonadota; class Gammaproteobacteria; order Burkholderiales; family Usitatibacteraceae; genus Usitatibacter. Next base: position 4,365 of record DATIZV010000099.1, on the reverse strand, counting down.
GGCGCCCTTGCCCGTGATGCGGTTGAGCTGCAGCTCGTAGCGCTCGCCTTGCGCGCGCAGCGCGAAGCGGCTCCCGGCGCGGAAAGCCGCCAGCGGCAGGAGCAGCGCGTCGGACCCGCCGCCGCGATCGTCGCCGGGCAGGAACGCCGCGGGCACTTCCGGGAGGCTTTCCGGCGCGAGCTCCACGGGGATGGGACGATATCCGAGCACCTCGATGCCGACGAGGACCTCGCCGCGGCCGCGGCTCGGCTGCTTGCGCACCACCGATCCCACGATCCAGCCGCCGGTCTCGTGGTTGCGCAGCGCCACGATGCCGTGCAGCAGCACGCCGTCGGCGGCGCCGCGGTCGACGAGGAGGCCGTAGCCGCGCCCGCTCATGTCCTGCACGCGCCAGCGTTGCACCTCCGGATCGGCGGTCGGGGCCTCGAGGACCGCGCCCGGGATGTGCGGATCGCGGGCGAGCACCGAGAGCCCGGCGGGCGAGACCTCGATGATCTCCATGCTCGCGATCGCCGCCGCCGGCGCGGGCGATGCGCCCGGCGCGCCGGGCGGCTCGCGGAGCTTGCGCATCACGCGCTCGATGCCGGTGGTCACGTCGACCTCGCGATCCTCGAAAACCGTGCGCGGCTCGAGCCGGCTCTCTCCCCCGCCGATGATCGCGCGATGCAGCTTCTCGACCGAGGCGAGGAGCGCCGCGTGCTCCTCGATCGGGAACACCGCACCGGCTCCCGTCTCGCAGTGCACGCGCCCATGGCGAAGCTCCGCCTTGGTCGCATCGATCTGCGCGCCGATCGGATCGGCGCGCAGGTAGCGCGGATTCGCGCCCGGGCCGCCGCGGGCCAACGGCTCCATGCCGGCCTCGGCGGCGAGGTCCACCGTGAGGAAATGCCGGCCCGCGACCGCTTGCGCGTCGAGCGAGTAATCGCGGCACCACGCGGCGAGCCAGCCGTCGGCGATCTCCATCTGCGCCTTGGTGAGGCTGCCGGTGTTGAGCATGTCGAAGAGCAGCGCGCGCAGGTAGAGCGCCTCCACGCTGGTGCGGAAATCCGGCTCCGACGCGTGCAGCACGAACGGATCGCGCGCGTAGCCGTCGGCCTCCGCGAGCGAGTAGAGCGCGTGGAGCTGGCGCCAGGGCGCGCCGCGGCCCGGCTCGTTGAGGAGGCTTCCCCATTTCACGAATCCGTGGATCGCGTTCATGGCGAGCCCGGTCGCGTGCAGCACGCGTTCCTCGCCCTCGCGCTCGCGTGCCCATGCACTGCGGTTGCGCAGGAAGCGCTGGAACCCGTTCGCCGCCTCGAGCCAGATGCGCTGCACGTTGAGGGCGAAGTCGCGGTCGCCGTCCGCGGCGCCGAACGGCTGGCGCAGGAAATCGAGCTGCCCGTACATGAGCAAGGACTGGAAATGGTCCTCGATCGCCACCAGCTGGTCGAGCCGCCGCACCGTGAACGTCGCGCCGTCGCGCCCGAGATCGCGGACCGCCGAGAGCAGCATGGCGCGGGCGGACGGGTCGCGTACCGTCGAGATCCCGAGGACCCGATCGAGATCGATGCTGTCGTCGGCGCTCGCCTCGATGCCGGACATGTCAGGCGACGGAGAAGATCTCGGCCTTGCGCAGCGCCGGCGTAGGATCGGGGCGGAGGTCGGCGTCCGAAACGGACGCGGCCGTCATGAGCCGCGAGCGCAGCTCGCCGGCGAGCGCCCGGCGGGCGTCGTCGCCCGGCGCGCGCAGCCATCCCTCCCTCGCGGGATCGACCGGCATGCCCGAATCGACGCCTTCGTAGAGCGGATTGCCCGGATCGAGCGACCGGCCGAGCGCGCTCACCTTGCGCCATTCATCGCTCGCGCCGTGCCGCTCCGAGAAGCGGCGCGCAAGCTCGGCGAACTCGCCGGTGAGTCCCTGCAGCCGGAAGATCTCGAACAGCGCGAGCCAGGCGGGCATCGCGTCCGGATCCTGCTCGATCTCGAACTGCAGCAGCTCGATGGCGCGTGCGACGGTGCCGTCCTCGTAGAGCAGCCGCGCGGCGTTCACCACGGAGCGCGGATCCTCGAGCATCACGGCGCCGTTCACGATCTCCGGGAAGCGCTCCTGCATGTAGCGGCGCCGCAGCTCGACGTTGTCCTCCTCGGGAACGCGCGTCGCGACTTCGGGCGCGATCTCCTCGGACGGCGCTTCGGCCGTCGGCTCCTCGAGGATCTCCTGCGCACCGGGCTCGGTCGTGGGGACGTCCTGCGCGACTTCCTCGACGACCTCGCCGCCCTTGCCGGCGTCGCCGGGGCGCCGGCGTGCGAAATAGCGCAGGCCGAGCAGCCCGGCGAGCGGGATGAGAAGCAGGCGAAGCCACCATACGGCGTTCGAATACCAGGAATCCTCGCCGGGCGCGCGCGGGACGACATTCGGTTTCCGATGTTCCCGCGGCGACGCCTTCGCCGCCTGGGCGGTCTCGGCGGCCGGCGCTTCGGTGTTCGACGCATCCGGCTTCGGCGCCTGCGTCTTCGACGACTCCGGCTTCGTTGCTTCGGCGCTCGACGGCTCCGCGTTCGGCGCGGCGGTGTTCGACGACTCCGCCTTCGGCGCGGCGGGTTTCGGCGGCTCCGCCTTCGCTTCGGTCTTCGGCGCTTCGACCTTCGGCGGCACCGCTTCCGCTGTGGCGACTCTCGCCTGCGCAGGCTTCGCCGCTTCCGAAGCGAGCGGCCGCGCCGGCAGCGACGAGGGCATCGCGGCCAGCTTCAGCTTCAGCTGGTTCACCTGGGCCTCGAGGCGGCGAACGTTCTCGCGCAGGGCGAGCATCTCGGCCGTGCGATCGTCGGCTTCCATCACCAGCATGCGCTCGCGAAGCTCGGCGCGCTTGCGCTCATCCATGCCCTTCGACGGCGACAGGTCGAGAACGGGCGCGGAAAGCCGCAGGAGGAATCCGCCGCCGGAATCTGCGCTCGCGGCCGCGCGGACGCTCACCGACGAAGGCGGCTTCACGAGACGCGGGACGCGTCGGAGCGGTGCGGACTCCGGCGTGATGGACTTCCTGGGCGCCTGCGGTTCGCGGGCGCTTGCGACGGCAACCGGCGCAGCGTGCGGCGCGGGGAGCGGCGCGCGGCGCGCCGCAGCCGCTTCAGCAGGTCGGGAGGCTCGCGGCGCCGGGATCGTCGAGGCGAACGCGCGCAGGTCGGGCAGCGCGACCTGGGTTCCCGGCGCAAGCGGCTCTGCGTCGCCGCGGGCCGCGAGCGAAGCGTTCGCCGCGCGCATCGCTTCGACGTAGCGGGCGCGAACCGACCGGTCGTTCGGGAAGATGGCGTGGGCGAGCGATTCGAGGCTGTCTCCGTCGCGGGCGGAGAGCGTCGTCACCAGCGGCAGGCGCTCCACGGCGCTCGCGCGGCGGGCGCCGAATCGCACCGCATATTCGACCGGGGCGGAGCCGGCGGCTGCGCCGGGGCAGTCGATCGCGATCGCGAACGTCGCGCCGTCGCTCACCGCGCCGCGCGTGCGCACGAAGAGATTCATCGCGTGAGCGGAACGGCGCAGCTCCAGGCTCGCCTCGCGCAGCGGCGCCGCGCCGCGCGGCGAGAGCGTGAAGCAGGCGCCGCGCAGCGATTGATCCGCGCCGCCGAGCACGGGGATTCGCGCTTCGAGCGGAGCGCCGGGCGGGGAGCGCACTTCCAGCTCCCCGAGGGAAAGGGCGCCCGCGAAGGGCGTGACCAGGCAGAGCGCCCCGAAACCCAGCGTCGCCCGCCAGGCGCCCGCGTTCACGACTTGCAGGACTCGTCCACGTCCTTCTGCGCCTTGACGCGGGCCGCCTCGATCTGCTCGTCGGTGAGAAATTCGCGCTCGCCCTTCGAGTCGTACTTGAAGAGCCGGCCGCCGTCGGTATACGTGCGCAGGTTGTCCTTCGCCTGCTCGCAGCGCTGCGCGGCGATCTTCGCGTTCTTGTCCTCGATCTCCTGCTTCTTCTCGCGCTCCTTCTCGAGCGCGCGTCCCTTCTCGAGCTCCTTGTCGAGCGTGACCGCAGGCTTCGGCGCGGGAACGGCGCCGCCCGGACCCGTGCTCGGGATCACGTGCAGCGGCGTCGCGTCCGCACCGGCCGGCGGCGTGTCCGAATACACCGTCTTGCCGTCCTTGTCGACGTACTTGTAGAGCTCGGCCGAGGCGAGCGGCACGACGGCGCACGCGAGGGCGAGGACGATGAGGCGCTTCATGTCGGTGTTCCTCCCAGTTCGTTCACTTCACGGCCGGATAGGCCAGCTGCTCGAGGCCCAGCTGAGCGAGCTCGCTCGCGCCCTTCGCGTGCACGATGGCCTGGGCGTAGTCGCTCTCCTCCATCGCCTTCCTCGCCGCCAGCAGGTCCTCCCATGCCTTCAGCCACAACGCGCGCT
>DATIZV010000098.1:0-2827 GCA_035516915.1 Usitatibacter sp. | reverse complement strand
TGCCGAGGAACCACGCGACGGTGCCGAGCGCGATCGCGAGGGGCCCCCAGCCGCGCGCCGCATGCAGCCACGCACCGGCGAGGAGGCATGCGGCGAGCTCCAGGACTTGCGCGGTTCGCAATGTGCGGGCCAGCATGGGCCGCCGAGTATAGCAACGGGGGCGCGCGAGTCGCGTGCTACCATCGGCCGCACCCGCCGCTCGCACGAAGGACGCATGCCGCTGCACGCCGCGACCGTCTTCCTCAGCGCGTTCCTTCTGTTCCTCGTCCAGCCGCTCCTCGCCAAGCAGATCCTGCCGTGGTTCGGGGGCGCCGCGATCGTATGGACGTTGTGCATGGTGTTCTTCCAGCTCGTGCTGCTGCTCGGCTACGCCTACGCCCACTGGCTCGCCAAGCGCCGCACGGCTCGCACGCAGGCGTACGTCCACGTCGCCCTCCTCGCGGCGAGCGTCGCGTTCCTGCCCATCGCGCCGGATCCGTCGTGGAAGCCGCACGGCGGCGACGACCCCGTGACCGGGGTGCTGGGCCTGCTCTTCGCGACCATCGGGCTGCCGTACCTCGTGCTCTCGTCGACCAGTCCGCTCGTGCAATCCTGGTACGCGCGGTCGCGGCCGGGGGGAAGCCCCTACCGACTCTTCGCGCTCTCGAACCTCGCCTCAATGCTGGCCCTGCTCGGGTACCCGTTCCTCATCGAGCCCTGGCTCGCGACGCGCGAGCAGGCGCGGGCCTGGTCGGCGGGATACGCGATCTTCGCGCTCGCCTGCGGCGCGCTCGCATGGCGCGGTCGCTCGTTGCCGATCGCGCCGGGCGAGCCCGTGAGCGGCGACGCGCCGCGGGAACGCCCCCCGCCTGCCGGACGCATCGGCCTCTGGCTCGCGCTCTCCGCGACGGGCTCGGCGCTGCTCCTCGCCGTGACCAACCACCTCACGCAGAACATCCCGTCGTTCCCGCTCCTCTGGGTAGTGCCTCTCGCGGTGTACCTGCTGACCTTCATCCTCTGCTTCGAGGGGGAGCGCTGGTATCGTCGCGACGGCTTCCTCGCGGCGCTGGGCTGGGCGCTCTGCATCATGGCGTGGTTCCTGGTCGACCGCAGCCTCGAGTTCCGCCTCGGCTGGCAGGTGGGCGCGTTCACGCTCGGCCTCTTCGTCGCGTGCATGTTCTGCCACGGCGAGCTCGCCCGCAGCCGTCCCGGCGCGCGCCACCTCACCCTCTTCTATCTCGTCGTCTCCGCGGGCGGCGTGCTGGGCGGCGTCCTGGTCGGGATCGTCGCGCCGCTCGTCCTGCCCGGCTACCTCGAGCTGCAGATCGCCCTGGTGGTGCTCGCCTACCTCGCGGTATGGCTCAACCTCAGGCGGCCGTTGCCGGTCGTGGCGCTCCTCGTCGCGATCGCCTGCGCGACCAGCGGCGCCCTCGCCTGGCGCGTCCGCAACTTCACCGAGGGCACCGTCTACATCGAGCGCGACTACTACGGAGTCCTGCGCGTGAAGGAGGCGCTGGTGAATCCGGCGGACCCCGACACCCGCTACCGCTCGCTCGTACATGGCTCCATCCTGCACGGCGAGCAGTGGCTGGCGGAGAAATACCGGCGCACCCCGACGACCTACTACAGGACGAGCTCGGGCATCGGGCGCACGCTGCTCGAGTTCGCGGGAAAACCGACCCGGGTGGGCGTCATCGGCCTCGGCGCGGGCACCCTCGCCGCGTACGCCCGCGCCGACGACGCCTACCGGTTCTACGACATCGATCCCGCGGTGCCGAGGGTGGCGAACACCTGGTTCACCTACCTCCGGGACAGCCCGGGAAAGATCGACGTGGTCCTCGGCGACGCTCGCCTCTCGCTCGAGCGCGAGCCGCCGCAGCGCTTCGACGTGCTCGCGGTGGACGCCTTCTCGGGCGATTCGATTCCGGTTCACCTCATCACGGAGGAGGCCGTGAAGGCGTACCTCCGGCACATGAAGCCCGGGGGCGTGATCGCCTTCCACGTCTCCAATCGGTTCCTGGACCTGAAGCCGGTCCTTCTCGCGATCGCCGCGAAGGAGGGCCTCGAGTTCGCGTACCTGCGCGAGTCCGGCGAGGAAGGCGGCACGACGAGTGACTGGGTGCTGCTCACCCGCGACAAGCGGTTCCTCGCCCGGCCTTCGATCGCGGAGATCACCGAGCCGGTCGCGCCGGATCCCGGCTTCCGCCCGTGGACCGACGACTACAGCAGCCTCATCGAAGTGCTGAAGCGATAGCGGAGCGCTCGGCAGCCGCGATCAGGCGAGCGCCTCGGCCACCTTCTCCGCGATGACGGTGCTCACCCGCTCGTTGGCCTCCAGCGTGAGGCCCGCGATGTGCGGGGTGAGGACGAGGTTCGGCGCTCCGGCGAGCGGGGAGCCCGCGGCGAGCGGCTCGGCGCCGAACACGTCGAGCGCTGCGCCGCCGAGGTGGCCCTCGTGCAGCAATCGCGCGAGCGCCGCCTCGTCGACGATGCCGCCGCGCGCCGTGTTCACGAGGATCGCACCGCGCTTCATGCGCGCGAGCCGCTCGCGGCCGAAGAGGCCGCGCGTCTGCGGCGTGAGCGGCAGGTGCAGCGATACCACGTCGCTCTCGGCGAGGAGCGCATCGAGCGAGAGCGGCCGCGCATGCCAGCGTGCCCATGCCGGGTCCTCGTCGGCGAGCTGCGCATCGTGCCCGGCGACGCGCATTCCGAGCGCGGCCGCCTTCGAGGCCGTGATGCGGCCGATGCTGCCGAAGCCCACCAGTCCGAGCGTCTTGCCCGCGGCCTCGCGCCCCGCGGAGAGCGCCTGGCGCGGCCACTTGCCGGCGGCGACGTCGGGCGTCGAAAG
>DATIZV010000097.1:0-7381 GCA_035516915.1 Usitatibacter sp. | reverse complement strand
GCGGCCGGGTGCGCTCCGACGAGAAGCGCCCGCTCTCCGAGCGCCTGTGCGCGATCCTCGAAGGCCTTGCGCAAGTGATCGAGGGCTATCATCCGTCCGAATGCGCGGTGGAGAAGGTGTTCGTCAACGTGAATCCGCAGTCCACGTTGCTGCTCGGGCAGGCCCGGGGTGCGGCGATCTGCGCGGCGGTGATGGCGCGCCTTCCGGTCGCCGAATACACGGCGCTCCAGGTGAAGCAGGCGGTCGTGGGCCTGGGCCATGCGCGCAAGGAGCAGGTGCAGGAGATGGTGAAGCGATTGCTGAGGCTTCCCGCGGTCCCCGGAGCGGACGCTTCGGACGCCCTCGCCTGCGCCATCTGTCACGCGCACGGCGGCATGGGGCTGGGCGCGATCCCGACCGCCGGGCGCCGCGTGCGCGCGGGAAGGCTCGCATGAGGCGCGCGGCGCGGTCGGCGCGGAGCGAGACGTGATCGGCCGCATCCAGGGCGTGCTCACCGAGAAGAACCCGCCGCAGGTGGTCATCGTCACCCACGGCGTGGGCTACGAGATCGACGTGCCGATGAGCACGTTCTACCACCTGCCGCGCACCGGCGAGAGCGTGGAGCTGCTCACGCATCTCGTGGTGCGCGAGGACGCGCACCTCCTCTTCGGCTTCCTCACGGCGGGCGAGCGCACCGCGTTCCGCCAGCTCCTCAAGGTGAGCGGCGTGGGCCCCAAGGTCGCGCTCGCCGTGCTGTCGGGCCTGTCGGTGGAAGACCTCGCCGGCGCGATCGCCGCGCAGGACGCCGCGCGCCTCACCAAGGTGCCGGGCGTCGGCAAGAAGACCGCCGAGCGGCTGGTGCTCGAGCTGCGCGACAAGCTGCCCGTGACGGGCGCGATGGCGCGCGTGGAGGCGGCTCCCGCCCGCGGCGACGTGGTGAATGCGCTGCTCGCCCTTGGCTATAATGACCGCGAGGCGCAGGCGGCGGTGAAGCAGCTGCCGGCGGAGCTCGCGCTGGCCGACGCGATCCGCCAGGCGCTGAAGCATCTCGCCAGGACGTGATGGAATCTTCGTGATCGAAGCCGACCGCCTCATCTCGGGAGGAAGCGTCTCGCCGCAGGAAGACGGCGAGGAGAGGGCGCTGCGCCCGCGCGAGCTCGCCGAGTACGTCGGCCAGCCGAAGATCCGCGAGCAGCTCGGGATCTTCATCTCCGCGGCGAGGAACCGCAAGGAAGCGCTCGACCACGCGCTCCTCTTCGGTCCGCCGGGCCTCGGCAAGACCACGCTCGCGCACATCATCGCCCGCGAGATGGGCGTGAACCTCAAGCAGACTTCGGGACCGGTGCTCGAGCGCGCCGGCGACCTCGCCGCGATCCTCACCAACCTCGAGCCCAACGACGTGCTGTTCATCGACGAGATCCATCGCCTCTCGCCGGTCGTGGAGGAGATCCTCTATCCCGCGCTCGAGGACTACCAGATCGACATCATGATCGGCGAGGGACCGGCGGCGCGCTCGGTGAAGCTCGACCTTCCGCCGTTCACCCTGGTCGGAGCGACCACCCGCGCCGGCATGCTCACCAATCCGCTGCGCGACCGCTTCGGGATCGTCGCGCGGCTCGAGTTCTATTCGCCCGAGGAGCTCACGCTCATCGTGCACCGCTCGGCGCGCCTCCTCGGCGTCGCCATCGACGCGGGCGGGGCGCTCGAGATCGCGCGCCGCTCGCGCGGCACGCCGCGCATCGCCAACCGCTTGCTGCGCCGCGTGCGCGATTTCGCGGAGGTGAAGTCCAGCGGGGCGGTGAGTGCGGACGTCGCGGACCAGGCGCTGCGCATGCTCGACGTGGACGCGATCGGGCTCGACCTCATGGACCGCAAGCTCCTCGCGGCCGTGATCGAGAAGTTCTCGGGCGGCCCGGTGGGCGTGGAGAACCTCGCCGCGGCGATCGGCGAGGAGCGCGACACCATCGAGGACGTGCTCGAGCCCTTCCTGATCCAGCAGGGCTACCTGCAGCGCACGCCGCGGGGGCGCGTCGCGACCGCGCTCGCCTGGCGCCACTTCGGGCTCGCCGAGCCGCGCGCGGCGCGCGCCCCGGACCTCTTCGACCCCGCCGGCTCCGGCGAAGCCGCGCCGTGAGCCGCATCGCCACCCGGCCGAGCCTGCAACCCGAGCTCTTCGCCTATTCGTTTCCAGTCCGCGTGTACTACGAGAACACGGATGCCGGCGGCGTCGTGTACCACTCCGAATACCTCAAGTTCCTCGAGCGGGCCCGCACCGAGTGGCTGCGCCACCTCGGGTTCGACCACCAGGGGCTCGCGAGCCGGCACCACGTGGCCCTCATCGTCACGTCGCTCGCCGTGGACTACCTCAAGCCCGCGCGCCTCGACGACACCCTCGCCGTGGGCGTGCAGCTCGAGTCGCTCGGCAAGGCGCGCTGCGTGTTCGCGCAGGAGATCCGCCGCGAGGACGAGGTGCTGCTGCGGGCGAAGGTGACGGTCGCCTGCGTTACGCACGAGGGCATGAAGCCCGCCGAGATCCCCGAACCCCTGCGCCGCAAGATGGAAGCGGCCACCTGAGAGCCGAGCGCCGATGATCGTCAGCCAAGATCTCAACATCCTCGCCATGATCCTCAACGCGAGCATCGTGGTGAAGTTCGTGATGGGGCTGCTGCTGTGCGCCTCGATGCTCTCGTGGACGTACATCTTCATGAAGCTCTTCGGCATCCGCCGCGCGCGGCGCGAGGCCGATGCCTTCGAGCGCGAGTTCTGGAGCGGATCGGACCTCGTCGGCCTCTACCAGCGTGCCTCCGGCGGGCGCTATGCGGCCACCGGCATGGAGCGGGTCTTCGAGTCGGGGTTCAAGGAGTTCCTGAAGCTCAAGGGCCGCGCGGGCGCCGACATCTCGGCGCTCCTCGACGGCACGCGGCGCGCCATGAAGGCGACCTACCAGAGGGAGATGGACGTCCTCGAGTCGCACCTGGACTTCCTCGCGACGGTGGGCTCCGTGAGCCCCTACATCGGCCTCTTCGGCACCGTCTGGGGGATCATGAGCGCGTTCCGCGGCCTGTCCAACGTCGCGCAGGCCACGCTCGCCCAGGTCGCGCCTGGGATCGCCGAGGCGCTCGTGGCGACCGCGATGGGCCTGTTCGCGGCGATTCCCGCGGTGATCGCGTACAACCGCTTCAGCCACGACATCGACCGCCTCGCGATCCGCTACGAGAGCTTCATGGAGGAGCTGCAGAACATCCTGCAGCGCCAGGCGCACGTGCCGGACCGCGACATGACGACCACGGTGGTGCAGCGTCCGCGATGAGGGCCGCATCGTCATCCAGGCGCAGGCGGCGCGCCATGGCCGAGATCAACGTCGTGCCGTACATCGACGTGATGCTGGTCCTGCTCATCATCTTCATGGTCGCCGCGCCGCTCATCAACCCGGGCCAGATCGACCTGCCGCAGGTCGGGGAGAAGCTCAATCCCGCCGTGGCGCCCCTGGAGGTGCGCGTTCGGCCGAACGGCGACCTCGCGCTCGTCGACCGCACGCGCAGCCCCGACGAGCTGCGCGTGAGCCGCGCGCAGCTGCTCGACCTCGTGCGGCAGGCGCAGCAATCGCATCCCGACCAGGCCGTGGTGATCGCGGGCGACCGCAAGGTCGCGTACGAGGAAGTGCTCCGGGTGCTCGATCTCCTGCACCAGGGCCGCGTGCGCCACGTGGGCCTGCTCGCGCGGCCGGCGCCGGCGAGCCGATGAGGACGGAAGCCGCGGACCGCCCGCCGGGGCTGCAGAAGCGCCGCCAGCCGGGACGCGCGCGCGCCATCGCCCTCGCCATCGTCGTGCACGCCGCGTTCCTCGCGCTCATCGTGTTCGGCGTGCGCTGGCAGAGCATGCCCACCGCGCCGGTCTCTGCCGACCTCTGGGAAAATTTACCCGCCACGAAGAAGGCGGCGCCGCAGCCCGCGCCGAAGCCCTCCCCGGCGAAGCCGCAACCCGCTCCGCCGCCCACGAAGCCTGCGCAGTTCGGGCCGGCGCCCCCGCCCCCGCAGGCGAAGCCCGCGCCGCAGCCGACCGCGGCCGAGATCGCCGAGAAGGCCGAGCGCGAGAAGCGCCAGCGCGAGGAGGAAGCCGCGAAGAAGAAGGCCGAGGAGCAGGCCGCCGCGGCGAAGAAGGCCGAGGAGGAGGCCGCCAGGAAGCAGGCGCAGGAGGAAGCCGCCCGGAAGAAGGCGCAGGAGCAGGCCGCGAAGAAGAAGCGCGAGGAAGAGCAAAAGCGCCTCGCCGAGCAGATCGCCAAGGCGGAGGAGGCCGACCGGGAGCGCCAGGCGGCCGCGACGGCGCGCCAGATGGAGATCCAGAGCTGGGTGGATAAAATCAAGCGTAGTATCCTGAATCGCGCCATCGTTCCGGACACGGTGGCCACGGGGACGGAGGTGGCGGTCGAGATCCACATCCTTCCCGGAGGCGACGTGCTCGACATCGCCGTTACGCGCAGCACGAGCCCCACGTACAGCGCGGCGATCGAGCGGGCGATCCGCAGCGCCTCGCCCCTGCCGGTACCGCCCGCGAACTCCGACCTCTTCCCCGAATTCCGCGACCTCAACCTGAACTTCCGGCATGAACGCTAGCCGCATCCAGCTCCCGATCCGCATCGTCCTCGCCGTCTTCGCGCTCTTCGGCGCGCTCGCCGCGCACGCGCAGCTCACCATCGACATCACCACGAGCGGCGCGCGCGAGATCCCCATCGCCGTGCTGCCGATGGCGGGCGAGGCCGGGCAGCCGCAGTCCGTGAGCCAGGTGGTGGGCGCGGACCTCTCGCGCACCGGCCTCTTCAAGCTCGTCGATCCCACCGGCGTCACGCCGCTGCCGAGCGAGCCTTCGGACGTGAACTTCGCGGACTGGTCGTCGCGCAACGCCGAGGCGCTCGTGATCGGCAAGATCGAGCCGGCGCCCGACGGGCGCCTCGAGGTGCGCTTCCGCCTCTTCGACGTGGCGAAGCAGGCCCAGCTCGCGAGCTACTCGTACGTGGTCACGCCGCAGCAGCTGCGCGCGACCGCGCACCGCATCGCGGACGTGATCTACGAGAAGCTCACCGGCGACAAGGGCGTCTTCTCGACGAAGATCGCGTACGTCGTGAAGCGCAACGAGCATCGCTACGAGCTGCAGGTGGCCGACGCCGACGGCTACAACGCGCAGTCGGTCCTCGCCTCCAACGAGCCGATCATGTCGCCCGCGTGGTCGCCGGACGGCAGCCGCCTCGCGTACGTGTCGTTCGACCGCAAGAAGCCGATGGTGGTGGTGCAGAACCTCGCCGAGGGCACGACCAGGGTCATCGCCGATTTCCGCGGCAACAACAGCGCGCCGGCCTGGTCGCCCGACGGCCGCTTCCTCCTCGTCGCGCTCTCGAAAGACGGGCTCACGCAGGTCTACCGCATGCCGGCGACCGGCGGCACGCCGCAGCGCCTCACCGACTCGAGCGACATCGACACGCAGGGCTGCTACTCGCCGGACGGGCAGTGGATCGCGTTTACCTCGGACCGCGGCGGCACCCCGCAGCTCTACCGCATGCCCGCGACGGGCGGCCCCGCGCAGCGCCTCACGTTCGACGGCAACTACAACGTGGGGCCGCGCTTCAGCCCGGACGGCAAGTACATCGCCTTCGTCCAGCGCGAGGCGGGGCGCTACCACATCGCTTCCCTCGAGCTCGCCACCGGCCAGGTCCTCACCCTGACCGACGGCAGCCTGGACGATTCGCCCACTTACGCGCCGAACGGTAAGATGATCCTTTACGAGGCCCAAGTCGGCGGACGGGGCCAGCTCGCCGCCGTGTCCAGCGACGGACGCGTGCGGCAGCGGCTCACTTCGTCGGCGGGCGACGTGCAGGATCCCGCGTGGGGACCCATGCCGACGAATTAAGCGGGACATAGAATCCCGATCCGTCCTGCCTCAACTTTCAATGCAAAAGGAGATGCGCCAAATGAAGAACATCGCTGTGTACCTCGGCATCGCCCTGCTCGCCGCCGCCTGCGCGAGCGAGACGCCGAAGAACAATGCGCCGGTCACCGAGAGCGGCAAGAGCACCGGGACGACGGCGAGCGAGGCTACGGGCTCGACCACGACGCCCGCCCAGGCCTCGAACGTCGAGGGCAACCCGCTGCACGACCCGAACAACATCCTCTCGAAGCGCAGCGTGTACTTCGACTTCGACTCGAACGTTGTGAAGGACGAGTACCGGCCGCTCATCCAGGCGCATGCGCGCTACATGGTCGACCACGCGGATACGCACATCCGCATCGAGGGCAACTGCGACGAGCGCGGCAGCCGCGAGTACAACCTCGCCCTCGGGCAGCGCCGCGCCGAGGCGGTGAAGAAGATCATGACCGTGCTCGGCGTGTCGGACAACCGCATCGAGACGATCAGCTTCGGCGAGGAGAAGCCCGTCGCGCTGGGCCACGACGAGGCCTCGTGGGCGAAGAACCGCCGTGCGGACATCAAGTACGCGGGTGAGTGACGCGCGGGTCGCGAAGGCGCTGCGGCTCGCCGCCGCAGCCGCCTTCGCGCTCGCCTCGGCGAGCGCGCACGCCGGTCTCTTCAGCGATGACGAGGCACGGCGGCAGGTCGAGCAGCTGCGCCAGGAGATCGCCCAGCAGAGCAAGGACAACGACGCGCGCATCCACAAGCTCGAGGACCAGATGTCGCACATCGGCGTCGTCGAGCTGGTGCAGCAGATCCAGCAGCTGAACGAGCAGATCGCGCGGCTGCGCGGCAAGATCGAGGTGCTCGAGAACGACAACGAGCAGCTGCAGAAGAGGCAGCGCGAGTTCTACCTGGACCTCGATTCGCGGTTGAAGCGCGTGGAGGGCGCCAACGCCGCGCCGGGATCGACCGGGGCGCCGCCTTCCGGCGGCGCAGGGAGCTCGCCCGCGGGCTCCCCGGGCGCCGCGGCAGGCGCCGGGGGCGGATTCGGCCCGGCGCCGGGCGTCGCGGATGCGAAGCCGCAGGCGCAATCGCGCGAGGACCAGGCGCGCGAGATGAAGGCCTACGACGCCGCGTCGAACCTTTTCCGGCGCAACGACTTCGCCTCGGCGGTGGATGCGTTCCGCGCGTTCCTCAAGGACTATCCGGCGAGCCCGCTCGCGCCCAACGCGTCCTACTGGATCGGCATCAGCTATGCGAACCTGAGGGACTACCCGAAGGCGCTCGCGGCGCAGCAGGAGCTCCTCGCGCAGCACCCGCAGTCGGCCAAGGCGCCCGACGCGCTCCTCGCCATCGCGGCGATCCAGGCGGAGCAGGGCCAGGGTGGGGCCGCTCGCGACACGCTCGAGGACCTGATCGCGCGCTATCCGTCCTCCGACGCGGCCGGGAAGGCCCGCACCCGGCTCGGAAGCCTGCGCCCGTAACCGGGGCGCAGCGGCGA
>DATIZV010000096.1:0-22565 GCA_035516915.1 Usitatibacter sp. | reverse complement strand
CTACATCAGCCCGCGCGTCTCGCGCCTGCTGGTCGAAAGCTACGTGCGATCGGGGCAAGCGCCCGAATCCTCCCTGGACGCGCTCACCGGGCGCCAGCGCGAGATCCTGCAGAGGATCGCCGAAGGGCGCAGCACCAAGGAGATCGCCCACGCCCTCGACGTGAGCGTGAAGACCGTCGAGAGCCATCGCGCCTGCGTCATGGAGCGGCTCGGCATCCGCGATGTCGCCGGGCTCGTCATCTTCGCGGTGCGCAACCGCCTGGTGAGCGTCGAGCGCGACTAGCGCCCGAGGCGCTACGCGATCTCGAGCGACACCGAGCGGCCGTCGCCGTGCGCCTTCAGCAGCTCGAGCAGGCGCGGACCGCTGAACGTGCGCGCATCGAACACGCACAGCACCTCGCCACCGTACCGGTCCACGAGATGCCGGACCTCGTCCTCCACGCGCAGGATCGCCTCGACCGGAAGCTGACGCTCGATCGCCCATCCGGCATGGATCGCCACGCGCGGCTGCTTCCCTTCCGCGTGCGCGCGCGCGAACTGCGCGGCGAGGAGCGCTATGGTCGCCCTGACATCCGCGAATCCGTCGGAGACCACGAGCCGGCCGCGCCTCGAGCGCGCGCCCGCCGCCGCGCTCTTCGCCTTCGCCGCGAGTCGGCCGGGCCCGAGGAAGACGCCCAGGCGGTCGCGCGCCGCGCCTTGGCGAAGGAAACGCAGCATGGCGTCGAAGCCGTGCGCATCGCCGTTGCAAAGGGCGCAGGCGTGGCGAGGACGGGCGCCCGCCGCGGGCGCAGGGCGAGCGTCGGCGCCGGCAAGCACGCCCTCGAGCCTCGAGAACGCCCTCATGCACGCCGGGCTCAACGTAAGCTCCACGACACGCCCGTCGCCATGCGACCGGCGCCCGCGCACGAGACCGAGGCGCTTGAGGCGGCCCAGGCGACGCTGCGCCGTCGCGGCCGAGCCGATGCCGAGGAGCGTCACCTGCTTCAGGGTGAGCGGAGCGCCGAGCACCTGGTGGTGGCCGATCTCGCGGACCAGCTCGTGGTCCTCGGGTGTCCGCATCTCGGGCAGGTGGCGCCGCTGGTAATCCGCGAGGGCGCGCAGCTTGGTGAACACGCGCATCGTTCTTCGACCCTGGTCTTTCGCGTAGTGTCCTCAGGCCCGTCGCCTCCGGACAAGTGCTTTTACCGTTCAATTTGATGACGAATTCCGCGCCCCCAGCCTGAGATTTCGCAAGCGCCCGGCCCGCTGGAGGAGGACTCCCGTTGGCCCGGTTGATGCACATCAATTCTGAGGTGTACTTGCCGTTGTTAACTGACCGTCCGCACTCGACACGGCCTCTCATGGTCCCCGACACCAGATCATCGCTCGCCAGCCTGCCCGAAGCCGGCGCGATTCCATGGCGCGGCGGCCCGCCGCGCACGGCGGACGAACGGCTCGAGCGGCTGGAGCGTCGCATGGGCGCCGAGCGCACGCTCCTGCGGCGCCTCGCCTCGCGCGAGCCGCTCGAAGCGCAGCTCGCCGCGATCTGCGAGGACCTGCGCGGCATCTTCGACGCGAGCGGCGCCTTCCTCTTCGTACATGACAAGCGCGCGCCCGACGGCATCCGCTTCGCATCGTCCGGCCTCGCCACGAGCGCGGTGGGCTCGCTGCGCCGAACCTACCTCGCGACCGGCGGCGTGGAGCCCGCAGCCGGGGTCATGCGCGCCGCGCTCGCCGCGACGCGCGCCTCGCGGGGATCGGTCTTCGTGTTCGGCAGCCGCGCCCTCGAGTCCTTCGACGCGGAAGAGAGCCGCTTCCTCGCCGATCTCGCGACGCTCCTCGCCGGCCGCCTCGAGGCCGATCGGGCCGCGGCCCTTCCCGCGTGCCCGCTCGGCTACGAGGAAAGTCGCGGCGATTGCATCTACCAGGCGCACGACCTCGCGGAAAGCGAGCTGCGCTTCCGCCAGCTCGCGGAGAACATCCGCGAGGCCTTCTTCCTCGTCGATGCAGCGATGAGCAAGGTGCACTACGTGAGTCCCGCCTACGAGGAGATCTGGGGACGCACGCGCGAGAGCCTCTACGAGGACGCCTGGTCCTTCGCGCAGGCAATCCATCCGGAGGACCGGCACCTCGTGGAGCGCATGGCCGACAATGCGCGGCGCGGGGAGTGGGATAGCGAGTATCGGGTCGTTCGCCCCGACGGCGACGTGCGCTGGGTGCACTCGCGCGGCTTTCCGATCCGGGATGCGAAGGGCGCCATCTACCGCATCGCAGGCATCGCCGAGGACGTGACCGCGCGGCGCGAGGCCGAGGAGGCGCTGCGCGCGAGCGCCGAGCGCTACAAGTTCCTCTTCGATGGGCATCCCCTGTCGATGTGGGTCCTCGACCTCGAGACCCTGCGATTCATCGACGTGAACGAGGCCGCATGCCGCAAGTACGGCTACTCGCACGACGAGTTCCTCTCCATGACCGCGGCGGACATCCGGCCCGAGGAGGATCTCGAGAGATTCCGCGAGCACCTGGTCGACGCCGACCCGGAACGGCGCCGCTTCGGCCGCTGGCGCCACAGGCTTCGCAACGGCCGCGTGATCACGGTGGAGGTCGTCGCCCACTACGCGGTCCTCGACGGCCGGCGGACGTCCTTCATTTGCCCGATCGACATCACCGAGCGACTCGAGGCCGAGGCGAAGCTCGAGGAGAGCGAGCGCCGGCTCTCCGACATGCTGGGGCACGCCCAGCAGATCGCGATGATGCTCGATACGGAAGGGCGCATCACGTATTGCAACGATTACCTGCTGCGTCTCACCGGCTGGACGCGGGAAGAGGTGACGGGCCGCTCGTGGGCGGAGCTCTTCCTTCCGCCGGAACTGGACGGGTTGAAGGGCATCTTCGGCGACCTGCTCGCGAACCGGCCGTGCGCCTGGCACCACGAGAACGAGATCCTCACGCGCTCCGGCGAGCGACGCACGATCCAGTGGAACAACTCGGTGCTGCGCTCGGCCGAGGGCGAGGTCATCGGCTGCGCGAGCCTCGGCGTGGACGTGACCGAACCGCGGCGCTCGGAGGCGGCGCTGCGCGAGAGCGAGGAAAGGCTGCGGCTTCTCCTCGATTCCACGTCGGAGGCGATCTACGGAATCGATCGACGGGGTCGCTGCACCTTCGCCAACCCCGCCTGCGCCCGCATGCTCGGCTACGAGTCGGTCGACCGGATCCTCGGCCGCGACATGCATGCGCTCATGCACCATTCGCGGCCGGACGGCTCCCCCTATCCGGTCGACGAGTGCCGCATCTACCGCGTATTCGAGCAAGGCGACGGCGTGCACGTCGACGACGAGGTGTTCTGGCGCGCCGACGCTACCAGCTTCCCGGTGGAGTACTGGTCGTATCCGATCCGGCGCGACGGCGAATGCATCGGCTGCGTCGTCGCCTTCCTCGACATCACCGAGCGCCGAAGAGCCGAGCGGGAAGTGCGCGAGCTCAACGCGAACCTCGAGCGCCGGGTGACCGAACGCACCGCCGAGCTGAGGGCGGCCAACGAGGAGCTCGAGGCATTCGATTATTCCGTGGCGCACGACCTGCGCGCGCCGCTCGCGCGCATTCGCGGATTCGCCGAGGCGCTCGCGCACGACGAAGGGATCGCGCTTTCCGAGCGCGGGCGCGACTTCGCGGGCCGCATCACGGCTTCCGCCCGGCGCATGGATGAGCTCGTCGGCGACCTTCTGCGCCTTTCGATGGTGTCCCGCGAGGCGCTGCGCCCCGCAAGGGTCGACCTCGCCGCCATGGCGACCGAGACGCTCGACACGCTGCGTCGGGCATGGCCCGATCGTCGCGTGGAGGTCGCCATGCCCGAGCGCCTCGAGGTGACGGGCGATGCGACGCTCCTGCGCGTGGCCCTCGAGAACCTCCTCGGCAACGCGTGGAAGTTCACGTCGCGCCGCGACGATGCGCGCATCGAGCTCGTCCGCGACGGCGACGCGATCGTCGTGACGGACAACGGCGCGGGCTTCGATCCGGCGCATGCGGCGAAGCTCTTCGCGCCCTTCCAGCGCCTGCACAGCCAGAAGGAGTTCGAGGGCACGGGCATCGGGCTCGCGATCGTGCAGCGCATCGTGCACCGCCACGGCGGCGAAGTGTCGGCACAAGGCGCGATCGGCCGTGGCGCCAGCTTCCGCTTCACCATTCCTGGCTTGAGCGGCGGCTCGTCCTAGGGCATTTCGGCTTGGCGCATCGGGGAAATCCCGATTCCGGGGGTCGCGCGCGCGCGCGATACTGGGGCCGCAATGTCGATGGAGGACGGTGCCGTGGCTGTAGTGGCGATGACGGCGGTAACCGGGGTCGCGCGCGAGAAGGCGAGCACGCGCGCACGCCCGCAACTCCCTCGCCGTGCCTGGGAGCGCGTCTCGGGCATCGCGAGCCCATGGCTCGCAGCCCTTGGCGTGGTCGCGCTGGTGACGGCCGTGCTCGCCACGATGTCGCTCACCTCCTCCCGCGGGAAGGACAGCGGTTTCCTCGGCGGCGTGCTCACGGCGTCGGTGCTCGCTGCCGTGAGCCGGGCCTCGAACGCCCGCTGGAAGCTCGCGCGGCGCACGGCACAGCTCGCCGCCGTCCGCGCGAACCTCGCCACGGAGTCGTCGGGGCACGCCTCCGCCGAGCACGCGCTGGAGCGGCTGCGCGAGCGCCAGCGGCTCGTCGACGAATCGCTCCCGGCGATGCTCGCCTACGTCGGCCCCGACGGGAGGCTGCGCTACCACAATCGCGCCTTCGCCCGCTGGCTCAGGCTCGACGACAGCGCGATCGACGGGCGCTGCGTGGAGGAGCTGATCGGCGAGGCGGCGTTCCGCGAGGCCGGGCCGCGCCTCATCGAGGCGTTCCAGGGACATGACGTCCGCTACGAACGCCTGCAGCGTGCGCGCGACGGGACGCGCTGCCACCTGCTCGTGCACTACTTCCCGACATACCTCGCGCAAGGCAAGGTCGACGGCGTCTTCGCGCTGCTGTGCGACGTCACGGAGGCGCGCGGCGCGGCACCGGCTGCGCCGTGCGCGAACGCGCCGATCGATCCCACCGAACGGCTTCGCTCGGCGCTCGAGGGCGACGAGTTCACGCTCCAATTCCAGCCCATCGCGTCCCTCGGTCCTGCAGGCGAAGCCCCCATGGGAGAAGTGCTCCTGCGCATGAACGAGGAGGAGGAGAAGCTTCTTCCTCCGGGCGGCTTCATTCCCGTCGCCGAGGAGCTCGGGCTGCTGCACGAGCTCGACCGCTGGGTCGTAGGGCACGTGATCGACATCGCGGCAGCCGAGCGTGCGCCGGCGCCTCTCTTCCTGGTGAACCTGTGGCCGCAGACGGTCCTCGACCAAGGCTTTCCCGCGTTCGTGCTCGAGCGCCTCGCCGCGCGCGGCGTCGGCGCAGGGGGCGTCTGCTTCGAACTCTCCGTGGCGGAACTGCTGGAGCATCGCGCGGCGTATTGCGCTTTCGCCGATCGGCTGCGCGACGTCGGCTGCGGCATCGCGATCTGCGGCTTCGGGGGCGGGGAGCAGGCGATCGCGGCGATCGAGGAGTTGCGCCCCGATTATGTGAAGCTGGACGGCGCGCTCGTGCTCGGGATGCTGCGCGACGCGGGAACGCTCGCACGCGTGAGGGGCGCCGTGGAAGCGGCGCGCGCCGCGGGGCTTGCGACGATCGCCGAATGCGTCGAAAGCGAGGTGGCCCGTGCGGCGCTCGCGCGCATGGGCGTGTGCTTCGCGCAAGGTTTCGGCATCGCGCGGCCGCAACCGATTCATCCCCTTCGACCGGTTCCCGCCGGGGAGGAGGAAGCCGTCGCCTGACGGGGTATGCGCGCCAGGCGGGGCGCCTAGGGAATTTCGGCCTCGCATCCCCGGAATCTCCCGATGGCCCGGGGTCGCGCCGAAGATCATCGTGGAGCCTCAGCCGCCCGACGCGGCAGAAGCCCACGATGAAGATCCCTGCCGTGATCGCCCTTTGCCTGCTCTTCGTCGCCGGCTCCCTGGCCCCGGGGGCCCTCGCCGAGCGCAATTTCTCCGCCGCGCCGCCCGCTGGCAAGTCGGCCCACATCGCCCTGTCCACGATCGACGCACTTCCGGCGACGCCGATCCACCTGGGCCCGCTCGATCCGGCCACCGTCCGGTCGATTCGCGCCAAAAGCGGGCCGGGACTGCGCGAGCTCAGGCTCGGCGTGGTACGCGAAGCGCCCGAGTCGGAGCCCGCCGCGAGCCGCGTCCTCGATTGGCACGCGGTTCCCGGAGGGCGCGCGGCGCAGTGGCGCGTGGTCGCCGACGACGCGAAGGCCCTGCGGGTCGAGCTCTCGATCGCCGCCGCGCCGCGCGGGGCGCGCGTGCGATTCGCCGGCGCGAACGGCAGCGAAGTCCGCGATGCGCCGCTTCCCGTCTCCGGCACGCTCTGGGGTCCGGTAATCGAGGGGAGCGAGGCGCGGATCGAGCTCTTCGCTCCCGCGGGCGTCGATCCCGCCTCCATCGCGGCGAGCGTCGCGAGCGTGGGCCATTTCGTGGTCGACCCGCAGCGGCGCAGCACCACGGCAGGGTCGCAGACCGCAGGGACCTGCGAGGTGGACGTGGCGTGCGTCGCGTCCACGGACCCGGACCTCGCGCGCGTCGCCTCGGCCGTCTCGCGCCTCACGTACGTGAAGGACGGATCGGTCTGGGCCTGCACCGGCACGTTGCTCAATCCCGGCGACGGCTCCTTCGCGCCCTATTACCTCACGGCGGCGCACTGCGTGTCCGACGCGGCGACCGCCAGCACCGTGTCCGTGCTGTGGTTCGACGATGCGCCCACCTGCGGCGGCGGCACGGCGCGCGATCCGGTGCAGAGCGCCGCGGGCGCGCAGCTGCTCTTCGCTGATCCGACGCTCGACGGGGCGCTGCTTCGCCTGAACGAGATGCCGCCCGAAGGCGTCGTCTATGCCGGATGGGATTCGCTGCCCACCGCCGACGGCACGCCGGTGGCGGCGATCCATCATCCCGACGGGGGCGTGAAGAAGGTGAGCGAAGGGCTCACGGACGCCTCGCCCGACGAGCGCTTCCTCGCCGCGAGCTGGACCTCCGGCGTCACGGAAGGCGGAAGCAGCGGCTCCGGACTTTTCGCACAGGTCGATTCGCCGCGGCGCGATTGGCTCCTGCGCGGGACGCTGGTGGGCGGAAGCTCGGCGTGCACCGCCTCCGGCCCGGCCGGAACGGACTACTACTCGCGTCTCGATCGCCTGTGGCCGCAGCTCGCACCCTACCTCTCCGCAGAGGCGAAGGAAGCGAACTTCAGCGGCATCTGGTGGAATCCCGCCGAGCCCGGCTGGGGGATCGAGGTGAGCCACCAGCAGGGCGCCGTCATGGCCGCGCTCTTCGGCTACGCCGACGATGGCACGCCCGAGTGGCTGGTCGCGCCTCAGATGCAGGAACAATCGGACGGCGACTTCGCGGGCGACGCCTTCCGCATGACCGGACCGCGCTTCGACGCGGCGAGCTGGAGCGGCACCGTGGCTCACTCGGCGGGCGCGATGCGCCTCACGTTCAGCGCGGCCGACCGGGGGCACCTCTCGTACACCGAGGCAGGGGTCGCCGTCGAGAAGGACATCACGCCCATGGTCTTCGGACCGACGGGGCGCGCGGTGTGCTCCTTCACGAACGAGGATCGCGCCGTCGAGACCAACTACCAGGACCTGTGGTGGGACCCCGCGGAATCGGGATGGGGGCTCGCGATCGCGCACCAGGGCGACACTCTCTTCGCGGTTCTCTTCACCTACGCCGACGACGGCACGCCCATGTGGCTCGCCGGGCCGAACCTCACGCGCGGCGCCGACGGGCGCTATTCGGGGTCGCTCTACCGCACGCGCGGGGCGCCGCTGGCTGCGGCCTGGCACGCCGCATCGGCGGCGGCGGCGGGGAACATCGCGATCGAGTTCGCCGACGGCGATTCCGCGACCGTCGAATACAGCATCGACGGGCGCGCTGTGCGCAAGCCCATCACGCGGATCTCCGCTTCGCCTTCGGCGCCCGCCTGCAGGTGACGCGGTACGGGCCGGTCCAGGCGCCGCGCCGATCGCAGGCGCGTGGGGTGAGACCCGACGTCAGTACATGTGCTGTCCGCCGTTGATGGCGATGTTGGCTCCGGTGACGAAAGCGGCTTCGTCGGAAGCAAGGTAGGCGCAAAGCCCCGCGACCTCCTCGGGTTTGCCCAGCCGGCCGAGCGGGATCTGCGGAACGATCTTGGTGTCGAGCACGTCCTTCGGGATCGCGAGCACCATCTGGGTCCCGATGTAGCCCGGCGAGATCGTGTTCACGGTGACGCCCTTCCTCGCGACCTCCAGCGCGAGGGCCTTGGTGAAGCCGTGCATGCCGGCCTTCGCCGCCGAGTAGTTGGTCTGCCCGAAGGCGCCCTTCTGGCCGTTCACGCTCGAGACGTTGATGACGCGCCCCCAGCCGCGCTCGACCATGCCGTCCACGATCGGCTTGCTCACGTTGAAGACGCTGTCCAGGTTGGTGTGCATGACGGCGTCCCAGTCGGGCTTCGTCATCTTCTTGAACGTCATGTCGCGTGTGATGCCGGCGTTGTTGATCAGGATGTCGATCGGCCCGATCTCCTTGGTCACCTGGCCCACCATCCTCACGCACGAATCGTAGTCGGCGACGTCGCAGGGATAGGCCGAGAAGTGGTAGTCGCGGTCGGCCATCTCCTTCAACCACGCGTCGTGCTTTACGTTGCCCGGCGAATAGGTGACGACGACCTTGATGCCCATGCGCGCGAGCTTCATGCAGATGGCCTCGCCGAGGCCGCCCATGCCCCCGGTCACGAGGGCGATGCGTTGCGTCATCTTCTTCTCCTCCTTCGCGGTGATTCCCGCCGCGAGCCTCGCTACGCGCGCTCCTTCACGTAGCGGCCCGGCGCGGGCTCGATCGGCTTGTGCCTCGCGTCGCCGAGCGCGCGCCGCGCGGGGACCAGCTTCCCGGCGTGCGGCGCGAGCCAGCGCATCCATTCTGGCCACCAGCTGCCCGGCTTCTCTTGCGCTTCCGCAAACCACTTGTCCGGATCGGCTTCGGGCGTGTCGTTCACCCAGTAGCTGCGCTTCCCCTTCGACGCGGGATTGATGGTGCCGGCGATGTGCCCGCTCGCGCCGAGCACGAACTTCGCCTGCGAGCCGAGGGTGCGCGCGCTCTTGTATCCGCCGCGCCAGGGCACGATGTGGTCCTCGCGCGCCGAGAACACGAAGGCCGGGAGCTTCAGCCGCTTGAGGCTCACCGGTACGCCGCACATCGTCAGCGCATCGGGCTTCGCGAGCTTGTTGTCCTGGTAGGTGTTGCGCAGGTAGTACGCGTACATCGGGCCCGGCAGGTTGGTCGCGTCCGAGTTCCAGAACAGCAGGTCGAAGGCCGGCGGGCGCCGGCCCTTCAGGTAATTGTTGACGACGTACGGCCAGATGAGGTCGTTCGCGCGCAGGCTCGAGAAGGCGGACGCGAGCTCGCCGCCCGGCACGAGCCCGCCCTTCTTCAGCTGCTGCTCGCGCTTCGCGACGAAGTTCTCGTCGATGTAGACGCGGATCTCGCCCACCTCGGTGAAGTCGAGGAGCGTGGTGAGGAGCGTGAGGCTCGCCACCGGATGCTCGTCCTTCTTCTCGAGCACGGCGAGCGCGGCGGCGAGGAGCGTCCCGCCGACGCAGAAGCCGAGCGCGTTGATCTTCTCCTGCTTCGTGATGCGCCGCACCTCCTCGAGGCTCGCCATCACGCCTTCCCGGATGTAGTCGTCCCACCCGAGGTGCTCCTGGTCCTGCTTCACGTTGCGCCACGACACCATGAACACCGTATGGCCCTGCTCCACCGCGTAGCGCACCAGGGAATTCTCGGGCTGCAGGTCCATGATGTAGAACTTGTTGATGCACGGCGGCACCATGAGGAGCGGCCGCGCATGCACCTTCGCGGTAAGCGGCGCGTACTGGACGAGCTGCACAAGCCCGTTCTCCCACACCACCGAGCCCTTCGTGACCGCGATGTTCTTCCCGACCTCGAAGGCGCTCTCGTCGGTCATCGAGATGCGGCCCTTCTCGAGGTCGCCGAGGAGATGCGCGAGCCCCTGCTGCAGCGTCTCGCCATGGCTCTCCATCGCGGCCTTGATCGCCTCGGGGTTGGTGAACAGGTAGTTCGAGGGAGCGGCGGCGTCGAGGTACTGGCGCATGAAGAAGCGCATGCGCTGCTTGGTGCGCGGGTCGAGCTCGGCCTCCTCGACCGCGTCCATCATCATCTTCGCGGTCGAGATGTACGAGTCGCGGAAATAGCGGAACACCGGAAGGTCGTTCCATTCCGGCGCCGAGAAGCGCTTGTCCTCGACCGGCTCCTCGTCCGCGGCCGGCTGCAGCGCGCGCGCCCAGAGCCGGAACTGCTCCTGCATGTAGCGGTTCTGCAGGTCGAGGAGCGTCTCGGGCTTCGCCGACAGCGATTCGAGCCACGCGCGATAGGCCTCGGCGAAACCGGCCACGACCTGCGGCGTGGCGCCCTCGCCCTGCAGCGCCGCGGCGATGCCGTCGTTCGACGAGCGCAGGCGCTCCGCGAGGCGCTCGCTCGCGGTGCGCGAACGCTCGTGGGCCTCCTTCTGCTGGCGCGGGTTCCCGTTCTTCGGCATGGGGGCGTGCGGGTCTGCGGAAGTCATTATGCGCCGGGAATGCGCGCGGGGTGGATGGTCCGGATGCAGGCGATTCCAGGCGTGCGGAAGCTCACTCCATCCAGATGAAGGCGCCCATGCGCCCGCTCCTCTTCTCGCGCCGGTAGGAGAAGAAGCGCGTGGCCTCGAGCATCGTGCAGAAACCGCCTCCGTGAACGCGCGACACGCCGGCGCGCGCGAGGCGCTGGCGCGCGAGGGCGTACAGGTCGGCGAAGAACTTCCCTGCGCCGTGCGGCCGGAACGCCGCGGCCGCCGCCGGGTCGACGGCGACGAACGCGTCGCGGACCTCGGGTCCCACCTCGAACGCCGCGGGGCCGATCGCCGGTCCCATCCACGCGAGCACCTCGGGCGGCGCGACCTGCATCGCCTGCAGCGCATTCTCGATCACGCCCGCGGCCATGCCGCGCCATCCGGCATGCGCGACCGCCACGCGGCGCCCGGCCTCGTCGCACAGGAAGACCGGCATGCAATCGGCGGTGAGCACGGCGCAGATGCGGCTTTCGACCGCGGTGACCGCCGCGTCGGCCCCGGGAACCGCGTCCGGATGCAAACCGTCCAGCGAGGCGACGCCGGCGCCGTGCACTTGCGCGAGCCAGCGCGGCTCGGAGGGAAGGAGCGCACGCACGATCGCGCGGTTGCGGGCGACGTTCGCGGCCGCGTCGCCGCTGCCCGCGCCGAGGTTCATCGACGCGTACTCCCCTTCGCTCACGCCGCCCGAGCGCGTGGTGACGAAGGCGCGCACGCGCGAGGCGGCCGGCCAGTCGGGAACGAGCCAGTCCGCACCGTGCGGGCCGAGGCGCGCGCGCATCTCCTCGTGCCAGCTCATGGGCGCCGCAGCTCGCGCAGCAGCGCGCGGAGATCCGCGGGAACGGGCGCCTCGAAGCGCACGGCCTCGCCGCTCGCCGGATGGCGGAAGGCGAGCTTCCAGGCATGGAGCGCCTGGCGTCCGAGGAGCCTCGGGCCGCGGCCGCCGTAGGCCGGGTCGCCCTCGAGCGGGTGGCCGATGGAGGCGAGGTGCACGCGGATCTGGTGCGTGCGTCCCGTCTCGAGCTCGCATTCGAGGAGCGTGTGGCGCGGCAAAGCCTCGCGAACGCGGTAGTGCGTGACGGCGGGCTTCGCGCCGGCGACGACCGCCATGCGCGTGCGGTGCACCGGGTGGCGGCCGATGGGCGCATCGACGCTCCCCGCGCTCGCGACGCGCCCGCGCACCAGCGCGAGGTAGGTGCGCTTCACGGCATGCTCCTGGAGCTGGCGCACGAGGTCCGCCTGCGCGCGCTCGTTCTTCGCGACCACCAGCAGGCCGCTGGTGTCCTTGTCGAGGCGATGCACGATGCCTGCGCGCGGAAGATGGCGCGTGGCGGGCGCATGGTGCAGCAGCGCGTTGAGGAGCGTGCCCTGCCAGTTGCCGCTGCCCGGATGGACCACGAGCCCGGCCGGCTTGTCGATCACCAGGAGGTCACCGTCCTCGTGGACCACCGCGAGGCCGATCGCCTCCGGCCGCGCGGCGAGGTCGACGGGCCGCGCCACCAGGGCGACGTCGACCGACTCCCCGCTCTTCACCTTGCGGCGCGAGATGGCCGAGGCGCCGTCCACCTTCACGTGGCCCTCCTCGATCAGCCGTGCGAGCCGGCTGCGCGATTCCCCGGGCAGGAGCCGGGCGAGCGCCTGGTCGAGGCGCAGTCCCGCCATCTCGAGCGGAATCGTGAGGCGCAGCGCGCGGCCGGCGCCCTCCTCCGCGGTATAATTCGCGCTTCTCGCAACGGGATTCGCCATGACTCGAAGTGTAGCGGCATTGGCCGGATTGCTCCTCGCCACGGCGCTCGCCGGCTGCAGCTTCTTCTCGGCCAGGACGGACGAGCGCAAGAACTGGACCGCGGAGCAGTTCTACAACGCGGCGAAGGAGCAGCTCGACGAGCAGGATTGGGAGAACGCGGCCAAGATCTACCAGGAGCTCGAGTCCAAATATCCCTACGGCAGGTTCGCGCAGCAGGCCGAGCTCGAGATCGCGTATGCGTACTACAAGCAGGACGAGACGGCCGAGGCGATCTCCGCGCTCGACAAGTTCATGAAGCTGCATCCGAACCACCCGTACGTCGATTACGCGCTCTACCTGAAGGGCCTCGCGAACTTCCGCGAGCACACGAACGTGCTCTCGAGGTTCGTGAAGCAGGACCTCGCCGACCGCGATCCGAAGTCGGCGCGCGAGTCGTTCGAGACCTTCAAGGAGCTCGTCACGCGCTTCCCCGACAGCCGCTACGCCGCCGACTCGCGCGTGCGCATGGCCTACCTCATCGAGGCGCTCGCGCGCCATGAGCTGAACGTCGCGCGCTACTACATGTCGCGCCACGCCTGGCTCGCGGCGGCCAACCGCGCGCAGGAGTGCATCGTGCATTTCCCGCACTCGCCCTCGCGCCGCGAGGCCCTCGAGATCATGATCGAGTCCTACGACCGCATGGGGCTCAAGGAGATGCGCGACGACACGAAGCGGGTCCTCGCGACGAACTACCCGCAGGACAAGCTCACCCAGGAGGGACAGAACCGCACCACCTCCTGGTGGAAGTTCTGGGACTGAGCTAGGCCTTGCCCGCCTTGCGCGGCTTGCGCGCGCGCTTCGGGAGCGCCGGCTTCGCCACCTCCGGAGGCCCCGCGAGCGTCCTGAGGAGCATCGCCTGCGCCGAGAGCGGCCTGGAACGTCCCGGCTTCGCGCGGCGGTAGCTGCCGTCCGGCTGCATGTCCCAGGCCTGCGTGTTGTCCTCGAGGTAGGGCCGGATGCCCTCGCGCATCACGCGCCGACGCAGCTTCCGGTCGAGCACCGGGAAGCACAGCTCGATGCGCCGGAAGAAGTTGCGGTCCATCCAGTCCGCGCTCGACAGGTAGACCTTGCCCTCGCCGCCGGCGCGGAAGTCGAAGATGCGGCTGTGCTCCAGGAAGCGCCCGACGATGGAGCGCACGCGGATGTTCTCGGAGAGCTTCGGCACCCCCGGGCGCAGCGCGCACACGCCGCGCACCACGAGGTCGATCTTCACGCCGGCCTGCGAGGCGCGGTACAGCGCCTCGATCACCTCCGGCTCGAGGAGCGCGTTCATCTTCGCGCAGATGCGCGCCGGCTTCCCGGCCTTCGCGATGCGCGCCTCGGCGTCGATCGCCTCCACGATCTTCGCGTGCAGGGTGAAGGGCGCGCTCCAGACGTGCTTGAGCTTGCCCGCCTTGCCGAGGCCGGTGAGCTGCTGGAAGACCTCGTTCACGTCCGAGCAGATGGCCTCCTGCGCGGTGAGCAGGTCGAAATCCGTGTAGAAGCGCGCGGTGCGCGCGTGGTAGTTGCCGGTGCCGAGGTGGCAGTAGCGCACGAGTCGCCCCTCCTCGCGCCGCACCACCATCGCCATCTTCGCGTGCGTCTTGTGGCCGACGACGCCGTAGACCACGTGCGCGCCGACCTCCTCCAGGCGCGCCGCCCAGTTGATGTTCGCCTCCTCGTCGAAGCGCGCCATGAGCTCGACCACGACGGTGACCTCCTTGCCGTTGGCGGCCGCGTCGATGAGCGTCTGCATGATCACCGAGTCGGTGCCGGTGCGATACACCGTCTGCTTGATCGCGACCACCAGCGGGTCCTGCGCGGCCTGGCGGATGAACTCGATCACGGGCGAGAACGACTGGAACGGCCGGTGCAGCAGGACGTCGCCGCGGCGGACCGTGTCGAACAGGTCGCGTCCCTTCGCGAGCGACTTGGGGATGCCCTGCACGAACGGCGGATACTCGAGGTCGGGCCGGTTCACCTGCTCCGGGATGTTCATGAGCCGCACGAGGTTCACCGGTCCCTGGACCACGTACAGGTCGTCGCCCTCGAGGCCGAACTGCGCGAGCAGGAAGCGCGTCATCGATTCCGACATGCCGTCGGCGACCTCCAGGCGCACGGCATCGCCGAAATGGCGCTGCGGAAGCTCGCCCTGCAGCGCCTGGCGCAGGTCCTTCACTTCCTCCTCCTCGACGAAGAGGTCGGAGTTGCGCGTCACCCGGAACTGGTAGCAGCCGGGCACGTTCATCCCGGCGAAGAGCTCGCCCACGTGCGCGTGCAGGACCGAGGTGAGGAAGATGAAGTCGTTGGGTCCCTGGGCGATCGGCTGGGGCAGCTTGATCACGCGCGGCAGCACGCGCGGCGCCTGCACGATGGCGGCGCGCGAATCGCGGCCGAACGCGTCGCGCCCCTCGAGCTCGACCGCGAAGTTGAGGCTCTTGTTGAAGACGCGCGGGAAGGGATGCGCCGGGTCGAGCCCGATCGGCGTGAGCACCGGCATCATCTCGCGGAAGAAGTAGTCGCGCACCCACGCCTGCTGCGCCGCGTTCCATTCGGAGCGCCGCAGGAACCGGATGTTTTCCTTCGCGAGCGCGGGCAGGATCTCCTCGTTGAAGAGCCGGTACTGCGTCTCGACGATGCCCTGCGCGCGCGCGGCCACCTGGCGGAAGACCGCGAGCGGCGTGAGGCCGTCGGGGCCCGCGGCGCCCGAGGCGAGCTTGATCTGCTCCTTCACGCCCGAGAGGCGGATCTCGAAGAACTCGTCGAGGTTGGAGGAGACGATGCACAGGAAGCGCAGGCGCTCGAGCGTCGGGATCGAGCGGTCCTCCGCCTGCGCGAGCACCCTGCGATTGAACTCGAGGGCCTGGAGCTCCCGGTTGAGGAAGTGCTGCGGCGTATGGCGCGTCACGCGCGAGGAGCGGGCCTTGGGCTTTTTGGCCATGGAGCGTATCGGCGCTTCGTGACGGTTGCGTGACGGGGCGTGGAGCCGAGGAACTGTGCCATACTCGGGCGCCGGGCGCGTCACGCGGCGCCCCGCTTCATCCATGGAATATAACACCCTCGGCGCGGTCGACCTCGGCAGCAACAGCTTCCACCTCGCCATCGCGCGCGTCGCGGGCGAGCAGCTCTATCCGCTCGACTCGATGAAGGAGACGGTGCGGCTCGGCAGCGGCCTCACCGCCGACCGCAACCTCGACGCGGAGGCGCAGGAGCGCGCGTTCGCCGCCCTCAAGCGCTTCTCCGAGCGCCTCGCCGGCATGCCGCGCGGCGCGGTGCGCGTGGTGGGGACGAACGCGCTGCGCGTCGCCAAGAACGCGCACGCCTTCCTGCGCCGCGCCGAGCAGGCGCTGGGCTTCCCGATCGAGGTGATCTCCGGACGCGAGGAAGCGCGCCTCATCTACCTCGGCGTGGTGCACTCGCTCCCGATGTCGCACCACAACCGGCTGGTCGTCGACATCGGCGGCGGCTCCACCGAGTGCATCATCGGCAACAAGCTCAAGCCCAAGGCGATGGAGAGCCTCTACATGGGCTGCGTGAGCTACACCTCGCGCTACTTCACCGACGGGAAGATCGAGAAGAAG
This sequence comes from Usitatibacter sp., assembly GCA_035516915.1. Lineage (GTDB taxonomy): Bacteria > Pseudomonadota > Gammaproteobacteria > Burkholderiales > Usitatibacteraceae > Usitatibacter. The sequence goes on along the minus strand of DATIZV010000096.1, from coordinate 6,536 downwards.
GCGTTCAAGCAGGCGCAGTTCGCCGCGCGCGAGCAGGTGCAGACCATCGCCGCGCGCTTCGAGAAGACCGGATGGCGCGAAGCGGTGGGCTCGTCGGGCACCGCGCGCTCCATCGCCGAGGTGCTCGCCAAGAACGGGCTCGCCCCGGTCGGCATCACGGGCGAGGGGCTCGAGTGGCTGCGCGAGCAGCTCCTCGCGGCGGGCGATTTCCGCAAGCTCTCGCTCGCGGGGCTGCGCGAGGACCGCATGCCGGTAGTCGCGGGCGGCGTGGCGATCATGTCGGCGGTGTTCGACGAGCTGGGGCTCGAGGACATGACGGTCGCGGAAGGGGCGCTTCGCGACGGCGTTCTGTGGGACCTCCTCGGCCGGGTCCACCATCGCGACATCCGCGAGGTGACCGTCGACCAGTTCGCGCACCGCTACCACGTGGACGCGCTGCAGTCGCAACGCGTCGCCGCGCTCGCGCACGAATTGCTGAAGCAGCTCGACGACAGGACCGGCGAGCTCCTGCCGCTCGCCGATTTCCTGCAGTGGGCCGCGCGCCTGCACGAGATCGGCATCTCCATCGCCCAGGGCGCCTACCACAAGCATTCCGCGTACATCCTCGCGAACGCCGACATGCCGGGCTTCTCGCGGCAGGAGCAGGGCTGGCTGTCGAACCTCGTGCTCGCGCAGCGCGGCAAGCTCTCCAAGATGCGCGCGGCCTTCGACGACGATCCGCGCCTCGCCGCCCTCGCCTTCTGCCTTCGCCTGGCGGTGATCTTCTACCGCAGCCGGCGCAACCTGAAGCTGCCCAGGATGAAGGTGGCGCGCAAGGCCCGCGCCCTGCGCCTCGAGGTGGACGGCGCGTGGCTCCACGATCACACGCTCGTCGACCTCGCGCTGGCGGAGGAGCTCGAGCAGTGGAGCTCCGTCGGCCTCTCGCTCGAGGTCGAGCGGTCCTGAGTCGATGGTCGCGCCCGAGGCGCTCCTCGCGCAGGTGTGGCGATCGCTCGGCGGCGATGCGCGCGCCCCCGAGCGTGTCGCGTTCTCGGGGGAGCCGGCCCTCGCCTCGCGCTTCGAGGTGAGCGCCCTCGCGGCCGCGACGAGCGGCGCCGCGGCACTCGCGGCCGCGGAGCTGTGGGCCGCGCGCGGCGCAGGCGAGCGCCAGGTCCTCGTCGATCACAGGCTCGCCGACGCCGCCTTCGCCTGCGAGCGGCTCTTCGCGCCGCAAGGCTGGGAGCTCGCCAGGGTGCGCGATCCGCTCACCGGAGACTACCGTGCGGCCGACGGCTGGATCCGGCTGCACATGAACTACTCGTACCATCGCGACGCGGCGCTCTCCGTGCTCGGGGCTTCGCGCGATCCCGCGCACGTCCGGGATGCCGTGGCGAAGCATGCCGCGCAGGCGCTGGAATCGACGATCGTCGAGCGCGGCGGATGCGCGGCCGTGCTGCGCACGCGCGAGAGCTGGGCGGCGCATCCGCAGGGCGCCGCGATCGCGGCCGAGCCGCTGGTGCATCGCGAAGGGCGCGGCGAGCCGCGACGCGGTGCCGCGCCGGCTGCCCCGCTCGCGGGATTGCGCGTGCTCGACATGACGCGCGTCATCGCGGGGCCGGTCGGAACGCGCTTTCTCGCGGCCATGGGCGCCGAGGTGCTGCGCATCGATCCGCCCGGCTTCGCGGAGGTGCCGGCGCTCCTCCCCGAGACCACGCGCGGCAAGCGCTGCGCTTTCTTGGACTTGAAGGACGATCGCGGCCGCGCGGCGTTCGATGCGCTCGTGCGCGGCGCCGACGCGCTGGTCCACGGATATCGGCCCGGTGCGATGGAACGGCTCGGATACCCCCTGGAGCGGCTGCGCGAGCTCAATCCCCGTCTCGTGGTGGTTCGCTACGACGCCTACGGATGGAGCGGCCCGTGGCGCGAGCGCCGCGGCTACGACAGCCTGGTGCAGATGTCGAGCGGCATCGCGCACCCGGACGGCGATGGAAAGCCCACGCCGCTGCCGGTGCAGGCGCTCGATCATGCGACCGGGTATCTCGTCGCGGCCGCGACCTGCCGCGCGCTCGCCGACGGCTGCGCGCTCTCGCGGCTCTCCCTCGCGCGCACGGCGCGGCTGCTCGTCGACCTCGGGCTCGGCGGCGATGCGCGAGCGCCGGGATTCGGCGATGCCTCGAACGTCCTCGAAGATTCCCGGACCGAGTGGGGTCCGGCGCGACAGGTTCCCTGCCCCGGCCGCATCGAGGGATACGAGGCGCGCTGGGCGCTGCCCTCGGGGCCCCTCGGGCGAGATCCCGCGGCGTGGAGCTAGGAGAAGTCGAAAACCGGGGACAGACCACATTTTTCATTCCGCGACCTCGTCGTCGCAGCCGCCGCGAATGCGTTGTACGGGCATGAAAGGAGTCGCCCTCCCATGCCCCGCCACTCGCGTTGTGTCGTAGCCGGCGTTGCGCTGCACGTGATCCAGCGGGGCAACAATCGAAGCCCGTGCTTCAACCGGGAAGCGGATCGTCGCCTCTACCTTGCGCTTCTGCGCGAGCTCTGCGACCTGTACGAATGCTCGATTCACGCGTACGTGCTGATGACCAACCATGTGCACCTGCTGGCGACTCCGGACCACTCGGACAGCATGTCGCTCGTCATGAAGCACCTCGGCCAGCGCTACGTGCAGTACGTGAATCGCCGCTATGCGCGCTCCGGCTCGCTTTGGGAAGGACGCTTCCGATCGTCGATGGTCGATTCCGCCGGGTACGCACTCGTCTGCCAGCGCTACATCGAATCGAATCCGGTCCGCGCCGGCATCGTCCAGCATCCCGGGGAATATCCCTGGTCGAGCTTTGGCGCAAATGCATTGGGGCATCCTTCCGATATCGTCGTTCCCCGCGCGGAATACCTGTCCCTGGGGGAAGACGACCTCGAACGGCGAATGCGCTACGCGGAGCTGTTCAACGACGGGCTGGGCGACCGCGACCTCGCGCGCATCCGGGATGCGGTGAATGGCGGATTCGCGTTGGGAAGCGACTCGTTTGTCCGCGAGATCGAGGGCCGACTCCACCGCCGAGCGACGCGGGGAAAGCCCGGCCGGCCGTCGAAAGCCCCGGATCGTTCCACGCAATAGAAAATGTGGTCTGTCCCCGGTTTAGGCGGGGATGCCGTCCTTCCACGGTAACGCGACCGGATACGGCTTGAGCAGGCAGTCGTCGGGGAGGCAGCGGATCGGCGTGAAATCGCGGTGCGCAATGTACTCGGGGCGCTTGAAGCGGCGGATGTGGTTGGAGACCGCGCACAGGCTCAGGTACACGGAGACGCGGTTCCACGGCGAGAGGTTGGACGTCGAAGCGTGCACCAGGCAGCCGTGGAAGAGGATCATCGAGCCTGCCGGTCCCTTGGGCGCCACGATGCCGCCGCGATCGACGAGCTTCGTGATCACGTCGTGGTCGATGGTCCACAGCGGATAGCTCGTGGTGCTCACGTCGTGCTCCGCATCGAGCACGCCGAGCTTGTGGCTCCCGGGAATGAACATGAGCGGCCCGTTGAACTCGTTCACCTCGTCGAGGAAGATGGCGACGTTCATCGCGCGCGCCTCGGGCATGAGGTCGTCGTTCTTCCAGGTGCCGTAGTCCTGGTGCCACTGCCAGACGTCGCCGTCGAAGGCCATCTTGCCGTTGATCTTGAACTGGTGCATGTAGACCGCCTCGCCGAAGACCTGCACCGCCGGCTCGACCATGCGCGGATGGCGCGCGAGCCGCGCGAAGGGCTCGCTGTACATGTGCGCGGCGAAATTGGTGCGCACGGCGTCGCTGCCCTTCTCGCGCACGTTCTCGGGGCGGCGCTGCGCGTAGAGCCGCGGCACCTCCTCGAGCAGGGGCGCGAGCTCCGCGGAGCTGAACAGGCTCGGGAAGAAAAGGTAGCCGTCGCGGTCGAAGGCGGCGATCTGCGCGTCGTCGAGTTTCATGGCGTTTCTCCGGAGTGTGCCGCCATTCTGCCGTGAAGCGGTGGTCAGCGGTCCACGAGGTCGGGGTCGATCACGCAACGCAGCGACGCCGAGCCGTCCTTCGCGGCGAACCACCAGGCCGCGGCCTTGCGGATGGCGATCTCGCCGCGCGCGCCGAGGATCCGCGCGGCCGCCTCGCCGAGCGCGGGCTGGTGGCCGACGAGCACCACGGAGCGCTTGCCGTCGGGCCATCCCGCTTCGCGCAGGATCGAGGCGACGGAGGCGCCGGGCGAGAGCCCGTCGCGCTCCTCGATCGGCCGGCCGAGCCCCTTCGCGGTCTGCACCGCGCGCTTCGCGGGGCTCGCGAGCACGGACCAATCCTCGGAAAGCCGCGCATCGAGCCATTCGCCCATCCGCTCGGCCTGCTTGCGGCCGCGCTTGGTGAGCGCACGGGCCATGTCGCCGCCGGGCGCCGCGTCCTCGGCCTCCGCATGCCTCCAAAGGATCAGTTCCATCGAGCCTCCTCCTTCCAATCTACTCCGACCCGGCGAGCGGCAGCGGGCGCCTCGCGCGCGTGGTGAGCGCGACCCCGGCGAGGATGAGCGCGATGCCCGTCACGTGGAATGCACGGATGCGCTCGCCGAGGAAGGCCCATGCGAGCAGCGCGCCGAAGAGCGGCATCAGGTGCATGAAGACGCCCGCCACGTTCGATCCCACCTCGGCCACACCGCGGTTCCAGAGGATGTAGCCGAGGAACGACGCGAACACGCCGAGGTAGACCACCGCGGAAAGCGTGCCCGGCGTGACCTCGAATCTTCCGTGCAGGAACACCATCTCGAGCGCCACGAACGGCAGCAGCAGCACCAGTCCGATCGTGGCGCAGCACGCGAGAAGCGCGAGTCCCGGGAGGCCCGGCGGCTTGGTGCGCAGGAAGATCGTGTACGCGGACCAGCAGGCGATGCCCGCGAGCACGACGAGGTCGCCCTTGTTGAGCGTGAGGCGCGCGAGGACCGCGGGATCGCCATGCGTGAGGATCGCGAGGACCCCGGCGAGCGAGATCGCCACCCCGAGCGCCTGCACCCGCGTGATGGTGTCGCGGTAGAGCGCCCAGCCGAACACGATGATGAGGATCGGCACTGCGCTGTTGAGGATCACGCCGTTGGTCGCCGTCGTGTACTGCAGGCCGTAGTACGTGAACACGTTGTACGGGCCGGTGCCCCACAGCGCGAGCCATGCGATGCGCTTCCATTCGCGCCGGATGAGGGCGCGGTGGGCGCGGATCTCCGGCCACGCGAACGGCATCATCACCGCGACCGCCACCACCCATCGGGCGAACGTGAGCGCGAACGGCGTCACGCGGCCGGCCATCGCGCGACCCACCACCCAGTTGAGGGCCCAGAAGAACGCGGCGAGGCTGAGGAGCAGGTAGGGCGAGACGTGCGGCCTCGCGGCGGGGCGGAGCATCGGCGGATTATAGGGGAGCCGCCTGCGCCCGAGAGGTGCGAGCTAGCCCACCTCGCGCAGCGTCTGCATCGGCGGAGCGGCGACGGCACGGCGCGTGCCGACGAGCCCCGCGAGGGCCACGCCGAGCCCGCCCACGAAGAGTCCGGCGAGCGGCAGCGTCCAGTGGAATTCGTAGCGCACGCCGAGCACGCGCTCGGAGAGCGCCATGGCGAGGCCGACGGCGCCGGCGGAGGCGACCACCCCCGCCAGGAGCCCTATGGAGAGGAACTCCGCGAGCTGCATCGCGGCGAGCTGCCGGCGGCTCGCGCCGATCGTGCGCAGCACCGCGGCCTCGAACACGCGTTCGTCCTGCGTGGAGCTGATCGCGGCGAAGAGCACGACCAGCCCGGCGGCGATCGCGAACAGGAACACGAACTCGACCGCGTGCGAGACCTGGTCCGTGATGCGCCGGAACTGCTCGAGCATCTCGGAGATGTCGATCACGCTCACGTTCGGGAAGCGCTTCACCAGGCCGGTCACGACGTCCTCGCGAGTCGCGTCGAGGTGGAAGCTGGTGATCCAGCTCGCGGGGTAGTCCTGGAGCAGGGCGGGATCGGCGATCACGAAGAAGTTCGGCTTGAAGGAATCCCACGCTACCTTGCGAAGGCTCGTCACCGGCGCGCGGAATCGGGTTCCCCCGACGTCGAAGGCGAGCGTGTCCCCGACGCGGATGCCGAGCGTCTTCGCGAGCCCCTCCTCCACGGAGAGCTGCGGCGCGTTCGCCCCCGGGCTCCAGAACTTGCCCGCGACCACCCGGTTGTCGGGACGCAGCGCCTGCGCCCAGGAGAGGTTGAACTCGCGCTCCACCAGGCGCTTCGCCCGCTCGTCCCGGTACGCGGACGCGGAGACGGGATGCGCGCCGATCGCCACGAGCCGCCCGCGCACCATCGGGTAGAGGTCGGGCGTGGCGAGGCGGATCGAATCGAAATAGGCCTTCACCGCGGCGAGCTGGTCGGTCTGGATGCCGATCGCGAAGCGGTTCGGCATGTCGCGGGGCAGCGACTCCTGCCAGCGCGCGATGAGCTCGCCGCGGACCAGCGTGAGCATCAGCATCGCCATGAGCCCCAGGCCGAGCGAGATGATCTGCACGAGGCTCGCGACCGTGCGCCGGCGCAGGTTC
>DATIZV010000095.1:0-19192 GCA_035516915.1 Usitatibacter sp. | reverse complement strand
TGTCGATCGCGTTGAAGCCGCGGCTGCTGCTGCTGGACGAGCCCACCGCCGGCATGGGCGACCAGGAAACCTACCACGTGACGAAGCTCATCCGGCGCCTGCACAAGGACCAGAAGCTCTCGATCGTCCTCATCGAGCACGACATGCGCGTGATCTTCCACCTCGCCGACCGCATCATGGTCCTCGCCGAGGGCGCGGTGCTCGCCGAGGGCACGCCCGACGAGATCGCCGCCGACGAGCGCGTGCAGGCCGCCTACCTCGGGAAAGCGGCATGAACGCGCTCGAAGTCGAGGGGCTGCACACCTACTACGGCAAGAGCCACATCCTGCACGGCGTGGGCCTCGCGGTGAAGGAAGGCGAGCTCGTCACCCTCCTCGGGCGAAATGGCGCCGGGAAGACGACGACGATCCGCACGCTGATGGGCCTCGTGCGCCCGCGCGAAGGGCACATCCGCATGTTCGGCAAGGACGTGACCGGCTGGCCCGCGTTCCGCATCGCCGAGCTGGGCGTGGGCTACGTGCCCGAGGGGCGCAAGATCTTCGCCGGGCTCACGGTGGACGAGAACCTGCGCGTGCCGGTCGCGCGTCCCGGGCCGTGGACCATCGAGCGCGTCTACCAGCTCTTCCCGCGCCTCAAGGAACGCAAGTCGAACAAGGGGCGCCAGCTCTCGGGCGGCGAGCAGGAGATGCTCGCGATCGGGCGCGCGCTCCTCCTCAATCCGAAGATGCTCTTCCTCGACGAGCCCTCGCAGGGGCTCGCGCCGCTCATCGTGCAGGACGTGTTCCGCGTGGTCGTGCAGATGAGGAACGAGGGCATCTCGGTGCTCCTCGTCGAGCAGAACGTGCGCGCGGCGGTCGAGATCGCCGACCGCGCCTACGTGCTCGACAACGGGCGCGTGGTCTACGAGGGCTCGGCCGCCGAGCTCGCGAAGGACGAGGAGCGCGTACGTGCCCTCGCCGGCGCGAGCGCCGAGAAGTGGGAGATGGCGGACTAGCCTATTTGGGACGCGGCGGCCGCAATCCCGCGTCGCTCGCCGAACGCCTCGCGCGAGAGCATGGGTGGCGCCTGGCCCTTCCTCACGTCCGTCATCGCCCGCCTCCTGTCGGCCGCACCGCGCGTCCGCATGGCGCGAGACTGCGGCCGGAGGGATTGGTTCGCGTGCGAGCCTCAGGCGAGGAGCGCCGCCTCGTCGGACCGGAAGCGGTAGAAGAACTTTCCTTCGACGAAATCGTGCTCGTCGAGCACGTGGTGGAAAATGCCGAGCTCGAGCATCCTCTGGCCGATGGTCTCGGCCGCGCCGAGCGGGATCCCGCAGCGCGCCATGATCCAGTCCACCGCTTCGCCGCCGACGAAGCAGCTCGGATAGCTCTTCGAGAGGTAGGCGCGCTCCTCGATGGCGAGGCCGCCGCGCGAGCGCATCGCCGCCTCGAGCGCGACGTAATCCACGCGCTCGAGCTCCGCACGCCGGCCCGAGAAGCGGAAGTAGAGCATGTCGTCCTGGAAATCGGCCTCGCGCAGCACGTGGTGCAATTTCCCGGTGCGCCACAGGAACGTGCACGCGCGCAGCGCCACTTCGCGGCGCAGGCCCTGGCGGGCGACCAGCCAGTCCACGGCCTGGGAGGCGACGAAGCAATCGCGGTACGACCGGCCGCGCCAGGCGCGGTCGGCGACCGGCACGCCGATCTCGTCCTGCATCGCCTCGCAGATGCGCGCGGTGTTCACGCCCGCGCTCTCGAGCTGGTAGGCGTCGACGTACGCATCCTTCACGAAGCCCGGCCGCGGCTCCGCCCCGCTGCGCATCAGGCCGTTGAGGTACGACTCGAGCTTCGGCATGTCGAGCGCCGGCCCTTCGATCGCCGAGAGCGTGCGCGCGAGCACCGGCGCGAGCGACTCCTGCCATGCCGCGACCGTGCTGCCCGGCAGGAGCGAGGCGATGCCGGCGTGGTGCGCCCACGCCTGCTCGGCCGCCGAGATGCCGGTGCGCCGCGGAAGGCGCACGAAGACGCGGGTCGCGGGAAAGCGTTCCGCGAGGAACGCGGCGAATGCCGACGAGGAAACGCGGCACGCGGCGAGCAGCGGCGCATCGACGAGGACCGCACGGGCGCGCGCCATGCGGCCGTCGGTCGCGATGCGCTCGAGATCGGGGCTCATGGGCAGCGCCTCGGCCGGCATTCCCTGCGACTCGAAGGCGCCGCGCCAGAGGCTCTCCTCTTCGCGACCCTCGAGGATCAGCGCGACGTGGCCGTTGCGATTCGGTTTCATGGACATCGAATCTATCTCCCTGGAAGCCGCGGCACTATGATGTCTCTCACATTCTTCCTGGCCGCCATTTCCCCCTCCATGCGGAATACATCCAACGGGCGCCGTTTATTCCCGAGCGCCGTCGCCGCGCTCGCGTTCGGCGTGTCCGTCTGCTTCGCCCAGGCGCCGGAGACGCCGCTGGGCCACCTTCCCTACACGCCGGGGCTCGACACGGGCGCGATGGATCGCTCCGCCGATCCCTGCGTCGATTTCTACCGCTACGCCTGCGGAGGATGGCAGGCGGCCAACCCGATCCCGCCCGACCAGGCGAGCTGGGACGTGTACCGCAAGATGGCCGAGGGGAACGAGCGCTTCCTCTGGGGAATCCTCGACTCGGACGCGAAGCCCGGCCGCGGACGCGATGCGACGCAGGCGAAGATCGGCGACTACTTCGCGGCCTGCATGGACGAAGACGCCGCGCAGGCGCGCGGCAAGGCGCCCCTCGAACGCTACCTCGGGTCCATCGCGGCCCTCGATTCGAGGACCGCCCTCGCCCCGCTCCTCGCGCGCCTGCAGCTCGACACGGGCGACGCCGGGCTCTTCTTCGGCTTCGGCTCGGGACAGGATTACGCGGACGCGACGCGCGTCATCGCGTTCGCGTCGACCGGCGGCCTGGGGCTTCCCGACCGCGATTACTACGTGCGCGACGACGAGCGTTCCCGGGAGATCCGCGCGAAGTACGCGGCGCACGTGGCGCGCACCTTCATCCTGCTCGGCGACGCGCCCGACCGGGCACGCGCGGAAGCCGACGACGTCATGCGCATCGAGACGGCGCTCGCGCAGGCGACGCTCACGCGCGTCGAGCGGCGCGACCCCTACAAGCTCTTCCACAAGATGGACCGGGCGGCGCTCGCGCGGCTCACGCCCGCCTTCGACTGGGACGCGTACCTGCGCGGCATCGGGCTCGCGAGGCTCGACACGTTCGACGTCACGCAGCCCGCCTTCTTCGAGGCCTTCGAGCGCGTCCTCGAGACGGAAGGCATCGCGACCCTGCGAACCTATCTGCGCTGGCACGTGGCCCACGCCTTCGCACCGTACCTCGACCGGGCGATGGTGGACGAGAACTTCGACTTCTATGGCCGGACGCTGCAAGGCGTACCGCAGCTGCGGCCGCGCTGGAAGCGTTGCGTCGCCCTGGTCGACGCGCAGCTCGGCGAGGCGCTCGGCAAGGAGTACGTGCGGCGCGCCTTCAGCCCGCAGCTGAAGGCGCAGGCGCTCACCATGACGAAGCAGATCGAGCAGGCCATGCGCCGGGACCTCGAGTCGCTCGACTGGATGAGCCCGTCGACGCGGCGCGCGGCGCTCGCGAAGCTCGCGACGCTGGTGAACAAGATCGGCTATCCCGACAAGTGGCGCGATTACAGCTCGGTCGCGGTGAAGCGCGACGATTTCTTCGGCAACGTCGTGCGCGCGCAGCGTTTCGAGTCGCACCGCGACCTCGCGAAGATCGGCAAGCCCCTCGACCGCGGCGAGTGGTACATGACGCCGCCCACCGTGAACGCGTACTACGACGCGCAGATGAACGACATCAACTTCCCCGCGGGCGTGCTGCAGCCGCCGCTCTTCGACGCGCGCATGGACGACGCCCCCAACTACGGCGACACCGGCGGCACCATCGGCCACGAGCTCACCCACGGCTTCGACGACCAGGGGCGCAAGTTCGACTCGAAGGGCGACCTGCGCGACTGGTGGACCGCGGCCGACGCGAAGGCCTTCGAGGAGCGCGCGCAGTGCATCGTCGACCAGTACGCGAGCTACGTGGTCGTCGACGACATCAGGATCAACAGCCGGCTCACGCAGGGCGAGGACATCGCGGACCTGGGCGGCCTCCTCCTCGCGTGGACCGCGTGGAAAGCCGAGACGGCGACGAAGGCGCTCGGGCCCCGCGACGGCCTCACTCCGGAGCAGCGCTTCTTCGTGGGCTATGCACAGTGGGCGTGCGAGAACGACCGTCCCGAGATCCTGCGGCTGCGCGCGATCACCGACCCGCATTCGCCCGCGAGATATCGCGTGAACGGGCTGGTGGTCAACATGCCGCAGTTCGCGGCGGCCTTCTCCTGCAAGCCCGGGCAGCCGATGACGAGCGCGAAGCGTTGCCGGATCTGGTGAGCGCGAGTCCGGCCTTCATCGGCGTTCATCCGGATCCCGCGCCCTTGCTCCTCGGCCCTTCCGTGTAGCGCGTTGCGATCTCGCCGGCGATCTTCCCCACCATCCGGCCGAGCTCCGCGGGCGCGCGCACGTCGAAACGGAACGGCAATCGCAAGAGCTCGCGCGCGCACCATTCGAGGTCGTCCGCCGAGCCGCGCAGGAGCACGCCCTCCGCGCACGCCTCGGGAAGGCCCATGCCCGCGAAGAGCTCGCGTCGCGCGTGCTCGAGGTCGGTGTGCAGCAGGACCTCGATCGGGATCGCGCGCGGCAGCGTCGCCATCGCGCGGTCCAGGTATTCCGAGGCGTCGAAATCGGCCGGCCGATCGAACGCTCGCTCCGTCACCTCCGCGTGGGCGACGCGATCGAGCCGCAGGGTGCGCAGGCCCTTGCGCAGCTCGCAGTAGCCGACCACGTACCAGCGCCCGGATCGGAACACGAGGCCGTAGACGTCGAAGTCGCGCGAGGTGAGCGTGCCGTCGGCCGCGCGATAGCGCAGGGCGGCGACGCGGCGCGACTGCGCCGATTCGCTGAGGATGCGCAGCAGTCGCGCATCGGCGTTGGCGCGCGCGTTGCCGGTTTGCAGGGCCACGCTCTCCCGCAATGCGGACACCGTGCGCCGCGGCGCGCTCGGCAGCACCCGGTCGAGCTTCGCCTGCACGCTCTCGATCGCCGGTGCCGCGTCGGCGAGGCCGAGCCCGCGCGCGGCGATGAGCCCGAGCGAGAGCGCCTGCGCCTCCTCCTCGGTGAACATCATGGGCGGCAGCTTGTAGCCGGGGACGAGGCGATACCCGCCGTAGCGTCCCTGCTCGGTCGTGATCGGGATGCCCATCTCCTCCAGCGTGGCGATGTAGCGGCGCAGGGTGCGCCGATCGACCTCGACGCGGCGCGCGAGCTCGGCCCCGCCGATCTGGCCGCGCGATTGCAGGATCTCGAGCACCGCGAGGATGCGGGTGGTGGGCTGTGGCATAGCGTCACTCTATTGGCGAATTAGGGCCGGAATCGCCCTAGTTATGCGCTAGTGTACGCGCATGATCTTCGCCTTCCGCGTCCTCGCGCTCTCGCTCCTGCTGCTGCTCTTCATCGCGGCCGCGGCGCGCCACCAGGCGATCGCCGCCACCGGCAGCCCCGATAGAATGGAGGCGTGCCGCTCCTCCAGCTTTCCCGGGTCTCGCTCGCCTACGGCCACGTTGCGCTGCTCGACCAGGCCGATCTCGTGGTCGAACCCGGCGAGCGCATCGGACTGATCGGCCGCAACGGCAGCGGAAAATCGAGCCTGCTTCGCATCGTCGAGGGCACCGCGCGGCCCGACGATGGGACGGTGTGGAGGGCGCCCGGCCTCGCGCTCGCGGCGGTGGCCCAGGAGCCGGCGTTCGAGCCGGGCGAGACGGTCTTCGGGGCGGTCGCGAGCGGCGTGGGCGGGGCGCGGAAGCTCCTCGTCGACTACCACGCGGCGGCGCACGCGGGCGACATCGAGCGGCTGCAGCGTCTCCACGAGCTCCTCGACGCCTCGGACGGATGGGCGCTCGAGCATCGGATCGAGGCGACGCTCGAGCGCCTCGGCCTGGACGCCGAGCGCGCGGTGGCCGAGCTCTCCGGCGGATTGCGCAAGCGGGTCGCGCTCGCGCGGGCGCTGGTCGGCGATCCGGCGCTGCTCCTCCTCGACGAGCCCACCAACCACCTCGACATCGGCGCCATCGAGTGGCTCGAGGAAACGCTCCTCGCATTCCCCGGTGCGGTGCTCGTCGTCACCCACGACCGGCGTTTCCTCGACCGGGTGGCCGGGCGCATCGTGGAGCTCGATCGCGGCCGCCTGCAGAGCTTCCCCGGCAACTTCACCGCGTACGAGGCGCGCAAGGCCGCGATGCTCGCGATCGAAGCGGTGGTGAACCGCAAGGCCGACAAGGAGCTCGCTCAGGAGGAGACGTGGATCCGCAGGGGCGTGGAGGCGCGGCGCACCCGCAACGAAGGACGCGTGCGGCGGCTCGAGCGCCTGCGCCTCGCGCGCGCCGAGCGCCGCGAGCGCATCGGCAAGGTCGACCTCGCGCTCTCGGCGGGCGAGCGCTCCGGCAAGCTCGTCGCCGAGCTCGAGCACGTCGCGAAATCGTACGGGCCGCGGCGCGTGGTGGACGATTTCTCCTGCCGGGTGATGCGCGGCGACAAGATCGGCTTCATCGGCCCGAACGGCAGCGGGAAGACGACGCTCCTCAGGCTGATCCTCGGCGAGATCGAGCCCGATTCGGGACGCGTGCGCCTCGGCGCGCGCCTCGCCCCGGCCTACTTCGACCAGCTCCGAACGGCGCTCGACGAGGAAGCCACCCTCGCCGACACCATCTCGCCCGGCTCCGACACGATCGAGATCGACGGCACGCGCAAGCACGTGATCGGCTACCTCGGCGATTTCCTGTTCGCGCCGGAACGCGCGCGCGCGCCGGTGAAGTCGCTCTCCGGCGGCGAGAGGAACCGGCTGCTCCTCGCGCGGCTCTTCAGCCGTCCGGCGAACGTGCTGGTGCTCGACGAGCCCACCAACGACCTCGACATCGATACGCTCGAGCTCCTCGAGGCGCTGCTGCAGGATTACGAGGGAACGCTCCTCCTCGTGAGCCACGATCGCGCCTTCCTCGACAACGTCGTGACGCAGACCGTCGCATACGAGGGCGAAGGAAAGTGGAAGGAATACGTCGGCGGGTATTCGGATTGGGAGAGGATGCACGCGCGGGCGGAAGCGGAAGCGGAATCGAACCCGCAGGCCCGGCCCGTTCCGAAGCCCTCCGGCAAGGGTGAGAGCGAACGCCGTCGCAAGCTCACGTACAACGAGACCCGCGAGCTCGAGGCGCTGCCCGCGAGGCTCGAGGCGCTGGAGGAGGAACAGGCCGGGATCGCCGCGAAGCTCGCCGACCCGGCGACCTACCAGGACCGCACGCTCGACGTACGCGCAATGAATGTACGCCACGAGGCGATCGAGGGTGAGCTCACGCAGCTTCTGGCGCGCTGGGAGGAGCTGGAGTCGCGCTCCTAGCGGGAACGTTCGCGCCGCCATGGTCCGACCGATTCTCGCACCGGCGACGGAGCCGGATCGTTGACCCTTGACAACGCGCGGCCGGCCGGCGCATATTTCGATCATTGTCTAATTAGACGAGCATCTCACTTCCATGCGGTTGGGCAACGACGCGTTCAAGGCGCTGGCGGATCCGACGCGCCGCGAGATCCTGCGCCTGCTGCGCCGCGGCGAGATGACCGCCGGCGAGATCGCGGAACGCTTCGACACCACCAAGCCGACGCTCTCCCACCACTTCGCGGTGCTCAAGGACGCGGACCTGGTGAGCACCCGCCGCGAGGGCCCGACCATCTGGTACTCCCTCAATACCACGGTCCTCGAGGACGTCGTCGCGTGGGCGATCGACCTCGCGGGCGGAAAGGAAGGAGGCAGGAAATGAAGACCCGGTTCTTCGCCGCGTGCATCGTCCTCGTCGCGATGGGACCGCGCAGCGTGCTGCCGGCGCTCGGGCCCGGGGCGATGCTGGCCGAGCTCGCGATCTTCGGGCCGCTGCCCTCCTTGTTCGTCGTGCACTACAAGGCGCTCGAGGGCGAGGGCGCCCTGGGCGCGCCGTAGCGAACGCCGGGCCGCCTCGACGGTCGAGGAGGATCGAGCCACACAAGGGGGGAGATGCGATGCGCGGGCGCCACTGGGAGCACCACAAGACGCAACGCATGGGCTGGCTTCGCGCCGCCGTGCTGGGCGCGAACGACGGGATCGTCAGCACCTCGAGCCTCGTCGTGGGCGTGGCCGCGGCGAGCAGCAGCCACGCGGCGGTGATCCTCGCCGGGACGTCGGCGCTCGTCGCGGGCGCGATGTCGATGGCGGCGGGCGAATACGTCTCGGTGCACTCGCAGGCCGACAGCGAGAAGGCGGACCTCGACCGCGAACGCGAGGAGCTGCGCAACGACAGCGATGCCGAGCATCGCGAGCTCGCGGGCATCTATCGCAAGCGCGGCCTGGAGGCGGGCCTCGCCGACGAGGTCGCCAGGCAGCTCATGGCCCACGACGCGCTCGGCGCCCACGCGCGCGACGAGCTCGGCATCACGAAGACGCTGCGCGCGCGCCCCCTGCAGGCGGCCGGCGCTTCGGCCGCGAGCTTCGCCCTGGGCGCCGCGCTGCCGGTGATCGCGACTGCGCTGAGCCCGATGAGCGGCCTCATCCCGATCGTGGGCGGCGCCTCGCTCCTCTTCCTCGTGATCCTCGGCGTGCTCTCGGCGTGGGTGGGCGGCGCGCCGATCTGGCGCGGGACCGCGCGTGTCGCCTTCTGGGGCGCGATCGCCATGGCCGTCACGGCCGGCGTGGGCGCGCTCTTCGGGACGACCGGCGGCTAGAGCCTCGCGATCGCGGCCTGCGACACGGGGAGCACTTCCTCGGGGCGCATCACCGTGGTGTCGAGGTCGCGCAGCAGCCCGTCCTTCAATCCGTAGACCCAGCCGTGCACGGCGAGGCGCTGGCCGCGCTCCCATGCCTCGCGCACGATCGTGGTCTGGCACGCGTGCGCCACCTGCTCGATCACGTTGAGCTCGCAGAGCCGGTCGTGACGCTCGGCTCCCTCGGCGATGCGGCCGATCCGATCGGCGTGCTTCATGTGCACGTCCTGCACGTGGCGCAGCCAGTTGTCGGCGAGGCCCACGCGCCGGTTCTCGAGCGCCGCCGCCACCCCGCTGCAGCCGTAGTGCCCGACCACCATGATGTGCTCGACCTCGAGCAGCTCCACGGCGAACTGCATCACCGAGAGGCAATTGAGGTCCGTGTGCACGACGACGTTCGCCACGTTGCGGTGCACGAAGAGCTCGCCGGGCGCGAGGTCGACGATCTCGTTGGCCGGGACGCGGCTGTCTGCGCAGCCGATCCACAGGTATCTCGGGCGCTGCTGGCGCGAGAGGCGCGGGAAGAAATCCGGATCGGCGCGGCGGATCCGTTCCGACCAGGCGCGGTTCTTCTCGAAGAGGTGCGAAAGCGAACGCATGCAGCGGCGATTCTACGGCATCGGGCGCGCGGGAACCGCAAGGAGACGACATGGACCAGCCCATCCCCGGGCCGCGGGACCCGAAGACCGCGTATCGGCGCCCGCCCTTTCCGAAGCAGCGGCAACCCTGGCCGGGACTGTGCAGCAGGATGGAACCGCGCCCCGACCACGGCGAGAAGAGCTACAAGGGATCGGGACGATTGCACGGCCGCAAGGCGCTCATCACCGGCGGCGATTCCGGAATCGGCCGCGCCGCGGCGATCGCGTTCGCACGCGAGGGCGCCGACGTCGCGATCAACTACCTCCCGGCGGAGCAGCCGCCGGAATCGAGCTACTCCACCGGACAGGTGTTCGCGGCGGTCGGCGGGCACGGAGGCCCGTAGCGCACGGCGATTCGGGCGGCGGACACGGGAAGTCGAAGGCGCAGCAGCGTGCCGCGCGGCGCGTGCCGGCAGCACGGCTTTCGGCGCAGAATCGGATCTCCAGAGACGCCCGCGAGCTGCGAAGCGTCCGTCCCTACGCGCGCTCCCATGCCTCGGAAGACGAAGGTCCCCTCCGGCCGCTCGCCGGTGAAGCCGCCATCCGCGCCTTCTTCCGGATCGGAAAAGAGCTCCAGGGTGCCGCAGGCAACTCCCAACTCCGACGCGAGCGCGGGCGATTCGAGCGTGCGGGAGCCTTCGCTCGCCTTCCCCGTCGTCGCGATCGGCGCCTCGGCAGGCGGCATCGACGCGATCAAGCGGCTGCTCGAAGCGCTCGCACCCGATACCGGCATGGCGTACGTCGTGATCCAGCACCTTTCGGCCGCGCACGAGAGCATGCTCACGGAGATCCTGGCACGCTCGACGGCGATGCCGGTCGCCGAGGCGCGCGACCGTGCGCCGATCGAGCCCAACCACGTCTACGTGATCCCGCCGAACGCGATGCTCGCCTTCGCGGCGGGAACGCTCGCGCTCACGCCGCGCGAGGGCCCGTCCGGCCAGGCGCGCGCGATCGACGTGTTCATGCGCTCGCTTGCCGACGGCCAGGGCTACAAGGCGATCGGCGTGGTGCTCTCGGGGTCGGCGAGCGACGGCACCGTCGGCCTCGAGGAGATCAAGGCGGCCGGAGGCATCACCTTCGCGCAGGACTCCACCGCCGAGCAGGACAGCATGCCGAGGAGCGCGATCGCGGCGGGCGTGGTGGATTTCGTGCTGCCCCCGGACGAGATCGCGCACGAGCTCGTGCGCCTTGCGCACCACCCGTACGTGGCGCGCGGCGCCGTGGAGCCGGAGCCTTCCCAGGAGCCGATCTTCGCGCGCGTCGTCGAGGCGCTGCGGCAGTCGACCGGCGTCGACTTCTCCAAGTACAAGCGCAACACGCTGCGGCGGCGCATCACCCGCCGCATGGTGCTGCACCGGCTGCAGGGATTCGACGAGTACCTGCAGCTGCTCGAGTCGAACCCCGCCGAGCTCGACGCGCTCTACGCGGACGTGCTCATCAACGTCACGAGCTTCTTCCGCGACGCGGCCGCCTTCGAGTCGCTGAAGAGCGTCGTCTTCCCGAAGCTCGTCGAGGATCGGGGCCGCCGCGAGCCGATCCGCATCTGGTCGGTGGGCTGCTCCACGGGCGAGGAGGCCTACTCGATCGCGATCGCCTACAACGAGTTCGCCGAGGCGAGCGGCCGGCGCCTGCCGCTGCAGGTCTTCGCGACCGACCTGAACGGCGCCAACATCGACAAGGCGCGCGCCGGCGTGTACCCGAAGAGCATCGCGCACGAAGTGTCCGCCGAGCGCCTGCGCCGCTTCTTCGCGAAGGTCGACGGCGGCTATCGCGTCGCGAAGCCGATCCGCGACCTGTGCGTGTTCGCGCGCCACAACGTGCTCTCCGACCCACCGTTCTCGCACGTCGACCTCGTCGCGTGCCGCAACTTGCTGATCTACCTGGAGCCGGCGTTGCAGCAGCGCATCATCCGGTTGCTGCACTATGCGCTGTGCCCGGGCGGCTTCCTGTGGCTGGGCGGCTCGGAGACGATCGGCACGTATCGCGAGCTTTTCGAGCTGCTCGATGCGAGGAGCAAGGTCTACGTCCGCAAGCCTTCGGCGCACCCCGCCACGCTCGCCATGCCGCTGCCCGGCCGATCGTTGACCGCCAGCGCGCCGCTCGCCGCCGGGCCCGCGACGCGCGAGGTCCCCATCGTCGAGCCGATGCGCGAGGCCGACCGCCTGCTCCTTTCGCGCTACAGCCCGCCGGGAGTCCTCGTGAACGAGAACCTCGACGTGATCCAGTTCCGCGGCGACACCGGCCCCTTCCTCACCCCCGCGCCGGGCCGCGCGACGCTGGAGCTGCTGAAGATGCTGCGCGAGGGGCTGCTCGTCGCGGTGCGCGGCGGGTTGCGCCGCGCGCAGCGCGAGAAGGTCGCGGTCCGCGAGGAAGGCCTGCGCGTGCGCTCCAACGGCGGATGGCGCGAAGTCGACCTCGCCGTGATCCCCGTGCATCCCGGGGACAACGGCTTCCGGACCTACCTCGTGCTGTTCGAGGAGCCGGCCGCGCGCGAGCGGGCGCGCGCCAAGGCGCTCGCCGACCACGCGCGCTCGGAGGTCGCGAAGGTTCCCGCTTCGCGCGACGAGTCCAGCCGCCAGGAGATCGACCGCCTCACGCAGGAGATCGCGGCCTCGCGCGAGTACCTGCAGTCGGTGATCGAGCAGCAGGAGGCGGCGAACGAGGAGCTGCAAAGCGCCAACGAGGAGGTGCAGAGCGCCAACGAGGAGCTGCAGAGCATCAACGAGGAGCTGGAGACCTCGAAGGAGGAGATCCAGAGCACGAACGAGGAGCTCGCGACCGTCAACGACGAGCTGCAGAACCGCAACGCCGAGCTCTCGCAGAGCAACAACGATTTCGTGAACCTGCTCGCGAGCGTCGACATGCCGATCGTGATGCTGGGGCCGGACCTGCGCATCCGGCGCTTCACGCCGCCCGCGCAGGAGCTGCTGAACCTCATTCCTTCCGACGTCGGGCGGCCGCTCGGCGACCTGACGCTCGACATCGGCGTGGCCGACCTCGAACACATCGCGATCGACGTGATCCGCAACGTGGCGCCGCAGGAGCGCGAGATTCGCGATCGCGAAGGTCGCCGCTACCTGCTGCGGGTGCGCCCGTATCGCACGCTCGAGAACCGGATCGAGGGCGCGGTGGTGCTGCTCGTGGACATCGACAGCCTTCGGCGCGCGGAGCAGTCGGCGCTCGAGAGCGAGCGGCGCTTCGAGCTCCTCGCCGACACCGCCCCGGTGCCGATCTGGGTGGACGACCTCGAGCGCTGCCGCTTCGTGAACCGCGCCTTCGAGGAGTTCGTGGGGGCGAAAGCCGCGGAGGTGCTCGAGCGCGGCACGGCCGGGTACGTGCACCCGGAGGACCGCGCCCAATACGTCGATGCCTGCGCCGCGGCGCTGCGGGAACGGCGCCACCTGGAGATGCGGCTGCGGCTTCGACGCCACGACGGTCCCTATCGCTGGATGAAGGTGGTCGCCGCGCCGCGCTTCATCGAGGACGCGCAGCTCGCGGGCTTCGTCGGGTGCGCCATCGACATCACCGACATGGCGGAGGCGGAGGGGGCGCTGCGCGAGCTCGACCGCGGGCGCAACGAGTTCCTCGCGGTCCTCGCGCACGAGCTGCGCAACCCGCTCGCCGGCGTGCGCAACGCCGCGCACCTCCTCGCGACGCCGCACGAGCCGGCGCTCGTCGAGCACGCGCGCTCGATCATCGAGCGCCAGACGCAGCGCATGGTGCGGCTCATCGACGACCTGCTCGACGTCTCGCGCATCACCCATGGCAAGGTCCAGCTGCGCATGGAGCCGGTCGACCTCGCCGCGGCGGCGGAGCGCGTGGCCGATGCCACGCAGGCCGAGCGGGAAGCGATGGGCCAGGTGCTCGAGAAGAGCCTCCCCGCCGCGCCGATGTTCGTCTCGGGCGACCCGGTGCGCATCGACCAGATCCTCACCAACCTGGTGAGCAACGCCTCGAAGTTCAGCGAGCGCGGCGGCCGCATCCGGCTGTCGATCGAGCCCGATGCGGGGCCGGGCCCCGGCGCGTTCTCGGCGGTGGTGCGCGTGCGCGACGACGGCCGCGGCATCGAAGCCTCGATGCTGGCGCGCGTCTTCGACCTGTTCGTGCAGGCGGATCCCGGTCGCGACCGCCACACCGGAATCGGCCTCGGCCTCACGATCGCCAAGCGCCTGGTGGAGCTGCACGGCGGCACGATCGAGGCGAGGAGCGGCGGCCCCGGCACGGGGAGCGAGTTCATCGTGCGCCTTCCGCTCATCGCCTCGGCGCAGGCCCCGGGGCAGGCAGCGAAGGCGGCCGGCGAGAGCGCGAAGGGATCGGTCAGGCGCCGCATCCTCGTGGTGGACGACGACGCCGACGCGGGCGAGTCGCTGCGGCGCGTGCTCGAGACGGAGGGACACGACGCGCGCCTGGTGATGGAAGGAGCGCGGGCGGTCGAGGCGGCGGCGCAGTTCGGGCCGGACGCCGTGCTCCTCGACATCGGCCTCCCGGACCTCGATGGCTACGAGGTGGCGCGGGCGCTGCGCGCCGACCCGCGCACGCGCAACCTGTTCATCGTCGCGGTGACCGGCTACGGCCGCGAGGACGACCGCGCGAACAGCCTGCGGGCGGGAATGGACCTGCACATGACCAAGCCGGTCGACGTCGACGCGTTGATGCGGGAGCTCGCGAAGGGGCGACCGGGCGCGTCCTAGCCCGCCTACCCCTCCTGCGGCCGCGGGGCGGGCGCGAGGGTGCCGTCGCGCCGCTTGCGCAGCGCCGCGCGCGCGGCGAAGAAGAGCTGCAGCACGACGATCAGGGCGGAGATCACGACGAACGCGGCGCTGATGGGCCGCGTCAGGAAGACCGCCATGTCGCCGCGCGAGAGCAGGAGCGCGCGCCGGAAGTTCTCCTCCACCATCGGCCCCAGCACGTAGCCGAGCAGGATCGGTGCGACCTGGAACTCGAGCGACATGAAGAGCCAGCCCAGCAGGCCGAACACGAGCACCTCGCCGATCTCGAACAGGCTGTTGTTGGTGCTGTAGACGCCGATCGCGATGAAGAAGAGCGCGGCCGGGAAGAGGAAGCGGTATGGCACCTGCAGGAGCTTCACCCACACGCCGATCAGCGGCACGTTGAGCAGCACGAGCAGGATGTTGCCGATCCAGAAGCTCGCGATGAGGCCCCAGAAGAGGTCGGCGTGCTCGGTGATGAGCTGCGGCCCGGGCTGGATGCCCTGGATGATGAGCGCGCCGAGGATCAGCGCCATCACGGGGTCGCCGGGAATGCCCAGGCTCATCGTGGGCACGAAGTCCACCTGCGTCTTCGAGTGCGAGGAGGCCTCCGGGCTCGCCACGCCCTCGAGCGCGCCGTAGCCGAAGCGGTTGGGCGTCTTCGAGACCTTGCGCTCGATCGCGTAGGCGACGAACGTGGTGATGGTAGGGCCGGTCCCCGGCATGGCGCCGAACAGCGTGCCCACGAGCGTCCCGCGCAGCATTGGGAAGAACGCCTGCTTGAGCTCGGCCTTGCTCGGCCGCATGTCGCGCATGCGCACCCTGGTGCCGCTGCCCACGACATGCATGCGGTTCACGCTGCGCAGGAATTCGCTCACGCCGAAGAGGCCCAGGGCGAGCGCGACGAGCTCCACCCGGTCGGTGAGCTCCACGAAGCCGAAGGTGAAGCGTGCGACGCCGCTGTTCACGTCGGTCCCGACGATGCCGATGAGGAGCCCGACCACCGTCATCGCCACGCCCTTGAGCGGCGAGCCGCGCGACATGGTGCCGCCGCACACGAGCCCGAGCAGCATGATGGAGAAGAGCTCCGCGGGCCCGAACTTGAAGGCGATCTTCACCAGCAGCGGCGAGGCGAAGATCATCACCATGATGCCGAAGGAGGCTGCGAAGAAGGAGGCGATCATCGTGATGCCGAGCGCCGTCCCGCCCTTGCCCGCGCGGGTCATCGGATAGCCGTCGAGGCAGGTGACGGCGTGCGGCGGGTGGCAGGGGAGGTTCAGCAGGATCGCGCCGATCGCGCCGCCGTATTGCGAGCCGTAGAAGATGCCCGCGAGCATGAGGATCGCGGGAATCGGGTGCATGGTGAAGGTGATCGGCAGCAGCATCGAGATGGCCGAGATCGGTCCCATGCCGGGCAGCACGCCGATGAGGTTTCCCATCAGCACGCCGAAGAACGACCACATCAGGTTGTGCGGCTCGAGCGCGACGCCGAAGCCGTGCCAGAGGTCGAGAAGCGGCTGCTCGATCACACGCCCCCCCAGCCGAAGAGCGAGAAGGGAAGCTTGAGCGCCCACCAGAAGACGACCACGCAGATCGCCACCATCGCGAGCGAGAGGATGGTCGCGCCCTTCACCGTGTTGTCGCGGTCGCCCATCGCGGAGATGAAGGTGATGGCGAAGGTCGCCGGGACGAATCCGCCCCATTTGGCGAGCACGATGAACGCGGCGACGCTCGCGATGATGCAGATCCATCCGCGCCATTCGGGCGGGAGGGGCTTCTCCTCGGGCGCGTCCTTCGGCACGCGGCGCGCCGAGAGCGCGATCGCGATGCCGAGGAGCGTGAGGATCACGCCGAGCGCGGTCGGGAAGAATCCCGGGCCCATGCGGCTCAGCGTGCCGATCGCGTAGCTCTTGCCCTGGATGGCGGCCCAGAGGCCGATGAGGATCATCAGCGCGCCGCCGTAGTAGTCCTTGTTGTACTGCGTCACGAGTCTTCGCACGGGGACGCCTTGCTGGAGGGGAGGCCGCCTCGCGGAAGCCGCGGGCGGGAATTGCAGGTGGCCAACCTCTAAGGGTATATCGAACCGGCCTTGCGCAAAGCTGAACATAACGTGTCCTTCAGCCTAATGCAATCACCAGGGCGCCCGCCACGACCAGCGCGCCGCCGATCGCGACGCGCGCCGTGAGCGGCTCGCCGAGGACGGTGACGCCGAGCGCGATCGCGAAGGCCACGCTCAGCTTGTCGATCGGGGCGACGCGCGAGGCGGGCGCGAGTTGCAGCGCGCGGTAGTAGCACAACCAGGAAAGCCCGCTCGCGACTCCGGACAGGACGAGGAAGGCGAGCGGCCGCGCCGCGAGCCGCGAGGGCATCGTCCAATCGCGCTGCCAGCTCACCAGCCCTCCGGTCACGCCGAGGACCACCACGGTGCGGATGAACGTCGCCAAGTTCGAGTTGAGCCCTTCGACGCCGAGCTTGCCGAGGATCGCCGTGAGGCCGGCGAAGAAGGCGGAGCCCAGGGCATAGGCGAGCCACGACGGGGATGCGGACATGTGGGAGCCTCGGATCGACGATTGTCCCGCGCCGTTCCATGCGCGCGAGGCGGATCGCGATTGAAACGGAGCGCGCCCGGGCTGTCAAAGAGTTGCGCCCTGTCGCGCGTCACCGGGAAAGAAGAAGCACGGCCATGAACGCTCCCGAGCTCAAGATCGAGGCCGCGGTCCGCGAGGGATCGCCCTATCCGCGCGGCGCCACCTGGGACGGGCACGGCGTGAACTTCGCGCTCTTCTCGGCCAACGCGACGAAAGTCGAGCTGTGCCTCTTCGACCCGGACGGCCGCGAATCGGCGCGCATCGTCCTGCCCGAATACCGCGACGAGACCTGGCACGGCTACGTCCCCGAGATCGGCCCCGGGCAGGTCTACGGCTACCGCGTGCACGGATCGTGGCGGCCCGAGGAGGGCCTGCGCTTCAACCCGAACAAGCTGGTGATGGACCCGTACGCGCGCGCCCACGTCGGGGAGCTGCGCTGGGATCCCGCGGTGTTCGCCTACAAGCTCGGCGATCCTGCGAGCGACCTCTCCTTCGACGAGCGCGACAGCGCGCCCTTCGTGCCGAAGTGCGTCGTGGTCGACCCGAACTTCGTGTGGGAGCGCGAGGCGAAGCGCCCGCACGCTCCCTGGGACCGCACCATCATCTACGAGACGCACGTGAAGGGCTACACGCGGCTCAATCCGTCCGTGCCCGAGGGCGAGCGCGGCACCTATCGCGGGCTTTCGCATGCCGACGTGGTGGGCTACGTCCGCTCGCTCGGCGTGACCGCGCTCGAGCTCCTTCCGGTGCACACCTTCGTCAACGACAGCTTCCTCCTCGAGCGCGGCCTCACGAACTACTGGGGCTACAACTCGATCGGCTTCTTCGCGCCCGACCCGCGCTATGCCGCCGATCCCGCGCGCACGCTGCAGGAGTTCAAGGAGATGGTGGCGCGCTTCCACGACGCGGGCCTCGAGGTGATCATCGACGTGGTCTACAACCACACCGCCGAAGGCAACGAGCTCGGGCCCACGCTCTCGTTCAAGGGCATCGACAATCCCTCGTACTACCGGCTGATGCCCGACGACCGCCGCTACTACATCAACGACGCCGGCACCGGCAACACCTTGAACCTCTCGCACCCGGTGGTCATCCAGATGGTGTGCGACAGCCTGCGCTACTGGGCGCAGGAGATGCACGTCGACGGCTTCCGCTTCGACCTCGGCACGATCCTCGCGCGCGAGCCGGGCGGCTTCGACACGCACAACGGCTTCATGAAGGCGGTGATGCAGGACCCGGTGCTCGCGAAGGTGAAGCTCATCGCCGAGCCCTGGGATTGCGGCCCGGGCGGCTACCAGGTCGGCGCCTTCCCGCCGGGATGGGCGGAGTGGAACGACAAGTTCCGCGACACCGTGCGCGACTACTGGCGCGGCGAGGCGAGCCCCGCCGCCCTCGCCCCGCGCCTTTGCGGCTCGCCGGACGTGTTCAACCACCGCGGCCGCCAGCCGTGGGCGAGCGTGAACTTCCTCACCGCGCACGACGGCTTCACGCTGCACGACCTCGTCACCTACAACGACAAGCACAACGAGGCGAACGGCGAGGAGAACCGCGACGGGCATTCCGACAATCGCTCCTGGAACCACGGCGTCGAGGGCGAGACCGATGACCAGGCCGTGAACGGCCTGCGCGAGCGGCAGATCAAGAACCTGATGGGGACGCTGCTCCTCTCGCAAGGCACGCCGATGATCGTCGCGGGCGACGAGTTCGGCCGCACGCAGAAGGGAAATAACAACGCCTACGCGCAGGACAACGCGATCTCCTGGGTGCACTGGGACCACGACGAGCGCGGCAGGCGGCTCGTCGACTACACGCGGCGCCTCGTCGCGCTGCGCCAGCAGTACCCGATCCTGCGCCGCGTGCGCTGGCTCACCGGCGCCTGGGACGAGGAGCTGGAAGTGCGCGACGTGACATGGATCGACGCGAGCGGCGAGCCGATGAAGCCGGAGCAATGGGACGACGGCACGATCCGCTGCTTCGGCATGCTGCTCGACGGCCGCGCGCGCGAGACCGGCATCCGGCGGCGCGGCGAGCTCGCGACGCTCCTCATCGTCTTCAATTCCTGGCAGGACGTGGTGAGGTTCCGGCTGCCCGAGATGAACGGCGGCGGCGAATGGCAGCTGCGCATGGACACCAACATGCCCGAGGAACCGCGCGACGACGCGCGCTTTCCCGCGCGACAGGAATACGTGGTGACGGCACGCTCGCTGGTGCTCTTCCAGCTCGCGTGACGAAAGAGGTCAGGCGGCGAGCTTGTCCGAATGCGCCACGAGCCCGCCGTGCTCGCGCATCGCGTGGAACCCGATGTTCGGCCAGATCTCCTGCGCCGCGGAAAGCTCCAGCTTGTGGTTGTACAGCACGGCCGGGGCGTCCACCACGTCGTAGGCGATGCGGTAGGCGTTCG
>DATIZV010000094.1:0-6373 GCA_035516915.1 Usitatibacter sp. | reverse complement strand
CCGCGCAAATGGAAAGCCAACTTTTAGTTGTGGAAGAGCTGATCGAAGTGACGCGGGAGTCTGGAGACGATGAGATCAACGAACTCAGCCAACTTCACCTTGCCGTCATTGGTGGAGGTTCCGCTGAGACTTGCCCGTACTGAATTTCGACGTCAGGCTAAGTTGAGCGCGACCGATTCGATCTTCTTGTTGGTCATGAAATCAATTCGTCTTGCGGTCGCTTCGATCGTTTCCGGGCGATGGCTTACCACGACCAGCGCGAGCGATGCGCTCCGCAGAGAGGAGCTGATCCGCCGTTCCAGCGCCACATCCAGCTGATCGAACGCCTCGTCCAGGAAGAGCACCTGCGGCTTTCGGTACAGCGCCCGCGCGAGCAGAACGCGTTGCTTCTGCCCGCCAGAAAGCGCCATGCCGAGGCTGCCGACGATGGTGTTGTACTGCATCGGCATCGCCATGATCTCCTCGTCGATCATGGCAAGACGCGCGCATTCGCGCACGCGCTGGGGGTCGTGCTCGGTATCGAAGAAGCTGATGTTGTCCTCGATCGTGCCGACGAAGAGCTGGTCGTCCTGCATCACCGCACCGATGCGCGACCGGTACTGCGCGGGATCCCAGTCCACGAGGCTGCGGCCATTCACGCGCACTTCGCCCTCGGTCGCCGGGAGAAGGCCGAGGAGCACCTTCACGAGCGTCGTCTTCCCGCAGCCCGACGGACCCACGATCGCGACCGTCTCCCCCGGTGCGACGGAGAGGTTCATGTCGCGGAAGACGAAGCCCTCGGGGCCGTACGCGAAGCCCACCTCGCGCGCCTCGATCGTGAGCGTCCCGCCGGCGGATTCCACGGGAAGCGGAGGCTTGCCGCTTTCCATCTCGGATAGCGCGATGTCGGCGATGCGCTCCGCGTGCAGGTCGAGCATCCGGAAGTCGTTCCACTTGTCGATGAGCGCGATCACCCGCGTGAGGAACACCGTCTGGAAGCCGATGAAGGCGTAGAGCATCCCGACCGTGAACCGTCCGTCCATCACGGCGAGCGCGC
Organism: Usitatibacter sp.; assembly: GCA_035516915.1. Lineage (GTDB taxonomy): Bacteria > Pseudomonadota > Gammaproteobacteria > Burkholderiales > Usitatibacteraceae > Usitatibacter. Next base: position 5,337 of record DATIZV010000094.1, on the reverse strand, counting down.
CGAGCCAGATGACGATCACGTTCTCGAGGCCGAAGATGAGGTTGTTGGCCGCGCGCTGCACGATCCCGACGTTCTGCACGCGCACGCCGGCGTTCGTCTGGTCGACCACCAGGTTCTGGTAGGCGGATCGGCGCTCGGATTCGCGCAGGTTGAGCTTGATCGCCATCATGCCGCGCAGCGTCTCGATGAAATGCGTGCCGCTGCGCGCCTCGTGCGCGAGCTGCTCGTCGGTCGCGTAGCGCTGCGGGTAATAGAAGATCCACCGCAACGTCCCGTAGACGAGGGCCGCGGCGAGCACCACCATGGTGAGGGTGGGGCTGTAGTACGTCATCACCACCACCGTGAGGATGACCATCACGCCATCCACCATGGACTCGAGGAAGGTCGTGGAAAGCGTGCGCTGGATCGCGTCGACGCTGCGGAACTTCGAGACGATGTCGCCGATGTTCCTCTTCTCGAACCATGCGAGCGGCAGCCGCAGCATGTGGTTGAAGAGGGTGGTGAGGAGCTTCAGGTTGATGTGCGTGCTGAGGTAGACGCCCACCCAGGCGCGCACGGCGAAGATCACCGCCTGGATCACCACGAGCGTGGCGAACGCGATCCCCAGGACGGTCAGCAGATCGACGTCGCGCCCGACGAGCACCCGGTCCACGGTGAGCTGCAGGAAGAACGGCATGGCGATCGCGAACACCTCGAGCGCGAGCGAGAGGAGCAGGATCTGCGCGATCGTGCCCTTCATTCCGGAGGCGACGCCGAGCAGCTGCCAGGAGTGGATCCTCTCGCGCTCGTCCTTCTTCTCGAAGGCGCCCGTGGGCGTGAATTCCATCGCCACGCCGGTGAAGTGCCGGGACACGTCGTCCAGCGCGAGCACGCGCTTTCCGCGCGCCGGGTCGTGCACCGTGATCCTGCGGCCCTTGACCCCGGTGAGCACGACGAAATGGTTCATGTCCCAGTGCAGCACCGAGGGCAGCCGGAGCTTCCCGAGCGACTCGAGCGGCACTTGGACGCCGCGCGCGGTCATGCCCATCGCCTCGGCGATCTGCGCGACGTGCTTGAGCGTGATGCCCTTGAGCGATGGCGAGAGCCGCAGGCGCATCGCCGAGAGGTCGGTGCGGTGCCCGTGGTACGAGGCGACCATCGCGAGGCAGGCGATGCCGCACTCGGGCGCCTCGCTCTGCAGGATCACCGGAACGCGCCGCCCGAGCAGGTCCGAGAAGAAAGGCATCAGATGCGGTCCTTTAGCTTGAGCACCGGCTCGAACACCCATTCGAAGAGCGTGCGCCGCTCGAGGAGCAGGTCCGCGTTCACCAGCATGCCCGGCCGCAGCGAGAACTCCTGTCCGAGGGCCGAGACCTTCTGCTGGTCGAGCGCGACGTCCACGCGGTAGACCGGCTCGTGCACCGAGAGCGGCCCGACGCGGTCTCCCGACGACCACACGTTGCGCCCGATGTCGGTGATCCGCCCGTGGTACTGGCCGAAGCGCTCGTAGGGAAATGCGTCGTAACGAAGCAGCACCTCCTGTCCCGTCTTCACGAAGCCGATCGCGCGCGTGGGCACGAGGAGCTCCACGTGCAGGCCGCTGCCCCTGGGCAGCACCGTCGCAAGCGGCGCATCGGCGGCGGTCGACTGGCCGCGGTTCACGGCGATGTTCGTGACCACGCCCGAGATCGGCGCGCGGATCACCGTCTCGGTCCGCGACTGCAGCTGGGTGAGGTTTTCCTGCAGCTCGCTCGCCTGCCGCTCGACCTGCTCGACCTGGGTGCGCGAGCGAATCGCCACCGTGGGCTCCTCGAGGCGCGCCGATTCCAGGTCTTGCTGCACCTGCGAGCGCTGGCGGACGAGCGACTGCAGCTTGATCTCCTGGTCGGTGACCTCGTCCGCCTTCTGCTTCACGAGCGCCTCGGAGACGAACTTCTTCTCGCCGGCGAGCCCCTGGTAGCGCGCGAGCTGGTCGCGCGCGCTCTTGATGCGCACCTGCTGCAGCTTCATCTCGGCGTCGATCTGGGAGAGCTCGCCCTGCAGGTCCCTTTCGTGCTGCTTGAGCTGCTCGAGCTGCTGCACGCCGAGGTCGCGCAGCTGCGCCTCCTCGCGCTCGAGGATGCCACGGCGCGTCTCCATCTCGGCCGCGACCGCCGCGTTGGTGGAGCCCCCCGAGATCATCGAGCGGTCGAGGGAGATGCGCGCCATGGGATCGCCCGACTTCACTTCCTCGCCTTCCTTGATGAGGAGCTCGGTCACGCGGCCGGCATCGGGAATCAGCACGCGCGCGGCTCCGGCGTCGAGGGCGAGATAGCCTTCCACCCGCTCGCGGCGCGTGTATTGCCCCCACAGGGCGACGATGATGAGGAGCGCGGCGGTGCCCGCTGCGAGCAGGGTGAAGACCCAGGCGGGGACGGGTCGGGCGATGATGGCCTCGCCGAGAAACTTCTCGCGCTGGGCGTCGATCGCCTCTTGTCGAAATAGTTGGCGAGGCATGCGCGCTGTGGATTGTAATCCAGGCGCTTGCGCTGCGGCGCGGCCCGCCGGTTCGCGGCGCGCCTGCGGCGGATGAGCCGGACGGCCCGGCTTGCCGCGGGAAAATCGAAGGTGATAATATTGTCACCACCCCCGGCTTTCACGGGCCGCCGCCATGGAAACGCCCCTCACTGCACGCCAGGCCGAGATCCTCGAAGCCATCCGCGGCCACATCGATGCGCACGGCAGGCCGCCTTCGCGTACCGAGCTCGCGCGCGCGCTCGGCCTCGCCTCGACCAACGCGGTCTTCAAGCATCTCGCGACGCTCGAGCGCAAGGGCGCGATCGAGCTCGATGCGGGGCTCGCGCGGGGCATCCGCGTGAAGGAGGAGGGCGGCCTTGCGCTCGTGGGTCGCGTGGCCGCCGGCAGTCCCATCCTCGCCATCGAGAACCTGCTCGGGCGCTATCCCGTCGATCCGGATCTTTTCCGCCCGCGCGCCGATTACCTGCTGCAGGTGAAAGGTCTTTCGATGCGCGACGAGGGCATCCTCGATGGCGACTGGCTCGTCGTGCATCGCACGCGCGAAGCGAAGAGCGGGCAGATCGTGGTCGCGCGCCTGGGCGACGACGTCACAGTGAAGCGCCTCCGGCTGCGCGGCCGCAAGGCCGAGCTCGTTCCCGCGAACCCCGATTTCCAGACGCTGCACCTCGACCTCGAGCGCCAGCCGCTCGAGATCGAGGGAGTCGCCGTCGGCGTGATCCGCAACCTCTCGGCGCGGAGCGCGCCATGAAGCTCGCGATGCAGGATCCGGCGCGCATTCCCGGCGTGTGGCGCGGAGGCGAGCTCGAGCATGGGCCGAACGAAATCGTGGCCACCGGTCACGAAGCGCTCGATCGCGAGCTGCCGGGCGGCGGCTGGCCGCTCGGCACGCTCGGCGAGGTTCTCCACGATGGAGCCGGCGTCGGCGAGGTCGCCTTCCTGTGCGGCGCGCTCGCGCGTGCTTCCGAAGGCGGGCGCCTCGTCGCTTGGATCGGTCCGCCGCACCTTCCGTACGCCCCCGCGCTCTCGGCCGCCGGCCTCGCGCTCGAACGCTGCATGATCGTGGAGCCCGCGCATCGCGAGGACGCGCTGTGGGCTGCCGAGCAGGCGCTGCGATCGGGGGCGTGCGGCGCGATGCTGCTGTGGCTCTCGAGCTCGCTTTCAGCGGGATCGCGCGCGCGTACGGACGATTGCGATTATGCATGGCTGCGCCGCTTGCAGATGGCGGCGCAGGCCGGCCGCTCGTTGGCGGTGCTCTATCGATCCACCGCGGCCGAAGCGTGCTCGACGCCCGCGCATCTTCGCGTGGTGGTGTCCGCGTGCGAAGGGGCGCTCGCGCTTCGCATCCCGAAGCGGCGCGGTCCGCCGCTCGCCGAACCCGTCCGGATCGCGCTCGTTGGGCGTCCGCGCATCGCCGCGATCGAAGCGCAGCAAGCGGCTCCGCAACCGTCCCTCGTTACCGCCGAGCTTTCCCGGCCGATCCCGCGCCTCGCCGCCTGAGGAAGCCGCGCCATGCTCTGGCTCGCGCTCGAGCTGCCTTCCTTGCCTTTGCAGATCGTCGAACGCGCCGGCGCCGCGCCCGACGCGCTCGTCATCGCCGAGGGGCCCGCCCAGCGGCCCGTCGTCGCCTGCGCGAACGCCGCCGCACGCGCGATGGGCGTTCGCGATGGCCAGGCGGTCGCCGCGGCCAAGGCGATCGCCGGGAACCTTCGCATCGTCGCGCGCGATCCGCATGCGGAGAAGGAGACGCTGGAACGCCTCGCCGCATGGGCCGGACAGTTCACGCCGATGGCGAGCGTGGAAACGCAGGGCATTTCGCTCGAAGTCGAGCCGAGCCTGCGCCTTTTCGGGGGCCATGCGCGCCTCGCGGCAGCGGTTCGCCAGGGCGTGCGGGAGCTCGGCCTGCGCGCGGCGCTCGGCATCGCGCCCACGCCGCTCGCCGCGCGTCTGTTCGCGCGCGCTGCGGCGCAGGGCATTCGCGCGCGCGGCTGCCTCATGCTCGAGGACCTCGAGACGCGGCTCGCGGACCTTCCGCTCTTCCTCCTCGATTGGCCGCAAAGGACGCTCGCACGCCTCGCGGATCTCGGCATCCTGCGCATGCGCGACGCGCTGGCGCTTCCGGCCGAAGGGCTCGCGCGACGCTTCGGTCCGGAAATCGCCGACTCGCTCGCTCGCCTGGTGGGACGCAGCGCCGATCCGCGCGTGCCCTACGCGGCCCCCCCGCGCTTCCGATCGCGCCTGGAGCTGCCGTGCGAGGCGGAGGGAGTCGACGCGATCGCCTTCGCGCTGCGGCGCATGCTCGCGGAGCTCGAAGGCGCGTTGCGTGGCCGAGGAGCCGGCGCCCAACGCATCGCGCTCACGCTCGAGCATGTGCGAAGGGCGCACACGCGCGTTGCGCTGGAATTCGCCTCCCCGGAACGCGAGGCGGATTTCATCCTCGCCATCGCACGCGAGAAGCTCGCGAGGATCGAGCTGCCGGCTCCCACCATCGCGCTCGCGCTCGCCGCCGATGCGCTCGTACCGCGAGCTTCCCGCGCTTCCTCCTGGCTTCCGGGCGAGCGGGAGCAGGCGCTCGAGCGCGAACGCCTGGTCGAGCGGCTCGCGGCGCGGCTCGGCCGTGACCGCGTCTACGGCATCGCGCTCGCCGACGACCATCGTCCCGGACGCGACTGGGAAAAGGGGCGAGGCCCCTTTTCCCGCAAGGGCGAAGGCGCGTCCCGCCATGGAGAAAAAGGGATCCGCCCCCTTTTCCTGCTGAAGCGCCCGCAGCGGCTCGTGACGGAGGCCGGCATGCCCACGCTGCAGGGCGCGCTCGGGATCGCGGCGGGTCCCGAGCGCATCGAG
>DATIZV010000093.1:0-2869 GCA_035516915.1 Usitatibacter sp. | reverse complement strand
TTGGCGCTGTTCATCGGCAAAGGCAGGGGGGCGCGAGGACCATCATGCCATCCTTCGCTGCCACCATGCGGCACGGTCCTTCAGGTCGTCCTCGTCGATCGTCTGCAGGCGCCGCTCGACCAGGCGCGGCTTTCCCTCGATCCAGACGTGCGTGACGTGCTCGCGCCCCGCCGCGTAGGCCACGTGCGAGGCCGGATCGAAGCACGGCACGGTCTCGATCGATGCGAGCTCGATCGCGGCGAGGTCCGCGGACTTGCCGGGCACGATCGAGCCGATGCGCTCGTCCAGCCCGAGCGCACGGGCGCCCGCGAGCGTCGCCATCTCGAGCGCTTCGAGGGCGCTCACCACGGCCGCATCGCCGCTCGTCACCTTGGCGAGCAGGGCGGCGTTGCGCATTTCCGTGAGCACGTCGAGCCGGTTGTTGCTCGCCGCGCCGTCCGTGCCCAGGCCCACGCGCACGCCGCGCGCGCGCAACCGCGCGATCGGCGCGATGCCGCTCGCGAGCTTCATGTTCGAGGACGGGCAATGGGCGACGCTCACGTCCTCACGCGCGAAGAGCTCGATCTCGGCGTCGTCGAGATGCACCGAGTGCACCGCCACCAGCCGCGGGCCGACCACGCCGAGGCGGCGCAGCCGCTCGATCGGCCGCACGCCGTTGCGCTCGAGACCCTGCGCGACCTCGTCGCGCGTCTCGTGCACGTGGGTGTGGATCGGGACGTCGAGCTCCTCGGAGAGCACGGCGATCCGCTTGAGCGTCTCGTCGCCCACGGTATAGGGCGCGTGCGGCGCGAGGCAGAACGAGAGCAGCGGCTCGCCGCGATACGCGTCGCGCGTGGCGAGGCCCTTCTCCAGGTATTCCTGCGGATCCGCGGCGTAGGCGCTCGGGAACTCGATCGCGATCATGCCGAGCGCGGCGCGCATCCCGGCCCTCAGCGAGGCGCGCGCGGCCGCGCCGGGAAAGAAATACATGTCGTTCACACAGGTGACGCCCGCGCGCAGCATCTCGGCCATCGCGAGGAGGCAGCCGTCGTGCACGAACTCGTCGCTCACGTGCCGCGACTCCGCGGGCCAGATGTGCTCCTCGAGCCATGCCATGAGGTGGCGGTCGTCGGCGAGGCCGCGCAGCAGCGCCATGGCGGCGTGGCAGTGCAGGTTGACGAGCCCGGGAAGGAGCACGTGCCGATCGAGGTCCACGACCTCGCGCGCCTCGAATCGCCCGAGCGCCTCGTCGATGGGCGCGAGCGCGGCGATGCGCCCGTCGCGGATCGCCACCGCGTGCCGCGCGAGCACCGCCCGCGGCTCGATCGGGATCACGTGGGCTGCGCAGACGAGGGTGTCGACTTTCTCCATCGCGGAAGGCGAACAAAAAACCCCGCCGGAGCGGGGTTTTCTGCCCGGTATGACGGGTACGTTACTGCTTCGTGCCCCGGAACTCGATGTCCACGCGGCGGTTCTTCTGGCGGCCGGCGGCGGTCTTGTTGGTCGCGACCGGCTCGGTCTCGCCCTTGCCGATGGTGGTGATCTTCGAGGCGGCGATGCCCTTGCTCACCAGGTACGCCTTCACCGCGGCGGCGCGCCGCTCCGAAAGCTTCTGGTTGTACCGCTCGGTGCCGATCGAGTCGGTATGGCCGGTGGCGATCACCATCTCGACGTCCACGCCGTTCAGCTTGTCGAGGGCTTCGTCGATCGCCTTCTTGCCGTCCGGACGCACCACCGACTTGTCGAAGTCGAACAGCGCATCGGCCTGGATCACCACGGACTGGCGCACGGAAGACGGAGCCGCGGGAGCGGCCATCGGCGCGGCGGGCGCTTCGGGCGCGGCAGGAGCGGCGGGCTGCGACGGGGCGGCCGGCGCGGCCGGCTCCGGCGTCTTCGCGCCGGCGCACTCGGGCAGTACGACGCCGGAGGTCACGACGCAATGGCCGGAGGCGTCGCGCACCGCGTGACCGCTGGAATCCTGCAGGTCAGGGGTGAAGTCGGCGTAGGCCGAACCGACGGCGAGCGCGAGGACGGCGCTTCCGGCGGCGAGCTTCGAGGAAATCTTCATGTTCGGAACTCCCGAGAGGTTTGGATGGTTGTTGTGCCGCTTTGGGGTTTTCTCTGGCTCACCGCCCGAAAACTGCTCGCGACATCATACACAAACGGGTCTTCCCTCCACAACGGGAATGGCCCCTTGGGGCCGAGTTGCGAGAGCGGGTGGTTCTGCGATCGGGCCACGCGCCGTATGACCATGTCGGCCGATGGAAAGTGCCGCCCCGATGTGTTACAATTCGGGTTCGGCAATTCGCCCAATTCATTCTAAAAAACAAGTAGTTAGGGCGCGGCTCCCGCGCTCTTGCCCCCCGGAAGCCATGGAATCCTTCGCGAAAGAAACGCATCCCATCAGCCTCGAGCAGGAGATGCGCCGTTCGTATCTCGATTACGCGATGAGCGTGATCGTCGGCCGTGCGCTTCCCGACGTTCGCGACGGCCTGAAACCGGTGCATCGGCGCGTGCTCTACGCGATGCACGAGCTTTCGAACGACTGGAACCGGCCGTACAAGAAATCGGCGCGCATCGTGGGCGACGTGATCGGCAAGTACCACCCGCACGGCGACACCGCGGTGTACGACACGATCGTGCGCATGGCGCAGGACTTCAGCCTGCGCTATCCGCTCGTCGACGGGCAGGGCAACTTCGGCTCGGTGGACGGCGACAACGCCGCGGCCATGCGCTACACCGAGATCCGCATGGCGAAGATCGCCCACGAGCTCCTCGCCGACCTCGACAAGGAGACGGTCGACTTCGTCCCCAACTACGACGAGTCCTTGACCGAGCCCGTGGTGCTGCCCACGCGGTTCCCCAACTTGCTGGTGAACGGGGCCGAGGG
>DATIZV010000092.1:0-5373 GCA_035516915.1 Usitatibacter sp. | reverse complement strand
GCACGCCCTCGACGCCGTCGAGCTTCACGCCCTTCTCCATCAGGTACTCGTGGATGTCGAGCAGGCGCGAGCCCGGGAAGATGCGGTCGAATTCGTACTTCTGCAGCTGGTCCATGCACGTTCCGCAGGAGACCACGACGGTCCTGATGTCGAGGTAGTTGAGGGTGTTCGCGACGCGGTGGAAGAGCACCCGGTTCTTGACCGTGATCTCCTCGCCCTTGTCGGCGCGGCCCGCCGAGGTCTGCGGGTAGCCGCAGCAGAGGTAGCCCGGCGGGAGCACGCACTGGCTCCCCACGTGGTAGAGGAGCGCCTGCGTGGCGAGGCCCACCTGTCCGAAGAGGCGCTCGGAGCCGCACCCGGGGAAATAGAACACCGCCTCCGATTCCTCGCTCACCTTCGCGGGATCGCGGATGATCGGCACGATCGCCGGGTCCTCGAGGTCGAGGAGCGCGCGCGCCGTCTTCTTCGGCAGCCCGCCCGGCATCGGCTTGTTGATGAAGTGGATCACCTGCGCGCGCAACCCGGGCTTGCCGTGCGTCTCGGGCGGACGGCGGACCTGGTTCTGCACCACGGGAAGCCGGCCCCAGAGCTTGTTCGCCGCGCGCTGCGCCCGGTAGCCGATGTCGACCAACACCGTCTTGATGAGCTTGATGCGGGCGGGATCGGTCGCGTTCAGGAATTGCAGCGATGCCCAGGTGCCGGGATTGAAGCGGCGCTTGCGAAGCCTCGCGAGGAGATTCCTCATCGCCACCGACACGTCGCCGAAGTCGATGTCGACCGGGCAGGGCGAGACGCACTTGTGGCACACCGTGCAATGGTCCGCGACGTCGCCGTATTCCTCGAAGTGGCGGATGCTCACGCCGCGGCGCGTCTGCTCCTCGTAGAGAAAGGCCTCGGTGAGGAGCGATGCGGCGAGGATCTTGTTGCGCGGGCTGTAGAGGAGGTTCGCGCGCGGCACGTGCGTCGCGCACACCGGCTTGCACTTGCCGCAGCGCAGGCAGTCCTTGAACGAGTCGGCGATCGCGCCGATCTCGTTCTGCTCGAGGATCAGCGACTCGTGGCCGATGAGCGCGAAGGACGGCGTGTAGGCGTTCGCGAGGTCGGCGCCGCGCGCGAGCTTGCCGCGGTTGAAGCGGCCCTCCGGATCCACGCGCCGCTTGTACGCGGCGAACGCCTCGATCTCCGCCGGCTCCAGGTACTCGATCTTGGTGATGCCGATGCCGTGCTCCCCGGAAACGACGCCGCCCAGGCTCTTCGCGAAGCGCATGATGCGCGCCACCGCCTGGTTCGCCTCGGCGAGCATCTCGTAGTCGTCGGAGTTCACGGGAATGTTGGTGTGCACGTTGCCGTCGCCCGCATGCATGTGGAGCGCGACGAAGACGCGCGAGCGAAGGACGCGGGCGTGCACCGCCTCCGCGCCCGCGACCACCGGCGCGAACGCGCGGCCCTCGAAGATCTCGCGCAGCCGCTCGAGCACCTCGCGCTTCCAGGAGACGCGTACGCGGCGCGCCTGCAGCTCCCCGAACGTCGCCGGATCGTCGATCGCCGCGAGGTAGCCCGACCAGCGCGCCCGCGTCTCCTCGAGGAGCTCGAGGGCCTGCGCGGCGCGGTCGCCGAAGAACTCCGCCTTGTCGAGCTTCGCCTCGTCGCCCGCGACCGCGAGCTCCCCCGTGAAATACTCGCGGAGCGCCGCGAGGAGCTTCAGCTTGTTGCCGATCGAAAGCTCGATGTTGATGCGCTCGATGCCGTCGGTGTAGTCGCCGAGGCGCTCGAGCGGGATCACGACGTCCTCGTTGATCTTGAACGCGTTGGTGTGCCTGGAGATCGCCGCGGTGCGCGCGCGGTCGAGCCAGAAGCGCTTCCTCGCCTCGGGGCTCGCGGCGACGAAGCCCTCGCCGTCGCGGGCGTTGGCGATGCGCACGACCTGCGAGGCCGCCTGCGCGACGGCGTCCTCGTCGTCGCCCACGATGTCGCCCAGCAGGATCATGCGCGGGCGGCCGCGGCTCCTCGCCTTGGTCGCGTAGCCGACCGCCTTCACGTAGCGCTCGTCGAGGTGCTCGAGGCCCGCGAGCTGCACGCGCGGGTTCGCCTCGACGGAGCGCTTCACCTCGACGATCGCCGGCACCGCGCGCCGCACCTCGCCGAAGAACTCGAGGCAGAACGTGCGCGTGTGCGCCGGCATGCGGTGCAGCACGAACGTGGCCGAGGTGATGAGCCCGTCGCAGCCTTCCTTCTGCACGCCGGGGAGCCCGCCGAGGAACTTGTCGGTCACGTCCTTGCCGAGGCCTTCCTTGCGCAGGCGCCTTCCCTCGATCTCGAGCGTCTCCTCGCATTTCACGGTGCGGCCGTCGGCCTCGAAGGTGCGCAGCCGGAAGCGGGCGAGGGGCGCCTCGTGGATCTTGCTCAGGCTGTGGCCCACGCGCTCCACCTCGAGCCAATCGCCCGACGGCGTCACCATGCGCCAGGCGGCGAGGTTGTCGAGCGCCGTGCCCCACAGCACCGCCTTCTTGCCGCCCGCGTTCATCGCGACGTTGCCGCCGATGCACGAGGCATCCGAGGACGTCGGATCGACCGCGAACGCGAGCCCCTCGGCTTCGGCCGCTTCCATCACGCGCTTGGTCACCACGCCCGCTCCGCAGCGGATCACGGGCACGGGCGCGTCGAGCCCGGGCAGCACGACGCGCTCGACTTCGCCCAGCGATTCGAGCTTCTCCGTGTTCACGACCGCGCTCATGCGCTCCAGCGGAACCGCGCCGCCGGTGTAGCCGGTGCCGCCGCCGCGCGGGATGACGGTGAAGCCGAGCTCCACGAGCGCGCGCACGAGCGGCGCGCACTCCTCCTCCGTGTCGGGAGCGACCACGACGAACGGGTACTCCACGCGCCAGTCCGTCGCATCGGTCACATGCGAAACCCGCGCGAGGCCGTCGAAGGAGACGTTGTCGCGCCGCGTGATGGCGCCGAGACGGCGCAGCGCCCGCCGTCGCAGCTCGCGCGTCTCCTCGAACTCCGCCTCGAAGGCATCGACGGCGCCGCGGGCGAGCGCGATGAGCTCGGCCACCCGGTCGTCCGAGGCGGCCTCGGGCGTGCGCCGCTTCTCGATCTCGCGCAGCCGATGGCGCATCGCCTCGACGAGGAGGCGCAGGCGCTTCGGGTTGTCGAGCAGGTCGTCCTGCAGGTAGGGGTTGCGCCGCACGACCCAGATGTCGCCCAGCACCTCGTAGAGCATGCGCGCGGAGCGGCCGGTGCGGCGCTGGTCGCGCAGCTCCTCGATCGCCGCCCAGCCCCGGGCGCCGAGCAGGCGGATCGCGATCTCGCGGTCCGAAAACGACGTGTAGTTGTAGGGAATCTCGCGCAGGCGCGCGGCGGTCATGGTCGTGCGATTCCCGCGGTGCGCGGAGGAGGCATTCCATCTTACCGCAGCGCAGCATCGGCGGGGACCGTAGTAGCATTACCGGTTCCATGGCTGACATCCCCGCACGCATCCGCATCGCCACGCGGGAAAGCCGCCTCGCGATGCGCCAGACGGAAATGGTCGGAGAAGCGCTCCGCGCGCGTCATCCGGGGCTCGCCGTGGAGGCGGTGGGCATGACGACGAAGGGCGACCGGGTCCTCGACCGCCCCCTCGCGCAGGTCGGCGGCAAGGGGCTCTTCGTGAAGGAGCTCGAGGTCGCGCTCGACGAAGGGCGCGCCGACATCGCGGTGCACTCGCTGAAGGACGTTCCGATGGTGCTCGCGCCGCAGTTCGCGCTCGCCACCTTCGGGCCGCGCGAGGATCCGCACGACGCCTTCGTGTCGAACCGGCACGCCTCGCTCGAGTCGATGCCCGCGGGCGCGCTGGTCGGCACGTCGAGCCTGCGCCGCGAGAGCCAGCTGAGGCGCGCCTTCCCGAGGCTGCGCCTGCGCGCGCTGCGCGGAAACGTGAACACACGCCTCGCCAAGCTCGATTCCGGGGAGTACGACGCGATCATCCTCGCCGCGGCCGGCCTGCGCCGCCTCGGGCTCGAGCCGCGCATCCGCGCGACGCTCCCGGAAGCGCTCGCCCTCCCGGCGATCTGCCAGGGGATCCTCGCCGTGGAATATCGACGCGAGCGCGCGGACATCGCGGCGCTCCTCGCGCCCTTCGAGGACGCCGCGACCGCGCATGCCGCGCGCGCCGAGCGCGCCTTCGGCCTCGTCGTGGAAGGCAGCTGCGAGGTGCCGCTCGGCGGCATCGCGCACGCCACGGGACGCTCGCTCGCGCTCGAGGGATTCATCGCCCTTCCCGACGGCACGCGCTTCGTGCGCGACCGCGTCGAGGGAGAGGCGGCCGAGGCCGAAGCGCTCGGCGCCTCGCTCGGCCGGCGGCTGCTCGAGGCGGGAGGGCGCGAGATCCTCGACCTCCTCTCGCGCCGCTCCGCATGAACGCCGCCGCGCGACTCGACGGCCTGGGCGTGGTGATCACGCGCCCGCAGCCCGCCGCGGAAGCGCTCGCCGCGGCGCTGCGCGAGGAGGGAGCGCGCGCCTTCGTCTTTCCGTCGCTCGCGATCGGGGCGGCGCCGCTCTCGCAGCGCTCGCTGGACGCGCTCGCGCGACTGGGCGAGTGCACCCTCGCGATCTTCATCAGCGCGAACGCCGTCGCATACGGGCTCGCCGCCGCGGGCCGTGCCGGTCGCTGGCCGCCGAGCGCCCGGGTGGCGGCGGTGGGCGAGGCGACCGCGGCCGCGCTGCGGAACTCCGGCTTCGAGGCCGTGATCTCACCCCGGGAGCGCCAGGACAGCGAGGCGCTCCTCGCCGTCCCGGAGCTGCGCGTCGTCAAGGGGGAAAACGTGATCGTGTTCCGCGGCGAAGGCGGCAGGGAGCACTTGCGCGAAGTTCTCGAATCGCGCGGCGCGCGGGTCGACTACGTCGAATGCTATCGCCGTGCCCGGCCGAACGCGGACCCGGCGCCCCTGCTGCGCGCCTGGGAGCGCGGCGAGGTCCACGCGGTGAACGCACTGAGCGCGGAGACGCTCGAGAACTTCGTCGCGATGCTCGGCCGGGATGGCGAGGGCCTGATCGCCGATTCCACGCTGGTCGTGCCGCACCCGGCGATCGCCGCGCACCCCGACGCGCGCCGCTTCGCCGCGGTGGTGGTCGCCGCGCCGGGCGCCGACGGCCTGGTGAGCGCGCTCGCCAGGGTGCGGGTCGCGCCATGAGCGAGCCCGCTCCGGCTGCGGCGCGGTCCGATCCGCCGCGCGACCGGGTAGCGCGCGCGCTCGCGATCGTCGCGATCGCCGCTGCGATCGCCGTCGGCTGGCTCGCGGTGCAGGCTCGCGTCGGCGTGAGCTCGGTGAGGGCGAGCGCCGGCGGCCGCCTCGCGGAGCTCGGCGCCGAGAGCGAGCGCGCCCGGGCCGA
>DATIZV010000091.1:0-18192 GCA_035516915.1 Usitatibacter sp. | reverse complement strand
CGACGTCGCGTTCCTCGTCCGTCCTCGCCGCCGCGAGCAGCTCGCGCGCGGCGGCCTGGCGATCGAAAGCCCGCTCGGCGACGCCCGCGTTCCGGTGCGCACCGTGCTCGCCGAGGAGGTTCGGCCGGACTACGACCTCGTGCTCTTCACCTGCAAGGCGTACGACCTCGATTCGGCGATGGATGCCGTCGCCCCCGCGATGCAGGGCGGCTCGTGCGCGGTGCTGCCGCTCCTCAACGGCCTCGCGCACTTCGAGCGGCTCGACGCGCGCTTCGGCCGCGACAAGGTAATCGGCGGAACGTGCCAGATCAACGCGACGCTGAAACCCGACGGCACCGTGGTGCACGGCGACGCGCTGCAGCGGATCATCTTCGGCGAGCGCGGTGGTGCGCGCTCCGCGCGCGTGCAGGCCTTCGCCGACACGCTCGCGTCGACCGGGATCGAGTGGACCCTCTCCGAGGACATCGACCAGGACCTGTGGGAGAAGATCGTGTTCCTGTGCGCGCTCGCCTCGTGCACCTGCCTCTTCCGGGCGAACGTGGGCGAGATCAACGCGGCGCCCGGCGGACGCGAGGCGATGGAGCGCGCCCTCGCCGCGAACGCGCAGGTCGCGGCACGCGAGGGCCATCCGCCGCGGCCGAAGGTCCTCGAGTTCTTCCGCGCCCGCCTCACCGATCCGCAGGGATTGTGGAGCGCCTCGATGCTGCGCGACCTCGAGGCGGGCAACCGCGTCGAGGCCGATCACATCGTGGGCTGGATGCTGGAGCGCGCCCGCGCCCACGCCGTCGACGACACCGTCCTCTCGTTGGCCTACGCGCACCTCAAGGCCTACGAGGCGCGCCGCGCGGCCGGGCGCTTGCCGGGAACGACGGCGATCGGGGGTGACTCGGGCAGGAAGGCCTGAATCCGCCGATGAACGCCGCAATTGGATTCGAGGCGTGCCGCGAAGAGGCCGCGTCCCGCTCCCGGGCCCTGGCCGCTTGACCCCCGCGCGGCGAAGCACGCGAATCTTCCTGATGCTTTGCGCAAGTTTTCCTGATGAATCCGCTGCCCGGCACGGGTTTCTTCCGGCCGGGACGCCATTGTTGCAGCAGCGCAACGAGGGTGTTGATTCCAGGACAAAGCGATGATACTTTCCGTATCGTTGATCTGGATCATGAAACAGCGGTGCACCCGCTGACTCGGATCCGCGGCATCGGAAAAATCGAAAAATGATGAAGGAGGGGCTCTTTGGGGACTTCGCGGCACGCCTTCCGGGCGCTCGGCATGCTCTGCGCTATTTTCGCGCTGGGAGCCTGCACCAGCTCACCCACGCTCGGCGGCCGCCCGCTGATCTACCCCAAGCAACCCGGCGATACGCCCGACACCATCGAGAAGAATGCCGGGATCATTCGCAAGGTCGAGCCTTCGGCTATAACCCTGATGGCAACAGCTCCGTGTGCGACTTCTCCAAGCGGGTGCAGGGCACGTCGTCGAGCTGGAGCTTCGGCTTCGAGTACAGCTTATAGGATCTCCTGACAGTCTCCAGTTGAGAGGGAGCTACCTCCCCGGGCCGGCCCCCCGAAAAGGGGCCTTCACCCGGGGAGTCTTTTATTTGCCCGATGCACGTATCGAGAGTCGCCGCCGGATGCCCGTGGAGCACTCGATCGCCGAAGACGCGCCGGCGCGCAAGGTGCGCGTCCGGGACGCGCCGACGGCCGCAACTGGATCGCTCGCTTTCGATCAAATCGTGGTACCGGGGGTGCAGGTGGTCGCTGGACGGCGAGGAAGTTCCTGAGACGATCGGCACGGGGTCCGGTCGGATGAATTTTTGTCGTTCCCACAACAAGGAGGCAATGGCAATGGACGAGAAGAGCAAGCTTTCCCGCAGGTCGTTCTTCCGTGGCGCGGCGACGGTGGCCGGCGCGGCGGTCGCCGCGAGCGTGATCCCGGTCCGGCTGGTCCACGCGCAGACCAAGTCAAGCAAGGAGTCCATGAAGTACCAGGACCACCCGAACAACGGCTCCGAATGCAGCATGTGCGCGTATTTCCAGCCTCCGCACAGCTGCGCCGTCGTCGACGGCGACATCTCCCCGAACGGCTGGTGCGTGGCCTTCGCCAAGAAGGGGTGAGCGCCGCGGGCGCGGCAGCG
Source organism: Usitatibacter sp. (assembly GCA_035516915.1). Taxonomy (GTDB): domain Bacteria; phylum Pseudomonadota; class Gammaproteobacteria; order Burkholderiales; family Usitatibacteraceae; genus Usitatibacter. The sequence goes on along the minus strand of DATIZV010000091.1, from coordinate 16,061 downwards.
CGCCGCGCCCGTCGCCTCAGTCCGGCTCGCGGGCCTTCTGCACGAGGCACGCGAGCATCGCTTCCCCATCCGGCGTGAGCTCGGAGAGGTCTTCCTGCTGCAAATAGTGCCGGTTGTAGGCACGCACGGCGGCGGGAAGGTCCGACACGTCGTAGCCCAGCGCCTGGAGCGCGGTCGTGGAATCGAAGCCTTCCGGCGGCGCTGGCCATGGCGGATCGCACCACAGCCCGAAGCCCCGCAGGGCGAGGGTGCGCCACGGGAAGTAGCGGCTCGGGTCGACCTTGCGTGCCGGCGCGATGTCGCCGTGTCCCACGAAGTTCGCCGTGGGGATGTGGTAGCGCGCCTTGAGGTCGGCGAGGAGCGCGAGGAGCGACGCGATCTCGGCATCGGCGAACGGCTCCTCGCCGTCGTTGTCGAGCTCGATCCCGATCGACTCCGAATTGACGTCGATATCGCCGCCCCATCGGGCTTCGCCCGCGTGCCACGCGCGCTTGCGCTCGTCGACGAGCTGCCAGATCGTGCCGTCGCGCCCGACGAGGTAATGCGCGCTCACCTCGCGGACCGGATCGGTGAGCGTCGCGAGCGCACGCTCGGCGGTAGCGTCGCTGGTGTGGTGGATCACCACGAGGTTGGGGCGCCGCTCGTCGAAATTCGGCGAAGGGTACCAGGTCGAGGGGAGCGACGTGCGCAACGGCGCGGGCGCGCACGCGGCGAGGAGCAGGAAGGCGACAAGGGCGAGCAGGCGCGCCATGGCGCCCATTATCCCGCGGCGGCATGACGCCGCTGCGATCGCCGCGGGCGCCCGGCGCCGAAGGGCTCCCCGATTCCGCTATCATCGTCGGGCGATGACCCCGATCGGTGAATACGACTACATCGTGGTCGGCGGCGGCAGCGCCGGCTGCGTGCTCGCGAATCGCCTGACGAAGGACGGGAAGTCGAGCGTCCTGCTGCTCGAGGCGGGCGGGAAGGACGACTGGCTGTGGGTGAACGTCCCGGTCGGCTACCTCTTCTCGATCGGCAACCCGCGCACCGACTGGTGCTTCCGCACCGATTCCGAGCCGGGCTTGAACGGGCGCACGCTCCTCTACGCGCGCGGCAAGGGCCTCGGCGGATGCTCCTCGATCAACGCCATGGTCTACATGCGCGGCCAGCGCGGCGACTACGACTACTGGGCCTCGCTCGGCAATCGCGGCTGGTCCTGGGACGACGTGCTGCCGGTCTTCAAGCGCCTGGAGTGCCACTTCGCGGGCGCCGACGAATTCCACGGCGCCGAGGGCGAGCTGCACGTGCAGAAGCCGCGCGTCTCCTGGGAGATCCTCGATGCGTGGCGCGATGCCGCCGAGCAGGCCGGCATCCCGAAGGTGGAGGAGTTCAACCGCGGCGACAACTTCGGCAACGCCTACTTCCACATGAACCAGCGCCGGGGCGAGCGCTGGAGCGCCTCGCGCGCGTGGCTGCATCCGGTGATGTCGCGAGCGAACCTGAAGGTGATCACCAGGGCGCACGTGCGCAAGGTGAACGTCGAAGCGCGCGAGGGAGCGAAGCGCGCGACCGGCGTCGATCTCGCGATCGACGGGCACGGAGAAGCGAGCGCGAAAGCGAGGAAGGCCGTGATCCTCGCCGCGGGCGCGATCGGCTCGCCGCAGATCCTGCAGCTCTCGGGCATCGGTCCGGCGGACCTGCTCGCGCAGTTCGGCATCCCGGTCGTGCACGAGCTGCGAGGCGTCGGCGAGAACCTCCACGACCACCTGCAGATCCGCATGATGTGGAAGGTGCAGGGCCCGACGTTGAACGAGCGCGCGGGGAGCCTCTTCGGCAAGGCGGCGATGGCGATCGAGTACTTCCTCTTCCGCACCGGGCCGCTCACGATGCCGCCCTCGCAGCTCGGCGCCTTCGCGAAGAGCGATCCCTCGCAGCCCACGCCCGACATGGAGTGGCACGTGCAGCCGTTGTCGCTCGAGAAGTTCGGCGAGCCCTTGCACGACTTTCCCGCGATCACGCCGTCGGTGTGCAACCTGCGGCCCACCTCGCGCGGCTGGGTGCGGATCCTCGGCACCGATCCCCTCGCGCCGCCCTCGATCCGCCTCAATTACCTCGCGACGCCCGAGGACCAGCGCGTGGCGGCCGCGGGCATGCGCTTCACGCGCAAGATCATGTCGCAGCCGGCGCTCGCGAAATACCGTCCGGGCGAATGGCGGCCGGGCCCGGATTGCGAATCGGATGCGGCGCTGGTGAAGGCCGCGGGCGACCTCGGCACGACGATCTTCCATCCCGTCGGCACCTGCAGGATGGGGAGCGACGCGGCTTCGGTGGTCGACGACCGCCTGCGCGTCCACGGGATCGCGGGCCTGCGCGTTATCGATGCATCGATCATGCCGCGCATCACCTCCGGCAACACCAACGCGCCGACGTACATGATCGCGGAAAAGGGCGCGGAATTCCTGCTTTCGGAAGGGAAATGAACGCCCGCATCCTCGCCTTCTTCGCCGCGCTCCTCGTGCTCGTCGCGGCCGCGTACCTCGAGGTGAAGCCCGTGGATCCCGCGGAGCTCGCCGGGAGGAGCCGCGCCGCGGTCGCGCCGCAGCCATCGGCCGCCGAGCTCGCGGCGCGTGCCGCGGGCGCCGCCCATGCGGCGGCGCGCGTGCCGTTCCCGCGCCTCGCACCGGTTCCCGCGCGCCGCTCGCTCTTCGACGAGCTCGAGCATGCCGGCTCCTACCTCGCGCTCTACGACCGCCTGCGCGGCTCCGCGGAGGGCGGCACCGCGGAAGGCCTCTACGTGCAGTACGCGATCCTCAGCAAATGTGCGACGGTCACCGACCGTCCGTTCCACCGTCCGGCGCAGAAGCCGATCGAGAAGCGGCGCGCGGAATTCCTGGAGGCGCTCGCTCCGGACGATCCGCAGCGCGCGAAACGCATCGCCGCCTTCGAGGGCGCATCCGTCGACCACTGCGCGGGCTTCGAGGGGGTGGAGGTGACGCGCGCGGATCTCGAGAAGCTCCTCGCGCAATCGGCCGAGGAAGGCGATCCCAAGGCGAAGGCCGTGACCGTCGAGCACCAGATCTGGCAGGAGCGGCACAGCGGCGCGTGGAGCAGCGCGAGCCTCTCGGATTCGCAGATCTCCACGCTCGAGCAGGCGATCGGGACCCGGGACCCCGAGGCGATGGTGATCGCCGGGCGCCTGCTCTCCAACTCCTGGCCCAATCTCACGGTGAAGGTGGGCGGCCCCGATGCGCAGCCCGTGGACCCGCGCGCCTTCTACAACGCGTGGCAGATCCTCGCCTGCCAGTACGGCTACGACTGCGGCACGGACAACGCGCAGCTCATGAACGAGTGCGCCTTCAACGCGCATTGCGACGCGCAGAGCCTGCCCGACTACCTCTACTACTATGCGAGCACGCCGCACGAGAGCGAGCTCCTCGCGCAGTACGAAACGGTGCTGCGCGGTGCGATCGAGAACGGCGACTGGTCGCAGGTCGTGGTCTCGCGCGGGCCGCAGATGCCGCGGCAGGCGACGTACGTGCTCGGCTGGCCGGGCTGAGCCGCGCGCCTTCCTCAGCGCCGTGCGTTCGCGAAGTACGACTTCGCGCCCGAGGAGAGGATCGCCGGCAGGTGCGTGTAGACGTAGCGCACGCCCTTCGCGAGCGCGGCGTGCACGGCGTCGCTGGCGGCGGGCATCCCCGGCGTCTTTCCCGCGGCGACGATTCGCGCGAGCGTCTCATCGATTGCTTTCGCCACGGGCGGCGCCTTCGGATTGCCCGGATATCCCATCGACTGCGACAGGTCGGAGGGGCCGAGGAAGAAAACGTCCACGCCCTCTACTCGCAGGATCTCGTCCACGTGCGCGAGCGCGGAGGCGTCCTCGATCTGCACGCAGACCAGCGTCTCGCGGTTCGCCTCCTCGATGAAATCGCCCACGCCGCCGCGCAGGCCGTAGCCCGAGGCGCGCGTGCCCGCGGCGAGGCTGCGCTCGCCGAGCGGGTGGAACTTCACCGCCCGGACGGCCGCACGCGCGCGCTCGGCGTCGTCGACGTGCGGCACCTGCACGCCGTGCGCGCCGCGGTCCATCGCCTGCAGGATGTCGGCGGCGCCGTTCGCGCGCGGCCGCACGATCGGCGTCACGCCCGCGGCCTCGGCGGCCATGATCATGAGCTCCATCGATTCGACGCCGATGGTGCCGTGCTCGCAGTCGATCAGCACCCAGTCGAAGCCGAGGCCCGCGGCGGACTCCACCACTTGCGGTGAAGGAATCATGACCGAGAGCCCGAACGCGGGCTCTCCGGCGGCGAGCTTCGACTTCATGCGGTTCTTCATTCGTGCTCGGCGATTTCCGGGAAGGGGACGACGTTCAACGGCTTTCCTCCGTGCCGCGCATTGTAAGAGCAGGCGCTTCGCGCGGCCATTGCGAAGCGCTTCATTGCCAAACGATGCCGATTGGTGCATGGTCGGCCGTCATGGGCAAAGGGCCTGCGATCGCGCTCGCCGTCCTCGTCGTGGCCGCCGCGGCGGGCGCCATGTGGTGGAACCGGCGCGACCACGCGAGCATCCGCTCGCTGGAAGGGCTCGTCCATGCCGGCGCCTCCGGCTGCTCGGCCGCGCCGCTCGCTCGCGACGAGGCGGTGCGCCGGGCCGAGGCGCGTCTCGGGAAGTTCTCCGCCTCGCTCGGCTTGCGTGAACGCTTCTCCGAATCGAGCGCTCGCTTCGACAACGATTCGAGATCCTGGATCGTCACCTTTCGCAATCCCGAGTGCATGGTGATGATGGTCGTCGATCGCTGCCACGCGAACGACCTCGGCGGAACGACCGACTGCCACGCGGGGTGAGCGGCCTCCGGGTCGGCGCCGTCCGGCGACGCATTGCAGGCGTGAATTCGCGGTAGCAGAATCGTCAGCTCGCCCCCGTTCTTCCGGAGTCCTCCCATGAGCACCAAGCTGAACGTGAACGGCCGCGTCCACACCGTGGACGTCGAGCCCGAGATGCCCCTCCTCTGGGTCCTGCGCGACGAGCTGAAGATGCCGGGCACCAAGTACGGCTGCGGCATCGGCCTGTGCGGCGCGTGCACCGTGCTCGTCGACGGGAAGCCGGTGCGCTCGTGCGTCGCGACTGTCGCGAGCCTTGCGGGCAGGAGGATCATCACCATCGAAGGCCTCGCGAAACCCGGCCTCACGAAGGTGCAGATGGCGTGGATCGAGCACGCCGTTCCGCAGTGCGGGTATTGCCAGGGCGGGATGATCCTGGCGGCGACCGCGCTCCTCGAGAAGAATCCGAAGCCGAGCGACGCCGACATCGACGACGCGATGACGAATCTCTGCCGCTGCGGGACCTACGGCCGCGTGAAGAAGGCGATCCACGCCGTCGCGGGCGAGAAGGTGGAAGCCGCGCCGCAGCCCATGCTCGCGCCCAACGGCCAGAAAGTTTGAGGAGGACGCCATGACTATCGCCATCGATCGCCGCGAATTCCTCAAGGCCACCGTCGCCGCGGGCGGAGCGCTCGCGCTCGAGTTCTCGCTTCCCGCCTCGGCCGGCGTCCTCGACATGACGAAGCCGGGCGAAGGCCCGGAGGTCACGCACTGGATCGTGATCCATCCCGACGACCACGTCGTGATCCGCATCGCGCGCTCGGAGATGGGCCAGGGCAGCATGACCGGCCTCGCGCAGTTGGTCGCCGAGGAGCTGGAATGCGACTGGCACAAGGTCTCCACCGAGTTCGCATCGCCCAACGAGCAGGTGAAGCGCCATCGCATCTGGGGCTCGATGGCGACGGGTGGAAGCGCCGCCATCCGCACTTCGCAGGAGTACCTGCGCAGGTCGGGTGCTGCCGCACGCGAGATGCTGGTTGCCGCCGCGGCCGAGGAATGGAAGGTGCCCGCGGCCCGGTGCACCGCGGCGAACGGCGTGATCCGCTACGGCAAGCGCTGGACCACCTACGGCCGCGTCGCCGCGCGCGCCGCGAAGATGGCCGCGCCGGACGACGTGAAGCTCAAGGACGCGAAGGACTGGACCATCGCGGGACGATCGGTCGCGCGCCTCGACATCCCGGCCAAGGTGCTCGGCAAGCCCGTGTTCGGCGTCGACGTCGAGCTGCCCGGAATGCTGATGGCCTCCATCGTGCAGTGCCCGGTGTTCCTCGGCAAGCTCGGGAGCGTCGACGACTCCGAGGCGAAGAAGATGCGCGGCGTGAAGGGCATCGTGAAGGAGGAAGACTTCGTCGCGGTGGTCGCCGACAGCTGGTGGCGCGCGAACCAGGCGGCCAGGAAATTGAAGATCGAATGGGATACCGGCAAGTACGGCGACGCTTCCAGCGAGACGATCCTCGCGTCGTTCCGCGAGGGACTCTCCGCCAAGGACAACGCCGTCGCCCGGGACACCGGCGACGCGGACGGGGCGATGCAGTCGGCCGCGAAGGTGATCGGCGCCGAGTACGACTCGCCGTACCTGAGCCACGCGACGATGGAGCCGATGACCTGCACCGCGTGGTTCCGCGACGACGGAACGCTGCAGGTGTGGACCTCGACGCAGAACGCCGAGGCGTCGATGGCCACCGCCGCGGAGACCGCCGGAGTCCCGCTCGAGAAGGTGGAGGTGCACAAGCAGCTCCTCGGCGGAGGCTTCGGGCGGCGCGGCGCCCCGCAGGACTACGTGAAGCAGGGCGTGCTCATCGCCAAGCACTTTGCCGGCAAGCCCGTGAAGCTCATCTGGTCGCGCGAGGAGGACATGCAGCACGGCTTCTACCGTCCCGCGTCGATGGTGCGGATGCAGGCCGGGCTCGACGAGAACGGCAACCTCGTCGCGCTCCGCTCGACCATCGCGTGCCCCTCGATCCTCGCGCTGCTGCGTCCCGAGGCGATCAAGGACGGCATCGACTTCACCGCGGTGCGCACGCTGAGCGACGCGCCCTACACGATCCCGAACCAGCGCTGCGATTACGCGATGAGGAACGGCCACGTGCCGGTCGGATTCTGGCGTGCGCCGGGATTGCAGAACGCGTTCTACCGCGAATGCTTCCTCGACGAGGCCGCCCATGCGGCGGGCAGGGATCCCGTGGAATTCCGCCTCGCGATGCTCAAGCCCGGCGACAGGAACCGCGGCGTGCTCGAGGCGGTGGCGAAGGCCTCGGACTGGACCTCCGCGCCGCGCGCCGGCGTGTACCGCGGCGTCGCGGTCTCCGACGGATTCGGCAGCTACACCGCGATGGTGGCCGAGGTTTCCGTGAAGGACGGCGAGGTGCAGGTGCATCGCATCGTGCTCGCGATCGATTCCGGTTACGTGGTGAACCCGGACGCGTGCCGCGCGCAGGCCGAGGGCAACGCCGTCTTCAACCTGGGGCAATTGTTCGAGGCCCACACGGTGAAGGACGGGCGCATCGTGGAGTCGAACTTCCACGACTTCCCGCTGCCGCGCATGCCCCAGACGCCGAAGGTCGACGTGGTGCTCGTCCCCAGCGGCGGATTCTGGGGCGGTCACGGCGAGCCGGGCGCGCTCTGCGTGGTGCCCTCGGTGCTGAACGCCGTCTTCGCCGCGACCGGCAAGCGCGTGCGCTCGCTGCCGATCGCGGAAGGGGCGCTCAAGGCATGACCGTCATTCCCGCGGAGGCGGGAATCCTCGACTCGGCCACCGATGAACACGGATGAACACGGATGAACACGGATGAGCGGGAACGGTTCGATCGTTCTCGCTCTCCTCTCCGGCATGGCGATCTCGGCCTGCGCAGCCCTGTCCCGCGAGGATGCGATGGATGAGCCGTTCGCCCCGCACGGCGATGCCGCGCACGGCCGCGAGGTGTTCATCGCGCGCGATGGCGGGCATTGCGTCCTGTGTCACGCCGCACCGGGCATTGCGCCGGCCGGCGACGTCGGTCCTTCGCTCGCGGGCGTCGGCTCGCGCCTCACCGGGCCCGAGCTCCGGCTTCGCATCGCCGACATCACGCGCGCGAGCCCGCAAGCCGCCATGCCCACGTTCCACCGTGTCGAGGGAATGACGCGGGTGGCGCCGGAGTACCAGGGAATGCCCGTGCTCACGGGGCAGCAGGTGGAGGACCTCGTGGCCTACCTCTCGACGCTGCGATGAAGCGACGCACGTTCCTTCGCGTCTCCACGTTCGCCCTCGCCGCGGGCGCGCTCGCCGCACGCGCGCAGGAGGTGCACGACATCGCTCCGCTCGTCGATGCGATCACGCATGGCGCGAGCGCGGAGGAGGGCGGCATCGACATCGGGCTCCCGGCCATCGCGGAGAACGGCAACTCGGTGCCGCTCACGCTCGAGGTCCCGAGCCCGATGACCGAGGCGGACCACGTGCGCGAGATCCACGTGATCGCCGAGAGGAACCCGCGTCCCGCCGTCGCCACCTTCCACCTCGGACCGTGGTCGGGCCGCGCCCGGGTCGCGACGCGCATGCGGCTCGCCGGAACGCAGAAGGTGACGGTGGTCGCGGTGCTCTCGGGCGAACGCTTCCGCATCGCACGCAAGGAGGTGGCCGTGGAAAGCGCCGCCTGCCTGGACGAGGGCTCGCTCCGATGATGCTCGGGCGCGTGCAGGTGCCGCCGAGCGTCGAGCGCGGCGCGGTCTTCGAGGTGCGGGTGATCGTGCAGCACCCGATGGAGACCGGTTTCCGCCGCGACTACGACGGCAAGGTGATCCCGCTCAACATCGTCAACCGGCTCGCCTGCACGTACGCGGGGCGCGAGGTGTTCCGCGTGGAGCTCGGCTCGGGCATCGCCGCCAATCCCTACTTCGTGTTTCCCGTCGTCGCGACGCGATCCGGCGAGCTCGCGATCGAATGGAGCGACGATCGCGGGCAGGCGGGCCGCGTATCCGCGACGGTGAACGTGGCATGACGAGGCTCGTCGCGGGACTGATGCTCCTGCTGCTCGGGCCCGCGTCGTTCGCCGCCGATCCGCCGCGCCCGCTGCCCGCGAGGAACGGCAGCGAGTTCCAGGGCGCGGACGTGCGCGCGTGCAGTCCGACGACTTCGCGAACCCGATGGCGCTGTGGGTCGAGCGCGGCAAGGCGTTCTGGTCGCGGCCGTACCAGGGCCGCTCGTGCGCCGGCTGCCACGGCGATGCGCGCGTCTCCATGAAGGGCGTGGCCGCGCGCTATCCGCGCTACGACGCGGGTGCCGGGGTCGTGATCGATCTCGCGCGCCGCATCGACGGCTGCGTCGTGGGCGGGCTCGGCGCGCCGAAGCTTGCCGCGGAATCCGACGATCTCCTCGGCCTCGAGGCGTACGTCGCGATGCAGTCGCGCGGCATGCCGATGGCGGTGTCGATCGACGGGCCCGCGCACGCGACCTGGGAGAAGGGCCGCGACCTGTACTTCACGCGCATCGGCCAGCTCGACCTCTCCTGCAGCAACTGCCACGACGCGAGCTGGGGAAAGACGCTGCTCGCCGAGACGATCAGCCAGGGACAACCGACGGGATGGCCCGCGTATCGCCTCGAATGGCAGCGGCCCGGCTCGCTCGGGCGGCGCCTGCGCGCCTGCTTCAACGGCGTGCGCGCCGCGATGCCGCCTTACGGCTCGCCCGACCTCGTCGCGCTGGAGCTCTACCTCGCCTGGCGCGCGCAGGGCCTTCCGCTGGAGGCCCCCGGCGTTCGGCGATAATGGGGACAGACCCCCTTTCCTCGAAGAAAACCGGGGACAGACCACATTTTCCATTCCGTGAACTGCCGTGCGCGCGCGCGTGGAGTATCGCGCTTTCGAAAATGTGGCCTATCCCGGGCCGGTTTCTGGAACAATTGCGCCTCGGACTTGTTCTTGCACGCATGCGTAACCGATTCCGCCGGCTCGTCGCGCTGATCGCCCTCCTCGGGGTCGCGTGGGCGACGCTTTGGCCTGCGGTCTCGGCCGCGCATGCCCGCGTAGCGCACTGGCCGATCCAGATCTGCCATGGCGCGGGCACGATCGTGGATCCGGCCGAAGTCGCGGCCGCCGTCGGCGATCTTCCCGCCGCGCCGAACGACCATCGCCCGCGGACGCACTGCCCCCTGTGCCTCATGGCGTTCTACGTCGCCTTCCACCCGACGCCGGAGCCGCCGCCCTTCACGTTCTCCAGCGGTTTCGTGACCCTCGCCGTCCACTGCGCCGCGATGCCCTTCGGCCTCGAGGTGCAGCTTCCGGAAAGCCGCGCGCCGCCAGCGTTCCGCGCGTAATCCCCGAAGACCGATTCGATGCCACGGCACCGCGCGCGGCGGCTTCGCGTGCGCAATATTTCACGAGGGAACAGATCGATGAAGACCCGATCGAACGCCGGCTGGAACACGAGGAATCGCCTTTTCCTTGCGGCTTCATGCGCAATCGCAGCGCTCACGTCGCCGTCGCTGGCACACGCCTGCGCGACCTGCGGCTGCACGCTCAGTACGGACGCTGCAATGGGATATTCCGCCGTCGCCGGCGTGCGCGTGAGCCTGCAGTACGACTATATCGACCAGGACCAGCTGCGCGGCGGCACCGGAACGGTTTCGCCGGCCCAGGTCGTGAACGATCCGACCACCGGGGAGCTGGAGCACCGCACGTTGAGTCGCTACCTGACCGTCGGCGTGAACTACAGTCCCGACGCCCAGTGGAACGTCGGCGTGCTGCTTCCCTACCTGGTCCGCGACCACAGCAGCTACACCGACACCACGTCGGCTCCGTTCGACGACAGCCAGCTCGACCCCTCGAACCTCAGCAGCTCGCGCAGCAGCAGCGTCGGAGATGTCAGGGTCATCGCGAGCTACCAGGGATTTCTTCCCACGCACAATCTCGGCGTCCAGCTCGGCGTGAAGTTTCCGACCGGACGCTACGGCGGGCCGAATGCCGATGGCACCGGAACCGTCGGCCGAGACCCGGTTGTGTTCTCGAGCGGCCCGAGCGCGGGCGAGTTGCTCGATACCAGCCTGCAGCCCGGTACCGGCAGCACCGACCTCATCGTGGGCGCCTACTACTACCAGGCCGTCAGCCAGGACTTCGATGCATTCGTGAACGGCCAGTTTCAGGCGGCGGTGGCGACCAAGCTGGACCAGCCGGGCGCCGATTTCCGGCCCGGTAATTTCGGCGTGGTGAGCGTCGGCCTGCGTTACGAGGCGAACCCGCGGTTCGTGCCGCAGCTTCAGCTGAACGTCTCGCGCAAGAGCCACGATCAGGGCGCCCTTGCCGACACGCAGGACAGCGCGGGCACCGTCGCCTACATCAGCCCCGGCATGACGGTGAGCGCGACGCCGGGCACCGCCCTGTACGCGTTCGTCCAATTGCCGGTCTACAGCAGGCTCGACGGTTACCAGCTCTTTCCGCACTGGACCGCGAGCGTGGGGATCAGTCATGCCTTCTAGGGCCGCGCCCGCCTCGCCGGCACGACGCACCTGGTTGCGCTGCGCGGCGACCCTCGCGGCGGCGGCCGGCGTGGCGCCCGAGGCGCGAGCGAACGGCCTCGAGCTCGGGCAGCCGGCGCCGCGCCTGGTGCTGCACACGCTGGACTCGCGCAGCCTCGACACGCGCGATCTGCGCGGACACGTAGTGATCGTCACGTTCTGGGCGACATGGTGCGACCCCTGCCGTGAAGAATTGCCGCTGCTTTCCGCTTATGCCGCGTCACACGCGCGCCAGGGCCTCATCGTGCTCGGATTCTCGCTGGACGGCGCGGATGCGTTGCCCGAGGTCCGCAAGGTGGCAAGTGCGCTCGAGTTTCCCGTCGGGTTGCTGGGCAGCGCCTGGGCAGGTGGATACGGCCGTATCTGGCGCCTTCCCGTGAGCTTCGTGATCGACCGCGCGGGCATCCTGCGCTATGACGGCTGGCAGGCGAAGCAGCCGGAGCTGACGCAAGCCACTCTGGACGAGGTGGTCGCTCCGTTGCTGGTTCGCTGATGGTCGAAGGATCGGCGTTTCCGCGGCAGCGTTCCCACGTTGGCGGGGGCACATGGAACACCCGAAAGGAGATGGTCTAGAGGCGACCGAAGTGAACTCGGTGTAAGCTTCCGCCACCATCGCGCGTTAGATCTCAATGCATCCCCTGCGCCGGCTCCTCTTCGCGCTCTTCGTCGTGCTCGCCCTTCTCGCGGACGAGCACGCGGGCCTGCTGCACGAGCTCGGCCACGGCTTCGAGCGCATCCACGCGCCGTCGCAGGACAAGAATCCCGCCAACGACGCCTGCGACAAGTGCTTCGCCTTCTCGCAATTGTCCGGCCCCGCGCCGGGCGTGGTCCCCACGCTGCCGCTCGTCGCGGCCGCCAACGAGATTCCCGGCTTCATCGCCATTCCGGCCCCTTCGCGCACGGTCGTCGCGTCGCGGAGCCGGGCACCGCCGACTCTCCTCTGATCCGAGCATGAGACGGCGGCTGCCGCCCCTCGCGGGCGGCCGCCGCATCGTTCCATTCGTCATTGGAGGTCGGCGATGTACAAGAACAGCTTGTGCGTCGTGGCGCTCGTTTTGAGCGCCGCGGCGAATGCAGTCGCGCTCGCGCAATCCACGGACTCCAGCTCTTCCACGGAGACTCCGAGCAGCGTGGAAACGATCGAGGTCACCACCCAGCGGCTCGACGCCGCGCGCAACGCGCTCTCGCCCGATACGGGCAGCTCGATCTATCACATCGACTCGAAGGACATCGAGGCGCTGCCGCTCGGCACCTCCACCCCGCTCAACGAGGTGATCCTGCATGCGCCCGGCGTCGTGCAGGATTCCTTCGGCCAGCTCCACGTGCGCGGCGACCACGCCAACCTGCAGTACCGCATCAACGGCGCGGTGATTCCCGAGCCGATCGCCGGATTCGGGCAGGCGTTCGACAGCCGCTTCGCCGACCGGATCGACCTGCTCACCGGAGCGCTTCCGGCGCAATACGGATATCGCACCGCGGGCATCGTGGAGCTGCACACGAAAAGCGGCGCGCTGGAGCCGGGCGGCTCCATCGGCTACCTCGGCGGAAGCTACGACCACCACGAGGGCACCGCGGACCTGCGCGGTTCGCAGGATGGCTTCAGCTACTACTTCACCGGCTCGTACCTCACGGACGACCTGGGCATCGAGAATCCGACGCCCGACAAGAACGCCATCCACGACCACACCAAGCAGCAGAAGGGCTTCGCGTATCTCTCGTACGTGATCGATTCGTCGAGCCGCGTGAGCGCGATCCTGGGAAGCTCCGACGGGAAATTCCAGATTCCCAACGTTCCCGGCGTGGACCCGACGTACACGCTCGCGGGCACGCCGCCCGTTTCCTCCGAGGACCTCGACGCGCGGCAGGACGAGAAGAACCAGTTCCAGGTGCTCTCGTACCAGAAGTCCATCGCCAACGTCGACCTGCAGCTATCGCTCTTCCACCGCTATACCGACGTCCATTACCAGCCCGATCCGGTCGGCGACCTGATCTACAACGGGGTCGCCGCGCAGATCCTGCGCAAGGACGAGGCCGCGGGCGTGCAGGGCGACCTCGCATGGCAGCTCGGCGAGAAGCACATCGTGCGCACCGGCCTGTACTGGCAGCACGAGCGCTTCGGCGCCGACAACACGTCCTCGGTCTTCCCCGCCGACGAGGACGGCAACCAGACGAGCGACCTGCCGCTCACCATCGTCGACGACAGCCACATCGCCGGCTCGCTGCTGGGGCTGTACCTGCAGGACGAGTGGACGCCGACCAAGGCGCTGACGGTGAACTACGGCATCCGCTACGACCACGTGGACACCGTGACGAACGAGATGCAGTGGAGTCCGCGCATCGGCGTGACCTACGACGTTTCACGCGACACCCGGGTGCACGCCGGCTACGCGCGCTACTTCACGCCGCCGCCCACCGAGAAGATCGACACGACCAGCGTGCAGGCCTTCCTCGGGACCACCAACGCGCTTCCCTCGGATGCCAACACCTCGGTCCGCTCGGAGCGCTCCAACTACTACGACGTCGGCATCTCGCACCAGCTCGGGCGCGACGTCACGCTCGGCGCGGACGCCTACTACCGGGACGTTCGGCACCTGCAGGACGAGGGGCAGTTCGGCAACGCGCTCATCTTCTCCGCGTTCAACTACGACCTCGGCAAGATCTACGGCCTGGAGCTCACGGGAACCTACCGCCACGAGGCGTTCTCCGGGTATCTCAACGTCGGAATCTCGCGCGCGATGGGCAAGGGCATCGAGTCGGGCCAGTTCAATTTCGATCCCGACGAGCTCGACTACATCGCGAACCACTGGGTGCATCTCGACCACGACCAGACGGTCGCCGCTTCGGGCGGAGTCGCCTACCGCGTCGGTGGCGCGGTGCTGTCGGCCGACGTGCTGTACGGGAGCGGATTGCGGCGCGGATTCGCCAACAGCGAGCACCTGCCGAGCTACACGCAGGTGAACCTCGGCCTCTCGCACCCGGCGACGGTCCCGCTCGTCGGCGCCCTCGACCTGCGCTTCGCCGTCGTGAACCTGTTCGACAAGGTCTACGAGCTGCGCGACGGCTCGGGCATCGGGGTCGGTGCCCCGCAGTACGGCCCGCGGCGCGGCTTCTATGTCGGCGTCACGAAGTCATTCGGATGACCCGATTCGCTGCGATTGCTCGAAGGAGAGCGTGATGTCGGCACGGTATCGACTGGCGGCCGCGGTGCTCGCCGCGGGGCTTCCCTCGCTCGCGTTCGCGGCGAGCGATGCGGACCTCGAGGCGATCCGTGCCCAGATCCGGAGCCTGAAGCAGGACTACGACGCGCGCATCAAGGCGTTGGAAGAAGTACATCCTCAGCCTCGGCGCGCACGGCGCGCACATCTTCTAGGAGCCGGCCATGCGCCCGATCCTGCGTTTCGTGTTCCTCGCGTGGCTCGCCGCGGCGTGCGGCGCGGCGCACGCGGCCCTCAACGTCTTCGCCACCGTCCCCGAGTGGGCCGCGCTCTCGCAGGAGCTGGGCGGCGACAAGGTGCGCGTCTACCTCGCGACGAGCCCGCTGCAGGACCCGCACCACGTGCAGGCGAAGCCGAGCCTCATCGCGCGCGCGCGCACCGCGGACCTGGTCGTCGCGACCGGCGCCGAGCTCGAGGTGGGATGGCTCCCGCTCGTGCTGCAGCAGGCCGGCAACGACAAGGTGCAGCCGGGAACGCCCGGATACTTCGCGGCGACGCGCTACGTCGCGCTCCTCGGCAAGCCCACGCGCCTCGATCGCGCCGAGGGCGACGTGCACCCCGAGGGCGATCCGCACATCCAGGGGGACCCGCGCAACGTCGCGAAGGTGGCCGCGGCGCTCGAGCAGCGCCTGGAGCAGCTGGACGCCGCCAACGCCTCCTACTACATGGCGCGTTACGACCGGTTCTCGGCGCGCTGGAACGCGGCGATCGCGAATTGGGAGCAGGAGGCCGCGCCGCTGAAGGGCGTGCCGGTCGTCGTCCAGCACAAGGGCTTCACCTACCTCGAGGCGTGGCTCGGCATGCGCGAGGTCGCCGCGCTCGAGCCCAAGCCCGGCATGGAGCCCACCATTTCGCACCTCGCGCAGGTCCTTTCGATCCTGCAGCGCGAGCCCGCGAAGATGGCGCTCCTCGCCGATTACCAGAGCGACCAGGCCTCGCAGTGGCTCGCGCAGCGCACCAGGATCCGCGTCGTGAAGCTGCCCTTCACGGTCGGTGGCACGGACGAGGCGAAGGACCTCTTCTCGTTCTACGAAGACACGATCCAGCGCCTGCTGAAGGGGAACTCGTGAGCCTCACCGCGCTCGACCTCTCGATCCTCCTCCCCGCCTTCGCGGCGGGGCTCCTCGTCACCGCCACGCACGTGCCGCTCGGCACGCAGGTGCTCGCGCGCGGCATCGTGTTCATCGATCTCGCGATCGCGCAGATCGCCGGCTGCGGCGTGATCCTCGCCGACCGCTTCGGATTTCCCGCGCAGGGCTTCGCCGTGCAGGTCGCGGCCATCGCGGCGACGCTCGGCGGGGCGCTCCTCCTCGCGTGGAGCGAGAAGGTGTGGCCCGACGTGCAGGAGGCGGTGATCGGGGTGGTGTTCGTGCTGGGCGCCACCGCGAGCCTGCTGCTCCTCGCATCCAACCCGCACGGCAGCGAGCACCTGCGCGACCTGCTCGTGGGCCAGATCCTGTGGGCCGATCCGTCGCACCTGGGGTGGACCGCGCTGGTGTACGCGG
>DATIZV010000090.1:0-10101 GCA_035516915.1 Usitatibacter sp. | reverse complement strand
CTCGACGGCGAACCGCCGCGAGCTCTTCAACTCTTCACCGTGGGCCCTTTGCGTTGTTCTTCCGGTTGGTGGCAGTTCGAGGTGCACGCCGTGGGTGGAACCGAGTCCGAGTGGCTCGACTTCAAGACGCTCACGCGCTTGCGCACGGCGACCGATGGCGCACTGATCGCGCATTCGAGCAGCGACACCGTTTCCGGCATCATTTTCAAGGAACGATCTCACGCAGAAGAATGGACCCGCTTTGATCGTTACCAGCGATCGAGCCCCGGTGAGCGATAGCAAGGAGCGCGATGGAGGCGTGTGGAGACCGCATGCAACGACTTTCGACGGTGCTGTTCGCACTCGCGCTCCAGGGATGCGTGATGGCTCGCCCCGTGGAGCGGGTTTCCCCTTCTGCCCAATGGCTCGCGGATGTCGCCACAACGGACGTCTGCATACCTCTTGATGGCGAGTACCAGAGGCAAGGCATGCGTTCGCCCCCCGGTGGCGGACCGAGCCCGGTGATCGAATTGAACGCATTCATGCACGGTCGCCCGGCGGAACCGGCCGACTTCGTCGAGTTGCGGACAAATGGCTCCGGCAACGATCTGACGGTGAAGAGCATGGCGATCGGCTCGCCGGATCATCTGGTGCTTTCGTTTGTGCTGAAGGGCTTGAGGTGCGACCACGGATGGTGGGTATACGAGTATGGCGGGGATGGCTACGCGGATGGAGTGCCGATCCGGTTCATCACCATCGTGCGTTTGACCCGAACGTCGAGCGGTGGACTTGTCGCCCACGAGGTCACGCAAGGGGAATCCGGCCTCGTTTTCTTCAGGCAACCATTCCGTGGCGAGCAGTGGTCGCGGTTCGAAGCGTACGTTCGTTAGCATGGCTACGGGTGGGGACACAGCGGCTGAACGCGCAACCATGATCCCCGGGGTCACGCTCCGCGAAGTCTCCTCAGCCTTGGTGTGCGCGATGCTCGCCACGATCCTGTTCTGCGCGCGGCAGGGATATGTCGCAGGCGACTATCGCCAAGCCGCGATGCTGCTGCTCTTCGCTGCCCCGTTTTCGCTCGCGGCGACCGTCGTGCTGCTTCTGCCGGCCATTGCAGTCCTGAAGCGCCTGGGAGCCACGAGTGTCATCTGGTACGCAGTCGTGCCGGCAACGATCGTCCTGGCGGTTTACATGGCGCCGGTACTGCTCAATAGCGGAGTCTACGGGCTGCTGCGAGTCGAGGGCCGATCGCTCATTGACGGTGGAAAGATCGTATGGAAGAACTTCGGGTGGATGGTTCTCTCTTGCTCGGAGCCGGCCTTCTGGGCTGCCTTGGCCGCTCTGTTGTTCCGGCGAATGACTGTCAGGCGGCCTCCACTTCGGGCGTAGTGGCCATGGATGCCCTCCTGATCATCTGCCTCTTCACTTCGTTCGGAGTCCTGCTCCTGAGGAAGCGCTTCGCGTTCTCCTTTTTCGTGGCAGGCCTTGCTTCCGCGGCTTTCTGGTTGATCGTCGCGAGCGTGCTACCTCATCCGCCGGCATCGAGCATGTTCGAGTTTTGGGCGATCAGCGCCTTGCTTTGCTTCGGGACCTTTCCTCTCGTCTGGTCCTCTTGGCATTTGATACGAGCTCGACTCAAGCGAAGATCGGGATGATTCCCCGCGAATGAAGTCGCTGCTCTACCGAGCGTTCCGGACGAGCGCCGCGCCCTTTTCCCCGATCAGGATCGCCGCGGCGTTGGTGTTCGTCGACACCATCTCCGGCATCACCGAAGCATCGATCACGCGCAGCCGGTCGACGCCTCGCACGCGAAGCTCCGGATCCACGACCGATCGCGCGTCGCTTCCCATCCGGCACGTGCCCACCGCGTGGAACACAGTGCCGCCTTTCTCGCGCGCGAAGTCGAGCACCTCGCGATCCGTGCGGCGATCGGGTCCGGGCAGCATCTCGCATTCGACGAGATCGCGGAACGCGGGCTCGGCGTAGATCTCGCGCAGCATGCGGATGCCGGCCACGATCACTTTGCGGTCGAGATCTTCCGATAGGTAGTTGGTCTCGATGCGCGGCGCGGCGAAGGGATCCGTGGAAACCGCCTGCACGCGTCCCTTCGAGAGCGGCCGGCACTGCGTGGCCGAAGCGGTGAATCCCGAGTAGCGGTGCAGCGGATCGCCGGGCTTGTCGACCGAGAGCGGCATCACGTTGAAGAGCACGTCGGCGCGCGAATCGCGCACGTGCGCGGTCTTCGCGAGCCCGCCGACCTGTCCGGCGCCGACGGTGAGCGGACCCGAATTCGCGAGCAGCCATTGCAGGCCCATCTTCGCCAGCTCGATCGGATTGCGCACCTGGTCGTTCAGCGACATGCGCTTCTTCAAGCGGACAATCGTGCGCGCCTGGTAGTGGTCCTTGAGGTTCTCGCCGACTTCGGGCGCATCGACGCGCACCTCGACACCGAGCTTGCGAAGGAGATCGGACGGCCCGATGCCCGAGAGCTGCAGCACCTGCGGCGACTGGATCGCCCCGGCGGCGAGGATCACCTCGCGCTCGGCTCGCGCGCTCTCCACCTTCCCGTCGCGCACCCATTCCACGCCGCTCGCCGCCGCGCCCTCGAAGAGCACGCGCGTCACGTGCGCATTCGTGATCAGCGTGAGATTGCGACGCGCGAGCGCCGGCCGCAGGAACGCCACCGAAGCGCTCGAGCGCCAGCCGTCGCGGATCGTGAGCTGGTAGGAGCCCGCGCCCCAGTCGAGCGCGCCGTTGAAATCGGGATTGCGCGGCAGGCCGTACTGCGCGGCGGCATCGACCCACGCCCGGCAATACGGATGGTCGTTGCGCAGCTCCGAGACGCCGAGCTCGCCGCTCGCGCCGTGGTACTCGCTCTCGCCGCCCTCGTAGCGCTCGGAGCGCTTGAAGTACGGCAGCACCGAGCGGTAGTCCCATCCCGCCGCGCCGAGCTCCGCCCACTCGTCGAAGTCGTCGTGCTGGCCGCGGATGTAGAGGAGCCCGTTGATCGAGCTCGAGCCGCCGAGGACGCGCCCGCGCGGCCACAGGACGTTGCGCCCCGCGGTGCCCTCGCACGGCACGGTGTCGAACACGCGCGAGAAGCGGGCGTCGTAGATGGTGCGGAAGTAGCCGACGGGAAGCCGCAGCCAGAAGTTGCGGTCCATGCCGCCCGCTTCGAGCAGCAGCACGCGCACCGACGGATCGACGGAAAGCCGGTTTGCGAGCACGCAGCCCGCCGAACCGGCTCCCACGAGGATGTAGTCGTACGCGCGCCCGCCCGCCATCGCGTCCGGCCTACTTGATGGTATCGAGGTAGATCTTCGGATCGAAGTACTGCGCGGCCGGCGTCGGGTTCTGGATGTTCGCGAAGCGCACGAAGAAATCCGTCACCTGCTGCAGCCACTTGGTGACCGTCCCGTCCGCGTAGAGCTTGCGCCACTCCGCCGACGTGAACACCTTTTCCGCCTTGAACTGCTCCTTGAGGTCCGGGAGCGGCACCTGGGGATAGTGCTTCGACTGGATCGTCGCGAGCGCGGCATCCGTGTCCGAGATGAGGTAGTCGTTGGCGCTCGCCCAGCCGCGGATGATGTTCGCGAGCACGTCGCGGTGCTTCTCGTGGAAGTCGGCGCGCGTGACCCAGCCGTCGACGATCGCGGCCTCCGGATAGTAGGCCGAGGCGTCGACCAGCATCTTCGCGCCCGGCACCTTGTCGCGCACCGCGATGTTGAACGGCACCCACAGGGCGACCGCCGGAACCGCGCCGGAGATGAACGAGGTGACGGCGTTCGCCATGCCCTGGTTCACGATCTCCACGTCCTTGGGATCGACGCCGTTCGCGCGCAGCGCCTTGTCGAGGAACACGTGCGCGGTGGTGCCCGCCGTGGTGGAGATCTTCTTCCCCTTGAGCTCGGCGATGGTCTTGATGCCGGAGTCGGGCCGCACCCAGAGCTGCGCCGTGGCGAACTCGATGTCGTTGATGAGGAACACCTTCCCCTGGCCGCGCGCCGGGAAGTTCGAGAGCACCGCGCCGGTCGTGAGCATGTCGATGCTGCCGCCGATCATCGCCTGGAAGAGCTCCAGCCCCGTGGTGAACTGGCGCATCTCGAACTCCACGCCGTGTCTTGCGAAGTCGCCGCGGTCGATGCCGAGCCAGAGCTGCCCGTCCACCGCGAGCGTGTGGAGGTACCCCAGCTTCACCTGGGTGCGCGATTGCGCGAGCGCCGGCGCGCCGACGGCCGAGAGCCCGAGCGCCGCCGCTCCGGCGCCCGCGCCTTGTAGGAACTTCCTGCGATCCATCGTCATGTCTGCTCCTCCTTGTGTGGTTTGGTTCAATCGAGGTTGCGGGCCGCCTGCCGCTGCTGCGCCGCGTACTCCTGCATCACCAGCTCCCGGATGTGCGAGCGCAGCTCGCCGAACTCGCGCCGCTCGTGCAGCGCCTCGTCGCGCGGATAGGGAAAGGGCACCTCGACGATCTCGCGCACGCGCGCCGGTCGCGCGGTCGCGACCACGATCCTCGAGGAGAGGTAGATCGCCTCCTCGACGGAGTGCGTGATGAGCATCACGGTCTTGCCTTCCGCGCCGAGCACCTGCAGCAGCAGGTCCTGCATGTTGCTTCGCGTCTGCGCGTCGAGCGCCCCGAACGGCTCGTCCATGAGCAGGAACTGCGGCTTCACCGCGTAGGCGCGCGCGATCGCGAGGCGCTGGCGCATGCCGCCGGAGAGCGTCTTCGGATAGGCTTTCGCGAAATCGGAAAGACCCATCAACCGCATGTAGCGCCGGCAGATCTCGCGCCGCTCCGCCTCGCCCACGCGGTTGGCGGCGAGCGTGAGACCGAAGGCGATGTTCTTCTCGACGCTGAGCCACGGGAAGACGCCGTACTCCTGGAAGATCACGCCGCGCTCGGGGCCGGGGCCGGCGACGGGCTTCCCGTCGAGGAGCACCTCGCCCTTCGACGGCTGCACGAAGCCCGCGACCATGCTCATCATCGTGGTCTTGCCGCAGCCCGAGGGCCCGATGATCGAGACGAAATCGCCGTTCGCGATCTCGAAGGAGACGTCGTCGACCACCGTGAGCGGGCCCGCCGGGGTGGCGAACTCGGCGCTCACGTGGTCGAAGCGGATGCGCGGCTCCGCGCTCACGCGATGCGCTCCTGCCAGGAGACGAGGCGCCGCGCGAGGAGCCTCAACGCCGTGTCCATCGCGAGCGCGATGAAGCCGATGCAGATGATGCCGAGGTAGATGATGTCGAGCTGGAAGAAGTTCGACGCGTTCTGGATGAGGGCGCCCAGCCCCTGCTGCGCGGCGATGAGCTCGGAGGCGACGAGGGTCGCCCACGCCACCCCGAGCGCCACGCGCACCGCGGTGAGCATGTGCGGCACGGCCAGGGGCACGATCACCTTGCGGAAGATCTCGGCGTCGGTGGCTCCCAGCGTGCGCGCGACCCTCACGTAGATCGGGCTGATCTGCGCGATCCCCTCGTACATCACGATCACGCCGGCGAAGAACGAGGCGTAGAAGAGGATCGCCACCTTGGCGAGCTCGCCGATGCCGAAGTAGACGATCACGAGCGGGATGAGCGCGATCGGCGGCAGCGCCCGGAAGAAGTTGATGACCGGATCGACGAAGATGCGCACGCCCTTGTACCAGCCGAGGACGAAGCCCACCGGAACGGCGAGCACGGTGCCGAGCGCGACGCCTAGGAACACGCGTTGCGTGGACATCCACACGTCCATCGGCAGCCGGTCGCGCAGCAGCTCGCGGAACTTCGCGAGCACCTGCCCGGGCGTGGGCAGCAGCGCCGGATTCACCAGCCCGCTCGCGGCGACCGCGTACCAGAGCGCGACGATCGCGACCCACGGGGCGAGGACCAGCGCGACGGTGCGGAGGCGCGATTGCATCGGGACGGCTCGGAAAAGGGAGCGGAGCGGCTCTTGAACTGCGAAAGGTATAAAAGTACTATCGACCATCTGTTAGGTCAAGATCGCCATGCACCGCATCTTCGGCGCGAGCCCCATCCCCCGCTACGTGCAGCTCGCGGAGATCCTGCGCGAGCGGATCGCGCGCGGGCAGTGGCGCTCGGGCGAGAAGCTGCCCTCGCTCGAGGAGCTGGTGCGCGAGTTCGACGTCGCGCGGGTGACGGTGCGCCAGGCGGTCGACGTGCTCGCGCGCGAGGGGCTGCTGTCGCCCGAGCGCGGGCGGGGCACCTTCGTCACGCAGAAGAAGGCGGACGAACGCAAGCTCCGCGCCGTCACCACCATGGGCGATCTCGCCGCGCTCTACCGCGATTCGAAGCCCGAGCTCCTGAACCTCGGCGAGGCTTCCGCGGCGCCCGCGATCGCGGAAGGCGAGGGGAACCCGGCACCGCGCTACTTCTACATGCGGCGCGTCCATGCGCTCGACGGAACGCCCTACTGCGTGATCTCGATCTACCTCGACGAGCGCATCTTCCGCCGCGCGCGAGAGCGTGTGAGGAAGGAGCTCGTGATCCCGCTCCTCATGTCGATGAAGGGCGTGAAGATCGCGCGCGCGCGGCAGACGCTCACCATCGGCACCGCCGACGTGGACGAGGCGAAGCACCTGCGCATCCCGGTGAACGCGCCGGTGGGTCGGGTGCGGCGCGTCTTCAACGCGCCCGACGCCACCGTGATCTACCTCGCGGAGGTCACCTATCGCGGCGACTTCGTGCGCCTCGAGATGGAGATGAAGCCGTGAGGGTGCCCGGCTCGCGCGCGCCCGATCCCGCGCCCGCGCCGCCGCTGCGCCGCGTCGCCGCCCATCTCTACCGCTATGCGGTGGAGACCGAGGTGCGCACCTCCTTCGGCGTGATGCGCGAGCGTCCCGCGCTCTTCGTGCACGTCGAGGACGAGGAGGGCGCGGTCGGCTGGGGCGAAGTGTGGTGCAACTTCCCCGACTGCGGTGCGGAGCACCGCGCGAATTTGATCGAGACCGTGTTCGCGCCGCTCCTCGAGGGTCGCCCCGCCGCGGACCCGGCGCGCACGAGCCGCGAGCTGGTCGAAAGGACTGCGGTGCTCGCGATCCAGTCCGGCGAGCCGGGGCCGGTCCACCAATGCATCGCCGGGCTGGACATCGCGCTGTGGGACCTCGCGGCGCGCCGCGCCGGGCGTCCCTTGTGGCGCCTGCTGGGCGCGTCGGATCCGAAGGTGCGCGTGTACGCGAGCGGCATCAACCCCGATCACCCGGAACGCGTGGCCGAGCGCGCGCTCGCGGAGGGACATCGCGCGTTCAAGCTCAAGGTGGGCTTCGGGGAAGCGACCGACCTCGCGAACCTCGGCGCGATGCGCTCGGCGATCGGCGCGAAGCTGGATCTCGCCGTGGATGCGAACCAGGCCTGGGACGTGGCGCAAGCCCTCGACATGTGCAGGCGCCTGGAATCGTTCGGGCTGGCGTGGGTCGAGGAGCCGCTGCGCGCGGATCGTCCATGGCCCGAATGGCGCTCGCTGGCGGCCTCGACGCGCCTGCCGCTCGCGGGAGGCGAGAACCTCCTCGGCGCGCAGGCCTTCGAAGCGGCGTGCGAAGCCGGCGCGCTCGCCGTGATCCAGCCCGATGTCGCGAAGTGGGGCGGCATCTCCGGCTGCCTCGAGGTCGCGCGCCGCGTGCGCCGCGCCGGCTTGCGCTATTGTCCGCACTATCTCGGCGCCGGCATCGGCCTTCTCGCCTCGGCCCACCTGCTGGCGGCGGCCGGAGGCGATGGAATGCTCGAAATCGACGCCAATCCCAATCCGCTGCGCACGCTCACCTGCGGCGCCGTCGCGAACGTCGTCGAGGGGCGCATCGCGCTCGACGAGCAGCCGGGCCTCGGCGCGCCGCCGGACCTCGAACGCCTGCGTCCGTTCCGCGCCGCGCTCTAGCGATGGACCGGGCGGGCCATCGCGCGCACATCGCCGAAGCGCTGCGCTGGTCGCCGCGCTCCCCGAGGAGCGGCTGGCAGGGCGTGGCGGCAGCCCTCGGCATGGCATTGCCGCTCGCGGTGGGCTTCGCGATCGGCAATCCGGGGGCCGGGTTCGCCGGGGCGGTCGGCGGACTCATGATGGGCGCGGTGCCGACGGAGCGCACCTTCGCGGCGCAACTGCGCGACCTCGCGCTCGCCGTGGCGCCCGCAGCGCTCGCGATCGCCGTCACGATGGCAATTCCCGGTCCGGGCACGTTGGAACGCGTCCTGGTCGTGGTCCTGTGCGCGATCGCAGCCCTGGTCGGCGGCCTCGGGCGCTCGATGGCGGTCGCGGCCTACCGCTTCGTGCTCTTCCTCCTCATCGCGATCTCGGCCGTGGCGGACGTGCCGCATCGCGCGCAGCTCCTCGCGCCGATCGCGCTGGGAATCGGCTGGGGCGCGCTCGCGAACGTCGTCTTCGGCTCGCTCGCGCGGGCGCTGCATCCGGCGGAGGTGGCGCAGCCCGAGCCCGCGCATCCGACCCCGGCCCTCGCGCGGCGCATCGCGCATTGGCGCAAGACGCTGCGCCACCTGGCGGGCTGGCAGTACATGCTGCGCCTCGCGTCGTGCCTCGCCGTCGCGCAGCTGCTCGACGCACTCTGGCCGGGGCATCGCCTGCACTGGATCGCGCTCACCGTGGCGCTGGTGATGGAGCGCAGCGTCGAGGCGCTGCCGGTGCGCGGCACGCAGCGCGCCGCGGGCACCGTCATCGGCGTGCTGGTCGCCGGACTCTTCTTCGGGGTGCCGCTTCCCGCGTGGGTCCTGGTGCTCGTCGTGGGCCTGCTTGCGGCAGCGCGCGCGATCCTGCGCACGCGCAACTATCTCGCCTATACCGTCGTGACGACGCCGCTCATCCTCGCGATCCTCGATGCGGGCAAGCCGCCGGGAGTCGCGCTCCTCGTCGAGCGGCTCCTCGCGACGCTCGCCGGCGCCGCGCTGGTGATCGCGGCGAACGCGGCGATCCGGCGCCTGGGGCATGCGCCGCCGCCCGCCGCATGAGCCGAACCCGCGCTGCGGGCCGCGGTCGCACGCGCATTCCTCCAGCGCGGTCCATGCGATTGCCCGGTCCCGCCGGCTAGCGCCGCTGCGACGTCTCCATCGCGCGGATCGCGTTCGCGATGTCGCTCGCTACGCGCGCGAGCGCGCGCGAATGCGCGGCGGCGAGCGCCCCCGGATCGTGCGCCGCGTTCGTCTCGTGCGCGAGGGTGCGCCCGTCGCGCGCGCCGCCCCGCGCGGGCGTCACCGTCCACAGCGCGTCGACGGTCGCTCCGTCCGCAAGGGAGGAATCGAAGCGCTGCACCTCGATCGAGACGCGGAAATCGACCGGCGTGCCGGCCGCGGCGCGGCTCGACAGCACGCGCGAGGTGCCGAGGTCGCGCGAGAGGTCCTGCGCGATCACGCGCGGGATCGCGTCGCGCAGCGGCTCCGCCCAGCGATCGTCGTCCGAGATGTCCACCTGGTTGGCGCCCGTCGAGAGCACCATCTCCGTGCGGTCGACGGCAGCGGGAATCGAGACCCGGCCGACGAAGATCGAGGGCGCGGCGGAGGCGGGCGGGGCGCCGGCCTCCGGGGAGCCGAGCGTGAAGAACCGCTCGCGCGGCGCGGGCGCCCCCACGCAGGCGGCGAGCGAAAGCGCCGCGGCGAGCGCGGCGAGGCGCACCAACGATCTCATTTCCTCTCCTCCCGCCTGCCACGCAGCAGCGACTCCGGATGGCGCTCGAGATAATCGGTGAGGTCGCGCAGCGACTCGGCCGCGCGGTTCACCTGCTCCAGCGTCTCGCGCAGGTCGCCCTCAACCGGCGAACCGCTCGACAGCACCTGCTCGGCCGCCGAGAGCGTCTTCCTCGCCTGCTCGATCGCCGCGCGCATCTGCGGCGTGAGGTCGCGGTCCATGTGCCGGGTGAGCGCGTCGAGCCTCGCGAGCGTGTCGCGCAGCTGCACGAGCGCCTGGGTGAGCTGCGTGCCGATCTTGTCGAACGGCACCTTCTCGAGCTTCTTGATGATGTTCGCGACCGATTCCTGCAGCTCGCCGAAGCCGCCCGCGATGGTGGGAATCTCCGGCGCGGGCTCGGTGAAGTCCATCTTCGCGGGCGCCGCGCTGGGGAAGAAGTCGAGCGCGATGTAGAGCTGGCCGGTGAGGAGGTTCGCGTTGCGCAGCTGGCCGCGGAAACCGTG
>DATIZV010000089.1:0-7580 GCA_035516915.1 Usitatibacter sp. | reverse complement strand
GCGGCCACGAAGAGGAACTGGCCGGTGGCGATCGGGCGCGAGGTGCCGAGGAGCGCGCGGCGGCCGGTCGCCGCGCCGGCGAAGGAGAACGCGGCCTGCGCTATGGCGAGCGCGAGCGCGACGACGAGGGCGAAGTGCCCGAGCTCGGGGATCATCGCGGCCCTCCCTGCCCGGCGAACGCGGTCTTGTCGATCGGGTGCCCCGCCTTCCTCAGCGCCTCCGCGGCCTCGGGCGGCATGTAGTTCTCGTCGTGCTTGGCGAGCACCTCGTTCGCGTGGAACACGCCGTCGGGCCCGATGCTGCCCTCCGCGACCACGCCCTTGCCCTCCTTGAACAGGTCGGGAAGGATTCCGGTGTACACGACGGGAATCGTCTTCGAAGTGTCGGTCACGCGGAAGCGCACGGTGAGCGCGTCCTTGTCGTGCACCACGCTTCCCTGCTCGACCAGCCCGCCGATGCGGAACGCGCGCCCGTGCGGCGCCTGGTTCTCCGCGACCTGGGTCGGCGTGAAGAAGAACACGAGGTTCGACCGGAACGCGTTCAGCACGAGCCCGGTTGCCACTCCGAGGGCGGCGAGCCCTCCCACGATCCACAGTGCCCGCTTAGTCCTGGGCTTCAAGGTCTCTCTCCTCTTCGATGCGCCTGAGCGACCGCGCGCGGCGCACGCGCAGGGCGACGATCTCCACTGCGATCGCGAGGGCGGTCATACCATAGGACATCCAGATGTAGAACTGGGGCTTCATGTGGCGAGTGCGCGCGCCCACAGGGTGCGGCCCTCCCTCTCGAGGATGATGGCGCGCACGCGCGTGAGCGAAGCCCCGATCGAGTACATCCAGAACGAGAGCGCCACGAGCAGCATTCCCCACAGCATCTCGATCTGCATCGTGGTGCCGGTGAACTTGACGCTCGCGCCCTGGTGCAGCGTGTTCCACCATACCACCGAAAAATAGATGATCGGCAGGTTCACGAGGCCGATAAGGGCGAGGAGGGCTGCGGCACGGTCGCCGCGGCGCGGATCCTCGAACGCGTTGGCGAGCGCGAGGAAGCCGAAATAGAGGAAGAGCAGCACGAGCTCGGAGGTGATGCGCGCGTCCCACACCCAGTACGTGCCCCACGTGGGGCGTCCCCAGAAGGAGCCCGTCCACAGCGCGACGAAGGTGAACATGGCGCCGGTCGGGGCGAGCGCGCGCGCCATCATCGCGGCGAGCCGGGTGTTGAAGGTGAGCGATATCCCGCCGTAGCAGGCCATCACGAAGTAGATGAACATGGACATCCATGATGCCGGAACGTGGACGAAGATGATGCGGTAGACCTCGCCCTGCTGCGCGTCGGTGGGCGCGACGAAGAGACCGATGTAGAGTCCCGCGGCGCCGAGGATCGCGGCGAGCGCGAAGAACCACGGCGCGAGCCATCCCGCGAGCCGGTAGAAGGTCGAGGGCGAGGCGAAGTAGAACCAGGCGATCTTCATCGTCAGTCCACCGCGATGCGCACCGCGGCGCAGACCGCGGGCGGAAGCCCCATCGCCGCGAGGATGAGCCCCGCCCCGAGGATCGAGAGGTGCGGGGCGGCGGAAAGCCCCGCGGCCTGCGCCTCGGCCGCGCCCGCGCCGAACACCAGCACCGGCACGAAGAGCGGCAGCGCGAGGAGCGCGAGGAGCATGCCGCCGCCGCGCGCGCCGAGCGCGAGCGCGGTGCACGCGGCGCCCAGCAGCGAGAGCACCGGCGTGCCGAGGAGCAGGGCGGCGGCGAGCGCGGCGAGCGTCGCGCCGTCCAGGCCGTACTGCAGTCCGAGGAGCGGCGAGAGCACCGTGAGCGGCAGCCCGCTCGCGGCCCAGTGCGCCGCGATCTTGCCGCTCGCCCAGGCGACCATCGGATGCGGCGAGAGCGCCATCTGCTCGAGCGAGCCGTCGGCGTAATCGTAGGCGAACATCGACGGCAGCGACAGGAACGCGGCGAGCAGCGCGCAAACCCAGATCACGCCCGGGCCGATGCGTTGCAGGAGCTGCGGCTCGGCGCCTACCCCGAGCGGGAAGAGCGATGCGACCAGCACGAAGAACGCCACCACGAGGAGCGTCTCGCCCGGATGGCGCACCGCGAGCTTCACGTCGCGCGCGAAGGCCCACGCGAAGCCCGCGGGAAAGGACCCGCAGGTCTCGGCGGCGGGAAGCGGGGCCACGGCGGCGCTCACGTCCCGATCCTCAGCACGCGCGCCGGCGCGGGCGCGACGTCGTGGTGCGTGGCGAGGACCGCGAGGCCGCCGCGCGCGAGGTGCCGCTCGAGCAGGCCGGCGAAGAGCCGCTGGCCTTCGTCGTCGAGCGCCGTGAGGGGCTCGTCGAGCGTCCAGCATTCGGCCGGGTCGAGCATGAGGCGCGCGAGCCCGATGCGTCGGCGCTGGCCGGCGGAGAGCCGGCGCGCCGGAAGCCGGCGGCGCTTCTCGAGCCCCACGTCGGCGAGCGCCGCGCGCAGCGCTTCGGGCGCGGCCGCGATGCCGCGAAGCTGCAGGGCGCACTGCAGGTTTTCCTCGGCGCTCAGGTCGTCCTTGATGCCGGGAAGGTGGCCCGCATAGAGCAGGCTCGCGCGGAAGCG
The DNA here is from genome assembly GCA_035516915.1 of Usitatibacter sp. GTDB lineage: Bacteria > Pseudomonadota > Gammaproteobacteria > Burkholderiales > Usitatibacteraceae > Usitatibacter. The sequence continues at coordinate 4,995 of DATIZV010000089.1, read as the reverse complement.
CGCGGAGGAGGCGCGCGTCGCCTCGCCGTCCCACAGCACTTCGCCGCGGTCCAAGCGCGTGAGCCCCGCCACGCAGCGCAGCAGCGTCGTCTTGCCGCTGCCGTTGGGGCCGCGCACCGCGAGCCACTCGCCGGCCGCGACGTCGAAGGAGAGTTCGCGGAAGAGCGTCGCGGTCCCGCGCGAGCAGGTGAGCCCGCGTGCCTCCAGGCGCGCGGTCATTGCAGCACCTTGTCCACGACGACGTTCACGCCGCGCGCGCCGGGCTTCACGATGCCGCTCGATCCGACGAGATCGCCCGGTTGCGGCGCGGCGTTGCCCGAACGCGAGATGCGCGCCTCGATGCGCACCGCGTCGGCGTTCGAAAGCTTGAAGTCGGGCGACATCGCCTGCGAATCGTCGAGCTTGAAATGCAGCGGCAGCTCGCGCGCCGGCGCCCGCACCACCGCGAGCGGCATGCGCGGGCCGTTCTCCGCGCGCGCGAACACGAAGAGGGTGGCGGAACCGTCGACCTTCGCCGCTACCTGCGGCGCGACCGTCACCGAGCCGGTCACGGACCCGCTCGCGGGCGAATCGGCTTTCGCGATCGTCGTCGACGCGGGAGCGAGCTTCGCCGCGGCCGCGTCCCCGCCCACCACCGAATCGATCACGACCTTCACCTCGTGGTCTCCGGGCTTCACCACCGCGCTCGTCCCGACGAGGTCGCCCGGCTGCGGCATCGCGTTGCCCGAGCGCGAGATGCGTGCCTCCACCCGCACCGCCTTCGCCCGCGAGAGCTGCATCTCGGGCGCCATGGCCTGCGAGTCGTCGAGCCGGAACTTCATCGGCAGCTGCGCGGCGGTCGCGCGCACCACCGCGAGCGGCATGCGCGGCCCGTCCTCGGCCCTGGCGAACACGAAGAGCGTCGCCGCAGGATCGACGCGCGAGGCGATGCGCGGGGAGACCGTCACCGAGCCGGCGAGCGTGGCTGCGCCGCCCGGCGACGGCGCGGGCTGCGGCTCGGCCGGAAGCGGCTTGCCCGCGGCCTGCGCGCGTTCGTGCACCTCGGCGATCACCGCATCGACCTGCTTGAGGTCCGGCGAATCGGGCGGGAGCTGCGTCCTCAGCACCTTCCAGTATCCGAGCGCCTTCTCGAATTCGCCCGCGTCGAGCGCGGCAGTGCCGGCGAGCGCGAGCGCCTTGGGCTGGTTCGGATCGATGTCGAGCGCGCGCTTCACGATCTCCATGGGGCGGCCGGCGAGCGATCGTCCCTGTGCCATGCCGAGCGCGTCGGCCCAGTCGGCGAGCACGCTGGCGTCGGCGGGCACGAGCTTCGCCAGGTGCTCGTAGGCGCGCACCGCGTCCGGAAAACGGCCGAGCGCGGCATAGGAGCGGGCGAGGAGCGCCCAGCCTTCCACGTCGTCGGGCCGGTCCCGCACCTTCTTCGCGAGGCGGTCGACCATGAGGGCGACCTGCTCGTCGCTCATGGGAGCGCCTTCGTGCGCCACCAGGCTCTCGTCGGCCGCGAAGGGCGCGCCCACGATGCGGTACATGCCGAAGGCGATCAAGGGAAGCGCGACCGCGGCGATCGCGGCGACGATCCAGGGCCGGCGCGGCGCGGTGGCGGCGGGCGAGGCGGGCGCGGAGAGATCGCCGCGCGCGCGATCGACGAGCTCCGCGAGCGCTTCATCGCGCGCATCCGCGGGGAGCACGCCGGTGGCGACGTCGGCGTCGATCTCGCGGCGCTGGCTGCGCAGCACGTCGAGGTTCGCCTCCACGACCGACGGCCCGAGGTCGGCCCGCGAGCGCAGCAGGGGCACGAGGATGAAGGCCAGCGCGAGGAGGACCATGAGCGCGGCCAGGAGCCAGAAGACGAGCATCGAGTGGGAGGTGGAAGACCCTGAATTTCGTGCACAAAATTATACCGGACCGGAGCCGGGTTCTCGACTTGCGCCAGCGCAAGGGGACGACGACCCCACGACAGGTTTGTGCAGGCATCCGCGCGCGGGAAAACGACGCGTCCTTTGCGCCGCGGCAATGGCGATCGGGCATCATCGTGCCATGCCGAACGCCCGCCTCGCCCTCGCGGCGCTCGCCCTCGCCGCGCTCGCCGCCGCGGCGCTCGCCTGGAAGGGTGACAAGGTCTACGAGAAGATCCTCTACCTGCGCTATGGCACGCCGCTTCCGGCCCCGCACGGTCCCGCGCCGCACGACGCGGCCGAGGCGCGCCTCGAGGATCTCGAGATGCTCGCCGCGCTGCCCGACGTGGATCGGAGCTTCAGCGCGAACGCAGGCGCGGCGTTCGAGCGGCAGGTGGCCCGGCTGCGCGAGCGCGCGGCATCGCTCGACGATGCCGGGTTCTTCCTCGGCGTGGCGCAGGCCGTCGCGCTCTCCGCGAACGCGCACACCAACGTGGACCTCGTCTCCTGGCGCGAGAAGCTTGCCGCGATCCCGGTGCGCCTCGCGTGGTTTCCCGAGGGCCTCTTCGTGATCCGCGCGCGAAGCGGCGAGGAAGGGCTGCTCGGCGCGCGCGTGCTCGCGATCGACGGCTTCGATCCCGCGGCGCTCGAGCGCGAGGCGGGACGCTATTTCGCGGGGACGCCCCAATACCTGCGTTCCGTGAGCCCCGTCGCGCTCGAGTCGCCCGCCGTGCTGCACGCGCTGCATCCCGAAGCGAGCGCCGATCGCATGGCGCTCGAGGTACGCGATCGCACCGGCGCCGAGCGCGAAGTGGAGCTCGCCGCGCTCGCGCCTTCGCAAGCTCCGCGTGCCGAGAAGCCCGGGCGGCTGCGCTCCCCGGTCCCGCTTCCCGACGAGGCGCCGGGCACCTGGCACGCGCTCCTCGACGGGCGGGCCATTCCGCCGAGCCTGCGCGGTCCCGATCACGTCACCCATTCCGCCGTGCTCGCCGGCGGGCGCACGCTCTACCTGCACCTTTGGCAGGTGCGCGACGGTCCGCACGAGCGCATCGCGACGCGCATCGATCGGGCGCTGGGCGGCGCCGACGATCCGAAGTGGCGGCGCATCGTGCTCGACCTGCGAAGCGACGCCGGCGGGGACTATCCCACCGTGTACCGCGCGATCCGCGCCCTGCCGCGGCGGCTCGCGCCGGACGGGCGCCTCGACATCCTCACCGACGACACGACGTTCTCGGCGGCGATCATCACCGCGGTCCTCGCGAAGCACTTCGTCGGCCCGCGCGCGGCGGTGATCGGCTCCGCCGTCGGCGATCGCCTCGAATTCTGGGCCGAGGGGACGCCCGCCACCCTGCCGAACTCCGGAATCCGCATCGGCGTCTCGACGGGCTACCACGACTGGGCGCACGGCTGCCGCAGGCTCGCGTGCTGGTGGCCCGATTTCTACTACGACGTGGCGGGAGGCGATCTCGAACCGTCGATCCGCGTGCGCTGGACGTTCGCGGACTACGAGCGCGGCGTGGATACGGTCCTCGATCGCGCCTTGACGAAGGGCAACGCGTGACTCCGCAGACCGTCGTCGTGATCGCCGTGGTTCCTCTCGTGGCCTGGCGCCTCTACTCGCGCATGCGCCGGCTCGTGGGGCGCCAGCGTTCCCGCCCCTCGCGTCACTGGACCGCGGTGGTCCTCTTCCCGCTGCTGGTCCTCATGCTCGCGCTCGCCGCGGCGGCGAACGCCACGGCGCTCGCGGCCCTCGCCGGCGGAGTGGCCGTCGGCTGCGGCCTCGGCGTCGCGGGGCTGCGCCTCACGCGCTTCGAGCGCACGCCGGACGGCTGGTTCTATACGCCGAACGCGCACATCGGCATCGTGCTTTCCGTGCTGCTCGTCGCGCGCATCGCCTGGCGCCTCCTGGAGGTCGCGCTGCACGGCGCGGCACCGGCCAGCGCGCAATGGGGCTCCAGCCCGCTCACCCTCGTGGTGTTCGGCATGCTCGCGGCCTACTACAGCGTGTACGCCGCGGGCATCCTGCGCTGGCGCCGCTCGGCGAAGTAGATTCCTCCGCCTGCGCGGCGGGCGCTGCGGCAGGTTTGGGCGGGACTGCGGCCCGCGGCGCGGCGGGGAACGCGTCGGCGCAGGCGACATCCCTCAGTGCTTCGGCTCGCCGATGAGGCGGTCGAGGTGCGGATCGGCGCGGTGGTTCGCGGCGTTCCAGCGCATGACGAGGTACATCGACCCCGCCATGAAGAGCCCGAAGATCACCACCACCGTGTGGATGCGCAGCTCGAAGCGGATCATGAGCGAGTAGATCGCGAGCATCACGAGGATGCTCACGTTCTCGTTGAAGTTCTGCACCGCGATCGAATGGCCCGCCGACATGAGCACGTGCCCGCGGTGCTGCAGCAGGGCGTTCATCGGCACCACGAAATAGCCGGCGAGCGCTCCGATCAGCACGAGCACGAAGTAGACCGCGGGCATCCACTTGAGCGACACCATGCTGATCACGGCGATGCCCATCGCGATGCCCATCGGCAGCACCGTGACCGCCTTCTTGAGCGGCACCAGGCGCGCGGCGAGCACCGCGCCGATCGCGATGCCCACCGCCGAGACGCCCGAGAGCATCGCCCCGCGCTCGAGCGGCAGCCGCAACTGGCGCTCGGCCCAGCGGATCACGATGAACTGCAGGCAGGCGCCCGCGCCCCAGAAGAGGGTGGTCACGGCGAGCGAGATCTGGCCCAGCTTGTCGCGCCACAGCGTCACGAAGCAGCGGGAGAAATCCACCAGCAGGCGCGCCGGGTTGCGCGCCTGGTGGGGGTAGCGTGCCCCGGTGTCCGGGATCGCGAGCGTGAGCACCGCCGCGATGCCGTAGACGAACGCGATCGCGACGACCGCGGCCTCGGGGGGCGTGTCGATGCTGCTCTCGACGAAGGGCACGTCGATCGAGAGCAGCAGGTGCGAGATGCGCGGGCCGAGGAGCATGCCGCCGAGCACGTTGCCGAGCACGATCGAGGTGACGGTGAGCCCCTCGATCCACCCGTTCGCCATCACCAGCTTCTCGGCGGGGAGCAGCTCGGTGAGGATGCCGTACTTGGCGGGCGAATAGGCG
>DATIZV010000088.1:0-23144 GCA_035516915.1 Usitatibacter sp. | reverse complement strand
GAAGTAGTAGACCTGCCCGATCGAGGCGGTGAGGCGCTCGAGGCCGGTGGCCGACTCGATCATGCGCGAGGTGAGCCCGAACGTGATCTGGTTCGCGTCGCCCACGCGGTCGCCGCCGACGAAGCGGTTGTCGGTGAAGATTTGCGCGAAGCTGAAGTCCTTCTCCGCGGTGGTGAAGTTGGGCAGGTGGCTCTGGTCGCGGAACGGGACGTAGAGGTAGTAGAGGCGCGGCTCCAGCGTCTGGTCGAAGCCGCGGCCGCCCCACTCGATGGAGCGGTCGAAGTAGAGGCCGCTGTCGACGCTCGCGATCGGCAGCGACAGGGGCCCGTCGTCGAGCGGGGAGGTGATGTGGTCGCGCAGGTTGTAGCGCAGGTAGTAGTACTCGATCTTGGGCACCACGTAGCCGTAGCTTCGGCGCAGCGGCATCGAGAGCGAGGGATTGAGGATGAAGCGCTCGCCCTCGACCAGCGTCGGATGGCTGAAGCTCGAGGCCTCGGTGGACACCTGCCAGTCGAAGCCGTGCACGTTCTGCCGCGATCCGGTGAGCGTCATCTGCGGCAGGATGCGGTAGGGAATCGGCACCGGCGGCCCGTTCGGATCCTGCAGCGTCTCGTACGAGAGCGCGCGCGTCATGAAGGACCAGGTATCGTCGTTGTACGCGATCGCGGCATCGTGCGGCAGGTTGGTCTGCGAGGTGAGCGCGATCTTCGTCGAGAGGTCGCGGAAGTAGTTGTCGTCCGAGACTTCCTGGGCGTTCACCGCCGCGCTCCAGCCGTGCCCGAACTGCTCCATGTGGTGCAGGCCCACGAACCAGCGGTTGGTGCGCGTGATGCGGTCGCTCGGCAGGAACTCGCCGTCGAACTGCCCGGAGAATTTCGGCTCCAGGTAGCGGAACTCGTCGGCCACCTGGATGCCGCGCTTGGTGAAGATCTTGGGCGTGATGGTGGTATCGAGGTTCTCGGCGATGTTCCAGTAGTAGGGCAGCGACGCGTCGAAGCCGCTCTGGCCGGAGCTTCCGAAGGTGGGCGCGAGGAAGCCCGAGCGGCGCTTGTTGTCGAGCGGGAAGCTCACGTACGGCATGTAGAGGATCGGCACGCCGAGGAAGTACACCGTCGAGTTGTACGCGGCGCCGACGTTGCGCGAGCCGTCCACGTCGAGCTCCTTCACGCGCAGGAACCAGTCGTCGCGCGGCGCCGGGCACGACGTGTACTCCGCGGCGAAGAGGCGGCTCTTCTGCTGGTCCTCCAGCTCGGCGCGCGCGGCGACCCCGCGCGTGGCGATGCGCCGCTCCCCGGTCTTCGGGAACTCGAACACCGGCGTGTCCATCTCCCCGGTGCCGTTGTCGAGGCGGTAATAGAGCCGCGGGCCGCTCGCCTTGTCCCCGTTTCTCTCGAGCTGGACGTGGCCGGTCGCGGTCGCCGCCTGGTCCTTGCCGTCGTACTCGAGGCGATCGGCGCGGATCGAGGCGCCGAGCTGGCGCAGCACGACGTTGCCGGTCGCAACGACCTCGTCGCGTCCCTGCGCCTGCACGCGATCGGCCTCGAGGAACTTCGCGCTGTCGCGCTCGAGGCGCGGCGGCGCCATATGCAGCTGGTGCTCGAGCCTCAGCCGAACCCCGTCGGGAAGCTGCGCGCCTGCGAGTTGCGGAGCCGTCGCGCAGGCGAGCGCGAACACCAGCGTCCGTGTGCGTCTCGGCCTCAAGGGCGGCGTCGGGGCGGATGCTAGAATGAATGCCGAAGGATACACGCTCCACGCAAATCCCCGCCACGCTCCGCCCGATGGACGAACGAATCCGCGCGCTCGAAGCGTGGCTCGCCTCGACGCTCCCGGGCGCGGCCTCGCGCATCGAGCCCGCCTCGGCCGACGCGAGCTTCCGCCGCTACTTCCGCGTCTTCCTCGAGGATCGCACGCTCGTCGCGATGGACGCGCCGCCCGAGCGCGAGGACTCGCGGCCCTTCGTGCACGTCGCGCGGCTGCTGCGCGAGGCCGGGCTCAACGCCCCCGAGGTGCTCGCGCACGACCTCGCGCGGGGATTCCTGCTCCTCACCGACCTGGGCACGCGCTCCTATCTCGCGGCGCTCGAGGAAGGCGCGGACGTCGACCGGCTCTTCGATGACGCGACCACCGCGCTCGTGCGCTGGCAGTCGGCGACGCGCGCGGGCGAGCTCCCGGAATACGACGAGGCGCTCCTCGCGCGCGAGCTGCGGCTCTTTCCCGACTGGTACCTGGGACGCCACCTCGGCGTGGAGCTGCGCCCCGCGCAGCGCGAGTCCCTGGAGGCGCTCTTCGGCGCGATCCTCGCCGCGAACCTCGCCGAGCCGCGCGTCTACGTGCATCGCGACTACATGCCGAGGAACCTCATGGTCGCCGATCCCAATCCCGGCATCCTCGATTTCCAGGACGCGGTGCACGGGCCCATCAGCTACGACGTCGCGTGCCTTTTCCGCGATGCGTTCATCTCCTGGGACGAGGAACGCGTGCTCGACGGCACGATCCGCTACTGGGAGAAGGCGCGCCGCGCAGGACTGCCGGTGCGCGCCGATTTCTCCGAGTTCTGGCGCGACGTCGAATGGATGGGCGTGCAGCGCCACCTCAAGGTGCTCGGCATCTTCGCGCGGCTGCATTACCGCGACGCGAAGAGCGGCTACCTGGAAGATGCGCCGCGCTTCCTCGGCTACGTGCGCCGCGCCGTGAACCGCTACCGCGAGCTCGCTCCCCTGGGCCGCCTCCTCGACGAGGTGGAGGGAAGCAAGCCCGAGGCGCGCTACACGTTCTGATGCCGCGGGCTCTCATCCTCGCCGCCGGCCGCGGCGAGCGGCTGCGGCCCCTCACCGACGCGACTCCCAAGCCGTTGCTGCGCGCGGGCGGACGCGCGCTCATCGAGTGGCAGGTGGAGCGGCTCGCGGCGGGCGGATTCCGCGAGCTCGTCGTGAACCATGCGCACCTGGGCGAGCAGATCGAGGCCGCGCTGGGCGACGGAAGCCGCTTCGGCGTGCGCATCCGGTACTCGCCCGAGTCCCCGGCGCTCGAGACGGCGGGCGGAGTCGCGCGCGCGCTGCCGCTCCTCGGCGCGGAGCCCTTCGTGGTGGTGAGCGGCGACATCCACACCGGGTTCGACTTCGCGACGCTCGCCGCGCGCATCGAGGCGATCGCGCGCGATCCGCGCGAGGTCGTCGCGCACTTCGTGCTGGTGGACAACCCGCCGTGGCACGCGGCGGGAGACATGGCGCTCGCCGGCGGCCGCGTGCGCCGCGAGGGGCCGCGCCTCACCTATGGCAACATCGCCGTGTTCCATCCGGAAGCCTTCCGTGCGATCGAGCCCGGGGCGCGCGTGAAGCTCTTCCCGTGGATGTACCGCTTCGTGGAGGAGGGCCGCGTGACCGGGGAGCGCTATTGCGGACCGTGGGACAACGTGGGCACCGCCGAGCAGCTGGCGGCGCTCGACAGGAGGCTTTCGCGATGAGCTTGTACATTCCGGCGCACTTCCGCGTCGAGGAGCGCGCGGCGCTCGTGGACTTCATCGGGAGGAACGACTTCGGCACGCTGGTTTCGAGCGGGCCGTCGGGGCTCGACGCGAGCCACGTCCCGTTCCTCGTCGAGTCCGAAGGCGGGAAGCTCACGCTCCTCACGCACTTCGCGCGCGCCAATCCGCACGCGAAGAGCCTCGAGGCCGCCGAGCACGTGCTCGCGATCTTCCAGGGGCCGCACGGCTACGTCTCGCCGAGCTGGTACGAGAACCATCCCGCCGTGCCGACCTGGAATTACGCGGTCGTGCACGCGAGCGGACGCGCGAAGCCGATCGACGAGGCGCGCCTGCGCTCGCTCCTCGCGCGCCTCTCCGCAAAGTACGAGTCCGGCCGCGCCAGGCCGTGGCGCATGCAGGACCTGCCCGAGGACTACGTCGCGAAGATGCTGAACGCGATCACCGGGTTCGCGATCGAAGTGGAGAAGCTGGAAGGCAAGTTCAAGCTTTCGCAGAACCGTCCGGGCCGCGACGCGGCGCTCGTCGCGGACGCGCTGGAAGCGCAGGGCGAGGCGGGTCTCGCCGGGCTGATGCGCAACGCGCCGCCGACGGCGAGGAGGTAAAATTCCCCCATGAAGCTCGAACATCCCCTCGACGTGAAGCCGTTCAGGGCGCGCCGCGCGCGCCTCGCCCGCGAGCTCCAATCCGGCGTGGTGGTCGTGCCGACCGCGCCGGAGCGCCCGCGCAACGCCGACACGCTCTACGACTACCGCTGGGACAGCGGCTTCTATTACCTCACCGGATTCCGCGAGCCGGAGGCGGTCCTGGTCATGGTGCTCGGCTCGAGGCCGCGCTCCATCCTTTTCTGCCGCGAGAAGAACCCCGAGCGCGAGATCTGGGACGGCTATCGCCACGGCCCGGCCGAGGCGCGCGCGCTCTTCGCGTTCGACGAGGCGCATCCGTATTCCGAGCTCGACGAGCGCATGGCCGATCTCCTCGCGAACCGCGAAGCGGTGCACACGCCGGTGGGATCCGATGCCGCATGGGACCAACGCGTGGCCGGCTGGATCAACACGGTGCGCGCGAAAGTGAGAAGCGGTGTCACGGCCCCGGCGCAGATCCGCGACGTGCGGGCGGCGGTGAACGACATGCGTCTCGTGAAGGACGAGCACGAGCTGGCGGTCATGCGCCGCGCGGCCGCGATCTCGAGCGCGGCGCACGTGCGCGCGATGCACGCCGCGGCGCCGGGAATGCGCGAGTACGAGGTGGAGGCGGAGCTGCTGCACGAGTTCCTGAAGAACGGCGCGCGCGCGCCCGCCTACGGCTCGATCGTCGCCTCGGGCGCCAACGCCTGCGTGCTGCACTACCGGGAGAATTCCGCCGAGCTGCGCAAGGGGGAGCTCCTCCTCATCGACGCGGGCTGCGAGCTGGACAGCTATGCCTCGGACATCACGCGGACCTTTCCCGTCGCGTCCCGGTTCAGCGCCGCGCAGCGCGACGTCTACGAGCTGGTCCTCGCCGCGCAGGAGGCCGGGATCCGCGCGGTGAAGCCGGGGGCCGATTTCATCGACTACCACGACGCCGCCACGCGCGTCCTCGTGCAGGGACTCATCGACTTGCGCCTGTGCAAGGGAAGCGTGGAGAAGGTGCTCGAGGACGGCTCGTACAAGCAGTTCTACATGCACCGCACCGGCCACTGGCTCGGCCTCGACGTCCACGACGCGGGCGACTACATGCGCAAGGGCAAGTGGCGCAAGCTCAAGCCCGGCATGGTGCTCACCGTCGAGCCCGGCCTCTACATCCGGCCCGGCCCGAACGTGCCCAAGGCGTTCTGGAACATCGGCGTACGCATCGAGGACGACGTGCTCGTGACGTCGAAGAGCCGCGAGGTCCTCAGCGCCGCGTGCCCGAAGAGCGTGAAGGACGTGGAGGAGGCGGTCCTCGACCGCTAGCGCCGTGCTCGACGTCGCCATCGTCGGTGGCGGGCCGGTGGGCGCCGCGCTCGCCGCGCTCGCCGCATCGAGCGGCCTTTCGATCGAGGTCTTCGAGGCGCGCTCGGCTCCTTCGGGCGACGGGCGCATCCTCGCGCTTTCGCACGCCAGCCGCGAGCGGCTCGAGGAGGCCGGTGCGTGGCCCGAGGCCGCCGCGACGGCGATCACCTCGATCCACGTGTCGCAGCGCGGCGGTCCCGGCCGCACGCTCCTCGAGGCCGCGGAGCAGGGCCTGCCGGCCCTCGGCTACACCGTTCCCTACGCCGCCCTCGAGGCGCAGCTCGCCGCGCGCCTGCCGAAGTGCGGCGTGGCGGTGCGCTACGGGGCCGCGTGCGCGGGAATCCACCTGGAGCCGGATGTCGCGATCGTCGCGCTCGCCTCGGGCGAGGAGATCCGCGCGCGCCTGCTGGTGATCGCCGACGGCGGCTCGAACGCCGCGCGAATTCCCGGCATCGCGTTCGCCGAGAAGGACTATGGGCAGGAGGCCCTGGTCGGCGCGCTGCGCGCCGACCGCCCGCACGGCGGCCGCGCCTACGAGCGCTTCACGCCGCAGGGCCCCATGGCGCTGCTGCCGGTGGCCGATCGATACGCCCTCGTCTGGACGGCCGTGCCGGAAAGGGCCCGCGAGCTCCTCGACCTCGACGAAGGGCGATTCCTCGCCGCGCTGCAGGAGAGCTTCGGCGACCGCGCCGGGCGCTTCGTCGCGATCGAATCGCGCAACGCCTTCCCGCTCAGGCTGCGCACGGTGAACTCGCCGGTCGCGCTGCGCACGGTGATCGTCGGCAACGCCGCGCAGGCGCTGCATCCGGTCGCGGGACAGGGACTCAATCTCGGGCTTCGCGACGCCGCGGCGGTGGCGGACCTGCTGCGCGCCTCTCCCGACGTGGCGGGCAGCGCCGCGATGCTCGATGCATACCGCGCGGCGCGCCGGCGCGACGCGAGCCGCGGCATCGCCTTCACCGATCTCCTCGTCTCCGTCTTCTCGGACGCGCGCCGCATTCCGACCTGGGGCCGCGGCCTCGCGCTCGCCGCGTTCGACGTGTTCCCTCCCGCGCGGAGGCTCCTCGCCGAGCGCATGATCCACGGCGCCCCGGCATGAGGTCGCGCATCGTGGTGGCGGGCGGCGGCCCGGTGGGCATGGCGTTCGCGTGCGCCGCGTCGGGATGCGACGTGCGGCTGCTCGAGGCCGCGCCGGCGAAGGCCGCGCCCTCGTCGGACGAGTACGACGTGCGCGTCTTCGCCTTGAGTCCCGGCAGCCGCTCGCTGCTGCGCGAGCTCGGAGCCTGGGAGCGGCTCGAAGCGACGCGCGTCGCCGCGGTGCGGCGCATGGAGGTGTTCGGCGACGGCGGCGCGCGCCTGGAATTCTCGGCGCGGCCGGGCGCCGCGCTTGCGTGGGTCCTCGAAGCCGGCCGCCTCGCGCACGCGATCGAGGAGCAGGCGAAGTCCCTCGCCCATGTGGCGATCTCGCACGAGGCGCGGGGCGCGGATTTCGGCGTGGCCGAGCGCATCGCCTGGGCGTCGCTCGCGAGCGGCGAGCGTCTCGAGGCGGACCTCCTCGTCGGCGCCGACGGACCCGATTCGCCCGTCCGTGCGCGCATCGGCATCGCGTTCGAGGAACGCCCCTACGATGAATCGGCGCTGGTGGCCAACTTCGAGACGGAGCGGCGCCACGCGGAGACGGCGCGGCAGTGGTTCCGCGAGGACGGCGTCCTCGCATGGCTGCCGCTTCCCGGGCCGCGCATCTCCATCGTGTGGTCGACGCCGAACGCGAACGCGGACGCGCTGCAGGCCCTCGACGCCCGCGCCTTCGAGCGGCGCGTACGCGAGGCGGGCGGAGCGGCGCTGGGCGACCTGCGGCTCCTCTCTCCGATCGCGCGATTCCCGCTGCGGCTGATCCGCGTTCCACAGCCGGTGACGGCCCGCGTCGCGCTCATCGGCGATGCGGCGCACGCGGTGCACCCGCTCGCCGGCCAGGGAATCAATCTCGGGTTCCAGGACGTGCGCGCGCTCCGCGACGCGATCCAGGCGCGCTCGCCGCTGCAGGCCGCGGGCGACCTGGCGGTGCTGCGACGCTACGCTCGCGAGCGCCGCGAGGACGTGACGGCGATGCAGTTCGTCACCGACGCGCTGGACCGGCTGTTCGCGACCGCGCGACCGGGCGCCTTCGCCTTGCGCAACCTGGGCCTCGGAATGGTCGATCGGCAGCCCTGGGCCAAGGCCGCACTTGCCGGCCGGGCAATGCGATAATCCGCTGTCGACCCGTTCCCGCGCCGCGAAGCGGCGCCGTGGGTCATGCCGAGCCCTGCCATGAGAAAGATCACCGCGCTCCTCGCCGCCGTCGCTACGGCCGCCATCCTTCCCCTGCACGCGGAGGTGAGCGTCGACACCGTCAAGGCGGAGCTCGCGAAGAAGCTGCCGTCCGACTCGCCGCCCATCCAGAGCGTGCGCAAGACCCCCTACGGCAACCTCTACGAGGTGGTGACGGGCGGGGAGATCATCTACACGGACGCCAAGGCCTCGTTCATCCTCGTCGGGCCCATCGTGGACCTGAACACCCACGAGAACGTGACCGAGAAGCGCATGGCGGAGCTCAACCGCATCGACTTCGGCAGCCTGCCCCTCGACCGCGCGATCAAGATCGTGCGCGGCAACGGCTCGCGCAAGATCGCGACCTTCGAGGACCCGAACTGCGGCTACTGCAAGCGGTTCGAGCGCGATTTCCAGGGCGTGAGCGACGTGACCGAGTACGTCTTCCTCTATCCGATCCTCGCTCCGGACTCGATGGACAAGTCGAAGGCGATCTGGTGCTCGGCGGACCCGGGCAAGGCCTGGATCGACACGATGGTCCGCGACCGCCTGCCGCAGAACCCGGGCAAGTGCGAGGCGCCGCTCGAGAAGAACGTCGCCTTCGGGCGCGACAAGCGCATCCACGGCACGCCGACCCTGATCTTCGAGGACGGCGAGCGCATCCCCGGCGCGATCTCGATGGCCGAGCTGGAGAAGCGCTTCGCGGAGGCGAAGGCGAAGATCGCCGCGAAGTGAGCGGCGCTCAGGAGCCGCCGGCGACGAGCGCCTCGGGGAGCGAGTAGCCCTTCGGAAGCAGCACCCACATGCGGCCGTCCTGCCGCATCTTCCCGGCGAGCGCGCCCGCCGAGTCGCCGAATCCCCAGAAGAAGTCCGCGCGCACCGCGCCGTTGATCGCGCCGCCCGTGTCCTGGGCGACCATCAGGCGCTCGAGCGGCTCGTCGCTCTCGGGCCAGGTCGTCGCGAGGTAGACCGGTGCCCCGAGCGGAATCACGCGTGGATCGATCGCGATGGAGCGCTCGGGCGTGAGCGGCACGCCGAGCGCGCCGATGGGGCCCGGAAGCGTGCTCGGAAGCTCGCGGAAGAAGACGTAGCTCGGATTCGCGTCGAGGTACTGCCGGATCTTTCGCTTGTGCCGCTTCGCCCATTCCTTGATGCCCTGCATCGACGCGCGCTCCGCCGGGATCTCGCCGTCGCGGATGAGGAGCGCTCCCAGCGAACGGAAGGGCTGGCCGTTCTGGTCGGCGTATCCGACGCGGATGCGCTGGCCGTTCGGCAGCTCGATCTGCCCCGAGCCCTGGATGTGCAGGAAGAAATCGTCGATCTCGTCGTCGACCCAGGCGATCTCCATTCCCTTGAGGAGCTGCGGGTCGGAGTCGATGTCGCCGCGCGAGTAGTACGGCACGACGCGGTTTCCTTCCAGCCGGCCGCGCAGGCGCCGGTGCTTGAGCTCCGGATAGACCGACGACAGATCGATCGTGAGCAGGTCCGGCGGCGGCGCATAGATCGGATAACGGTAGCGGCGCGTGCGGGTGCGGCTTCCGTGCAGCAGCGGCTCGTAGTAGCCCGTCACCATTCCGGTGGTGGTGTCGTCCGCGTTCAAGACGCGGTACGGATCGAACCAGCCGCGGAAGTATTGCGAGAGGTCGGCGTCCGCTGCCGAAGCGGGGAGCGCGAGCGCCGCGTCGCAGGCGGGCCTCCACGCTTCGCGCTCGCCGAGCACCGTGCAGCTGCGGACGAACGCGTCGAACGACGGCCGAAGCGACTCGCGGCCCCAGCCGGGAAGCTCGGACCAATCCGCGCGCTCGAGCTTGCCGCGGTATTCGGGCGGCGCGGGCTGTGGCGCGGGGCACTGCGGCTTCGGCGCGGGCGGGCAGGCGAGCGGCTCCTGCCTGCGAACCGGCGGCGCCGGAGCGTGTGCCGCCTGCGCGATCTCGGTAGGTTTCGTTTCGGGACCGGCGCAGCCCGCGGCGAACGCGAGCAGTACCGTGACGAGAATCGGCCTCAATGCAGAACGCGGGGAACGCTCAGCGTGAACTCCGGGATGCTCGCTTCGAAGCGCGTGCCGTCCTCGGCGACGAGCTGGTAGCTGCCGCGCATCGTCCCGACCGCCGTCGGGATCGACGAGCCGCTCGAGTACTCGAACGTGTCGCCCGGCTTGAGCACCGGCTGCTCTCCCACCACGCCCATGCCGCGCACTTCCTGCACCTGGTTGTCCGCGTCGGTGATGATCCAGTGGCGGCTCACGAGCTGCGCCGAGACGCTGCCGTTGTTCGTGATGCGGATGGTGTATGCGAACACGTAGCGGTCTTCCTCCTCGTCCGATTGGTCGGGGAGGTAGGTGGAGTGCGCGGTCACCGCGACACTGTATTTCTTGGCGTCGGGCATGGTTCGGCGCGTCTGGCGCATTGAAAACGATGGTAGCAGAGAATCGCCGGGCGACCGCGATTCCACGTAGAATCCCGAGCGAAGAACGTCGCGACCGATCCCATGCCCGCCTCCGCCTTGCGCATCGCCCCGAGCCTCCTGTCGGCGGACTTCGCGCGCCTGGGCGAGGAAGTGCGCGAAGTGATCGCGGCGGGAGCGGACCTCGTCCACTTCGACGTGATGGACAACCATTACGTTCCGAACCTCACGGTCGGCCCGCTCGTGTGCGAGGCGATCCGGCCGCTGTGCCCGGTCCCGATCGACGTGCACCTGATGGTCAAGCCGGTCGACCGCATCGTTCCCGATTTCGCGAAGGCGGGAGCCGCGATCATCAGCTTCCATCCCGAGGCGAGCGAGCACGTGGACAGGACGCTCGCGCTCATCCGCGACCAGGGCTGCAAGGCGGGGCTCGTGTTCAATCCGGCGACGTCCCTCGCATGGCTCGACCACGTGATGGACAAGGTGGACCTCGTCCTCATCATGTCGGTGAACCCCGGCTTCGGCGGGCAATCGTTCATCCGCTCGGCCCTTCCGAAGATCGCCGAGGCGCGCCGTCGCATCGATGCGAGCGGAAGGGACATCTGGCTCGAAGTGGACGGCGGCATCAAGGCGGAGAACATCGCCGAGGCGGCGCGCGCCGGCGCGGACACCTTCGTCGCCGGTTCGGCCATCTTCGGCGAGAAGGACCGCAAGGCGGCGGTCGCGAGGATGCGCTCGGAGCTCGGGCGGGCTACAATGCCGGCCTGAGGTTCGTCCGACATTCCCGACTCTCATCATGGCACTGCGCGGATTCCGCTTCGATTGGCGATGGCAAAGCTGGCGCTAGCGCGCTCGGCCTGCCGTTTCCTCCGCAAGCGAACCCGTGTGGTGACCCATGACTGAAGACGAATTCCTGGCGCTCGGACGCGCCGGCTACAACCGAATCCCGCTGCAGCTCGAGACCCTCGCGGATCTCGACACGCCGCTCTCCATCTACCTCAAGCTCGCGAACCGCCCCGGCTCCTACCTCCTCGAGAGCGTGATCGGCGGCGAGCGCTTCGGGCGCTACTCCATCGTGGGGCTTCCCGCGCGCGAATGGCTCGAGGTGAGCGGATCGCGCGTGCGGCGCCTTCGCGACGCTGCGGAAGTCGAGGCGACCGATGCCGCGGATCCGCTTTCCTACGTCGACGAATACCTGCGCGGCTTCCGTGCCGCGGCGCCCGCCGGAGGGCTGCGCTTCGCGGGCGGGCTCGCCGGCTACTTCGGATACGACACGGTGGCCTACGTGGAGCCGCACCTCGGCCGCGCGGCGAAGCCCGATCCGCTGGGTCTTCCCGACGTGCGCCTCCTCCTCACCGAGGAGCTCGCCGTGGTCGACAACCTTTCCGGCAAGCTCCATCTCATCGTGTACGCGGATCCCGCGCAGCCCGGCGCCCATGCGAGGGGGCTGCGCCGGTTGCAGGAGCTGCGGGCGGGGCTGCGCAAGCCCGCGGGCCTTCCCCCGCACGAGGCGCGCGCGGCGCTGGAGCCGCCGCGATCGAACATCGCCGAGGCGAAGTTCTACGAGGCGGTCGCGCGCTGCAAGCGCTACATCGAGGAGGGCGACATCTTCCAGGTGCAGATCTCGCAGCGCATCGCGCAGCCGTTCCCGTACTCGCCGGTCAACCTCTACCGGTCGCTGCGCTCGATCAATCCGTCGCCCTACATGTTCTATTTCGATTTCGGCGACGCGCAGCTCGTCGGCGCCTCGCCCGAGATCCTGGTGCGGCGCGAGGGGGACAAGGTGACGCTTCGCCCGATCGCGGGCACGAGGCGGCGCGGCGCGACGCCGGAGAAGGACCTCGAGATGGAGCGCGAGCTCCTCGGCGACCCGAAGGAGCGCGCGGAGCACGTCATGCTGATCGACCTCGGCCGCAACGACGTGGGCCGCATCGCCAAGGTCGGGAGCGTGAAGGTGACCGAGACGATGGTGGTGGAACGCTACTCGCACGTGATGCACATGGTCTCCAACGTCGAGGGCATGGTCGACCCGGCGTTGAGCCCGATGGAGCTGCTGCGCGCGACGTTCCCCGCGGGCACCGTGACCGGCGCGCCCAAGGTGCGGTCGATGGAGATCATCGAGGAGCTCGAGCCCGAGAAGCGCGGCGTGTACGCGGGCGCCGCCGGCTATCTCGGATTCAACGGCAACGTCGACCTCGCGATCGCGATCCGCACCGGCGTGGTGAAGGCCGGCACGCTCTACGTGCAGGCCGCGGCCGGGATCGTCGCCGATTCGATTCCGGAAAACGAGTGGCTCGAGACGCGCAACAAGGCGCGGGCGCTCCTCGCCGCGGCCGAGCAGGTGCACGCCGGCCTCGACGCGCCCATCGAGTGAGGCGCCGGCCATGCTTCTCATGATCGACAACTACGACTCTTTCACCTACAACCTGGTGCAGTATCTCGGCGAGCTCGGCGAGCAGGTGAGGGTGGTGCGCAACGACGAGCTCACGGTCGACGAGATCGAGCGCCTGCGCCCGCAGCGCATCGTGATCTCGCCCGGGCCGTGCACGCCGAACGAGGCGGGCGTGTCGCTCGAGCTCATCCGCCGCTTCGCGGGGCGCGTGCCGATCCTCGGGGTTTGCCTGGGCCACCAGGCGATCGGCCAGGCGTTCGGCGGTCGCATCGTGCATGCGAAGGCGCTCATGCACGGCAAGGTTTCCGAGATCCACCACTCGGGTCGCGGCGTTTTCCGCGGCCTGCCCACGCCGTTCCGCGCGACCCGCTACCATTCGCTCGCGATCGAGCGCGAAGGCTGCCCGCCGGAGCTCGAGATCACGGCGTGGACGCAGGACGGGGAGATCATGGGCGTGCGCCACCGTACGCTCGCGATCGAGGGCGTGCAGTTCCATCCGGAATCCATCCTCACCGAGCACGGCCACGCGCTGCTCGCCAATTTCCTCCAGCAATAGAGGGACGGGAACATGTTCACTCCCCAGGAAGCGATCAACCGCTTGTGCGACAAGCGCGAGATCTTCTACGACGAGATGGTCGACCTGATGCGCCAGGTGATGGAGGGCAAGGTCGCCCCGGTGCAGCTCGCGGCGATCCTCATGGGGCTGCACGTGAAGACCGAGTCGGTCTCGGAGATCGCGGCGGCCGCGTCGGTGATGCGCGAATTCTCGACGAAGGTGGATTCGTCGGATCTCGACCATCTCGTCGACACGTGCGGCACGGGCGGCGACAAGGCGCACACCTTCAACATCTCGACCACGGCGGCATTCGTCGCGGCCGCGGCCGGCGCGCGCGTCGCCAAGCACGGCGGGCGCGCGGTCTCCTCGCAGTCGGGGAGCGCGGACGTGCTCGAATCCCTCGGCGTCAATCTCGCGCTCGCCCCCGAGCACGTGTCGCTCTGCCTTCGCGAGGTCGGCCTGGGCTTCATGTTCGCGCCGAGCCACCACCCGGCGATGAAGCACGCCGCTCCGGTGCGCAAGGAGCTCGGCATGCGCACCATCCTCAACATCCTCGGGCCGCTCACCAATCCCGCCGGAGCCCCGAACCAGGTCATGGGCGTCTTCCATCCCGACCTCGTCGGCATCCAGGCGCGCGTCCTGAAGATGCTCGGGAGCCGGCACGTGATGACCGTGCACGGGCAGGACGGCCTCGACGAGATCACGATCACCGGCCCGACCTACGTCGCCGAGCTCAAGCACGACTTCATCACCGAGTACACGATCGAGCCGGGCCAGTTCGGCCTGGACCTCGCGCCGATCGAGTCGATCCAGGTGAAGGATGCGGCCGAATCGAAGGCGCGCGTCGAGGCGGTGCTCGCAGGGGAAGCCGGTCCCTCGCGCGACATCGTCGTGCTCAATGCGGCGGCCGCGCTCTACGTGTCGGGCGTCGTGGAGAGCCTCTGGGACGGCGTCGCGCTCGCGCGCGACTCGATCGCGAGCGGAGCGGCGCGGGCGAAGCTCGACCAGCTCGCGCGCTTCACGCACGCATTCACGAAGGCGGGCTGAATGTCGGACGTGATGCGCAGGATCCTCGCCGCGAAGCGTCGCGAGGTCGACGAGGCGCGCTCGAAGCTGCCGCTCGCCGACCTGGAGCGGCGCGCCGAAAGCGCCGACGCCCCGCGCGGCTTCGAGGCGGCGCTGCGGCGCCGGATCGCCGAAGGACGGCCCGCGGTGATCGCGGAGATCAAGCGCGCGAGCCCGAGCCGCGGCCTCATCCGTTCCGATTTCAACCCGGTCGGAATCGCGAAATCGTACGAGGCGCACGGGGCGGCCTGCCTTTCGGTGCTCACCGATCGCGAGTTCTTCGGCGGCTCCGCAAACGACCTCCAGGCGGCACGCTCGGCATGCAGGCTGCCGGTTCTGCGCAAGGATTTCATGATCGATCCATACCAGGTGTATGAAGCGAGGTCGTGGGGAGCGGACTGCATCCTGCTGATCATGGACGCGGCCGCCGACGAGGCGCTCGAGGACATGGCGCGCCTCTCGCGCTCCCTCGGCATGGACGTCCTCGTGGAATGCCACGACGCCGCCCAGCTCGAACGCGCCTTGCGGCTGCCCACTCGCCTCGTAGGCATCAACAATCGCGACTTGCGCACGTTCGAGACCCGCATCGACACGACGCTCGAGCTGGTCCCCAAGGTCCCCGGTGACCGGCTGGTCGTCGCGGAGAGCGGCATCTCCCGTCCCGACGACGTGCGTCGTCTTTCCACCTCAGGAGTTAGCGCTTACTTAGTTGGCAGCGCGTTCATGGAGGCCGACGAGCCCGGCGAGCGGCTCGAAGGGCTGTTTTCGGCAATCTGACCGGCTGTTGTGGCGGCACAACAAGGCCAGCCATTTGTTGCGTGATTGGCGAAAAACCCCTTGAGCGATCGCACCGCCTTTGGCATGATGCACTTGGCTTCCCAAAAAGAAATTCCAGGAAGGTTTCCTGCATCGGGGCGACAACAATCCCCACGAGGTTTCGAAGAAACACAGAAGCGCAACACACGGCCTCATCTCAACAAAGGAGATTCTGATGAACAAAAAGCTGATCGCTTTGGCGATTGTTGGCGCTTGCGTGGCGCCCGCCGCCATGGCGCAGACCGCCGGACCGGTGGTGCTCTACGGCCGGATATACGAGACCGTCGTATCGGTCGAGGGCAAGGCTGGCGGCGGCAATCCGGAAATTCCCCGCCGCACGCGTGTGGACGACCAGGCGTCGCTCCTCGGCGTGCGCGGCACGGAAGATCTCGGCGGTGGCCTGAAGGCGTTCTTCCAATTGGAGACCGCGTTCCAGTCGGAACAGAACAACGCGGCCGGCTCCACCACGCCGAACGCCTTCGCCACGCGTAATAGCGGAGTGGGCTTGGAGGGCGGCTGGGGCAGCTTCGTCGTCGGCCGTTGGGATACGCCGTACAAGGTCAGCACGTATCCGGTCGACGCGTTCGGCGACCTCACGATGGCCGGCATCAGCGGCCTCGGCCACGACCAGGGCAACTTCGACCGTCGCGACCAGAACATGCTTCAGTATTGGTCGCCGGACTTCGCCGGCTTCCAGTTCAAGGTGATGGCCCAGGCGAACGAAACCAAGACCTGCGACTCGACCGGCAACAACTGCAACAATCCGCACGACACGTCGGCGAACCTCACGTACACGCGCGGCCCGCTGTACGCGTTCCTCGCTTATGAGGACCACAAGGATCCGTCCGCCGCGGTTAGCAAGGAAGACGGGTGGAGCCTCGGTGGGAAGTACAGCTTCGGTCCGATCCAGGTCGGCCTCGAGTACGAGAAGATCTCGCGTGATGCGGCCGTCGGCAACAACCCGTCGGATCGCAAGGAGGCGCTCGCGAACCTCATCTGGACGTTCGGCAACAACCAGCTGATCTACCAGTACCAGGAATCGCAGGATGGCGAGCCGGCGGGCGCCAACGGCAGCGACTACGACTGCCACAGCAACACCCTCGGCTACAAGTACATCTTCTCCAAGCGCACGTTCTTCATCGCGGAATACATGCAGACGAAGAACAAGGACAAGGCGACCTGCAGCTTCGCCACCACCGCGACCTTCCCGGTCAAGGGTGGCAACGACGTGGATGCCTTCGCGGTGGGCCTGCAGCACGTGTTCTGACCGCCGCCGGCATTCGCTGGCACAATGAAGGGCGCGGCTTCGGCCACGCCCTTTTTCTTTCCGGGATTGCGTCCTTGAACCGTCCCACCGAGACCCACCCGCTTTCGCGGTTCCTCGATTCGCTCCTCGTCGCCGCCGACGAAGCGCTGCGTGCGCTGTCCGGCGCGGCGACCGCGGCGCGCCCCTCGCCCGCGGGCGAAGACACGATTCCGGCGCGACGCGAGGATCGCGAGCTGTCGGGACGGCTGATGCGCGTGAACCACACCGGGGAGGTCTGTGCCCAGGCGCTCTACAGCGGGCAAGCGCTCGTCGCGCGCGATGCGTCGATCCGCCGCGCGTTGCAGGCGGCGGCTGGCGAGGAGCGCGACCATCTCGCATGGTGCCGCGACCGCATCGTTCAGCTGGGATCGCGCACCAGCGTGCTCGATCCGCTCTGGTACGCCGGCTCGTTCGCCTGGGGCGTGACCTCGGGCCTCGCCGGCGATCGCTGGAGCCTGGGATTCCTCGCCGAAACCGAGGCGCAGGTGGAACGGCACCTCGAGGGTCACCTCGAGCGCCTACCCACGGACGACGCGGCGAGCCGCACGATCGTGCTGCGCATGCGCGAGGACGAGGCGCGCCACGGGGCGACCGGCCGGGCGCTCGGCGGGCGCGATTTGCCGGCGCCCGTGAAGGCCGCGATGCGCGCGGCAGCCCGGGTGATGACCGGAACGACCTACTGGCTCTGAGCGGCTACGCCTCGCGGATCTCGTAGTCGTAATCGACCTGTGCCGTCTTGGCGAGCATCGCGGTCGCGGAGCAGTACTTCTCCTTCGAAAGCTTGATCGCCCGCTCGACCTGCGCGGCCTGCAGCCCCTTTCCGGTCACGATGAAGCGCATGCGGATCCGGGTGAAGACCTTCGGATCTTCGGTCGCGCGCTCGGCCTCCAGCTCCACCACGCAGTCGGTCACCGCCTGGCGCGACTTGCGCAGGATGAGGACGACGTCGATCGCGGTGCAGGAGCCGGTGCCCATCAGCACGAGCTCCATCGGGCGCGACCCGAGGTTGCGGCCTCCCACGTCCGGCGCCGCGTCCACCACGACCGCGTGGCCGCTGCCGCTTTCCGCGACGAAGGTCATTGCCTCGACGAGCTTGATCCGGGCCTTCATGCATCACCTCGTTTGCATCAGGGATTGCGCGCGGGGGGCGATTCCTCGGGACCCGTGTCCAGCCAGACCTTGAGGACGCTCCATCCGACGGCGAGGAGCGCCGGCCCCACGAAGAGGCCGATGAAGCCGAAGGCCACCGCGCCGCCGAACACTCCCAGGACCACGAGGAGCATCGAAAGTCCGCCCGCGCGGCTCATGAGGATCGGCTTCACGAAATTGTCGACGGAGCTGATCACCGCGAGCCCGTAGATCACCATGAAGATCGCCCAGCCCGATTCACCCTGCGCGTAGAGCCACACCGCGGCACCGCCCCAAGCGAGCACGGG
Organism: Usitatibacter sp.; assembly: GCA_035516915.1. Taxonomy (GTDB): domain Bacteria; phylum Pseudomonadota; class Gammaproteobacteria; order Burkholderiales; family Usitatibacteraceae; genus Usitatibacter. Next base: position 5,409 of record DATIZV010000088.1, on the reverse strand, counting down.
GCCCATCGGCACGAGCGAGAGCACGAAGGTCGCCGCGCCGAGCACGAAGGCCGCCGGCACGCCCGCGATCAGGAAGCCGACGACGGCGACCAGCGCCTGCGCGAGCGCGGTCCCGATGAGGCCGTACACGACGCCCTTCACCGCGTTCTGCGCAGTGACCGCCAGGGCGTTGCCGTGCTCGACGCCGGCGAGGCGCATCATCGCCTCGCGCAGCAGCCGCGCGATGCGATCGCCGTCGCGGTAGAAGAAGAACGCGACGAAGATCGCGATGAGGATCTGGACGAGGCCCTGCCCGATCGCCCCGCCCAGCGCCGCGAGCAGGGCCTTCGCGGGGTCCGCGAAGCGCTTGGCGAGCGCGACCACTTCCGACTGGCTCTGCATGAGCAGCTGCCAGTAACGGTCGAGCGACGGCCCGACGAGCGGAAGGTCGCGAACGAAGGCGGGGAGCGTGAGGCCGCCACGTTCTTCGAGGAATCTGCGCACGCCTTCGACGATGTCGGCTGCATGCACCACGAGGCTCTGGGCCGCGAGCGCGACGGGCAGCGCGATCGCGACGATCATCGCGCAGACGAGCACGGTGGCGGCGAGCCATTCGCGATGGAGCCGGCGCTTGAGCAGCAGGAATACCGGCCAGGTCGAAAAGCAAAGCACGCCCGCGAAAAGCATCGCCCCCAGGAACGGCCGCAGCACGAGGAGACAACCCAGGAGGAGCGCTGCCGCTGCGGCAAGTCGCGCGTAATGCTCGAACCGGCTGACGGGGGGCGAGGTCACGGGGCGCGGGGTCGGGCTCGGATGTCCGATTCTAGCGGAAGATGGTTTGACTCAAAATGCTGATTTCCCTATAATTTCACTTTCTCGCCTAAAACAAGGCGGCCAAAGTATTGTCCGGCGGCACCGCCGGCCAGCACCCAGGGTCGCGAATGGAAAGGAAATCATGAAGACCTTCTCGGCCACGCCGGAGACGGTGCGGCGCGACTGGTTCGTCGTGGACGCCACGGACAAGATCCTCGGGCGCCTCGCGGCGGAAGTCTCGCGGCGCCTGCGCGGCAAGCATAAGCCCGAGTTCACTCCCCACGTCGATACCGGCGACTACATCGTGGTCGTCAACGTCGAAAAGCTGCGCGTCACCGGCGCGAAGCCTACGGACAAGAAGTACTTCCGCCACTCGACCTATCCGGGCGGAATCTACGAGACCAATTTCGCCAAGCTGCAGGCGCGACATCCCGACCGTGTGCTCAAGCTCGCGGTGAAGGGCATGCTTCCCAAGGGGCGGCTCGGCTACGCGATGATCAAGAAGCTCAAGATCTACGCGGGCCCGAACCATCCGCACTCGGCCCAGCAGCCCAAGTCCCTCGAGATCTAAGGAGCGACCATGATCGGCAAGTACAACTACGGAACGGGCCGCCGCAAGAACGCGGTGGCGCGCGTGTTCATCAAGCCCGGCAAGGGCCAGATCACCGTGAACGACAAGCCCGTCGACGTGTTCTTCTCGCGCGAGACGGGCCGCATGATCGTGCGCCAGCCGCTCGAGCTCACGAACCACGCGCAGACGTTCGACATCAAGGTGAACGTGTTCGGCGGCGGGGAGTCTGGCCAGGCGGGCGCGGTCCGCCACGGGATCACCCGCGCGCTCATCGAATACGATCCGACGCTCAAGCCCGCGCTCTCCAAGGCGGGGCTCGTGACACGCGATGCCCGCGAGGTCGAGCGCAAGAAGGTGGGCCTGCACAAGGCGCGACGCCGCAAGCAGTTCTCGAAGCGGTAGGCGGAGCCATTTCGGTTGGAAGCACGCACAAAGCCGCCTTTCGTGGGCGGCTTTGTCGCTTGACGGCCGTTGTCGTCGCGTAGCAACGGAGGGAACGCATCGATGATCAGGGTGGGCGTGGTCGGGGGAACGGGGTACACGGGCGTCGAGCTGTTGCGCCTGCTCGCGTCCCATCCCCAGGTCGAGGTCGCCGCGATCACGTCGCGCGCCGAAGCGGGCGTGAAGGTCGCCGAACACTTCCCGTCGCTGCGCGGACGATTCGATCTCGCGTTCAGCGATCCGGCGGCCGCGGCGCTCGCGAAGTGCGACTGCGTGTTCTTCGCGACGCCGAACGGAGTCGCGATGTCGCAGGCGCGCGCGTTGCTCGATGCCGGTGCGCGGATCGTGGACTTCTCCGCCGATTTCCGCTTGAAGGACAAGACGGTGTGGGAGAAGTGGTACAAGGTCCGGCACGCATCGCCGGAGCTCTTCGCGCAGGCCGTGTACGGGCTGCCCGAGGTCAATCGCGAGCGCATCCGCGGCGCGAGGCTCGTGGCGAATCCCGGCTGCTACGCGACCGCGGTGCAGCTCGCGCTCCTGCCGCTGGTGGAGACGGACTTCGTCGACCACCGCCACCTCATCGCCGACGCGAAGTCGGGCGTGAGCGGCGCCGGGCGCAAGGCGGAGACCGATCTCCTCTTCTCCGAGGCGAGCGACAACTTCAAGGCCTATGCGGTCTCGGGCCACCGGCACCATCCGGAGATCCTCGAAAGCCTCGCGAGCCTCGAGGGTGCGTCCGGGCGCTCGCTCGGCCTCACGTTCGTGCCGCATCTCGTGCCGATGATCCGCGGCATCCTCGCCACGGTCTACGCTCGCATCACCCACGGCACCGATTTCCAGGCGCTCTTCGAGAAGCGCTATTCGGGCGAGCCCTTCGTCGACGTGCTGCCGCCGGGCTCGCAGCCGGAAACGCGGTGGGTGCGCGGCACCAACCAGTGCCGCATCGCGCTGCATCGTCCGTTCGACGGCGATACGCTGGTGGTCCTGGCGGTGGAGGACAATCTCGTGAAAGGTGCGGCGGGGCAGGCGGTGCAGAACATGAACCTGATGTTCGGCTTCCCGGAGACCGAGGGGCTCGAGCACATCGCGGTGGTGCCGTGATGCGCGGAATCGCTCGCCGCATCCGCAGCAACTTCGGCATCGGGTCGTCGCGCATGGCGATCCGGCCGCAGATGGCCTGGTATTGGCGCTGGCTCGCCAACGTGCTGATGATGGCCGTGGTGGCCGCCGCCGTCTGGTGGATCGTCGTGAACAGCTATCGCATCGCCGGCACCAGCGTCGACGAGGTGCAGAAACGGATCACCTCGCTGAGCGACCAGAACGCTACGCTGAAGCACGAGCTCGACGCCGCGCGCTCGGGCCTCGTGGAGCGCGACCGGCAGCTGCAGATCGAAAAGGCGGCGCAGGGGGAGCTCGCGCGCACCGTGGCGCAGCTCCAGGAGGAGAATTCGGGGCTGCGCGACGATCTCGGCTTCCTGCGCAAGCTGATGTCGTCCGGAACGACGCCGGAGGGCGTCGCCATCTCGGACCTGCGGATCGAGCCCGACGGCACGCCCACGCGGTACCGGTACCGGATCCTCCTCACCCAGGGCGGCCAGCGCAAGGAGGACTTCACCGGGCGCGTGCAGGTGGTCGCCCACGTGCTGCGCGGCACGGAACAGACCTCGATCCCGGTCTCCGATGCGCTCGCCAGCGCCGCCGCGACCAAGCTGGATTTCCGGTTCTACCAGAAGGTGGAGGGCCGGTTCTCGATTCCCGAGGGTTCGTCGCTCCGCAGCGTCGACGTGCGCGTCCTTGCGCTTCCGGGGGGACAGGTTAAACTGTCCCGGACGGTCAACTTTCCGTAAGGGAGGAAAGCCCATGTTCGGAAAAGCGAACAAGCCGAGCCCCATCGACAGCCTCATCGGGGCCGGATCGACGATCGAGGGCAACATCACCTTCACCGGGGGGCTGCGCATCGACGGCCATGTGAAGGGAAACGTGAAGGCGACCGGCACCAAGCCGGGGACCCTGGTGATCTCCGAGCTCGCGAAGGTGGAGGGCGAGATCGACGTGGCCCACGTGGTGATCAACGGCACCGTCGCCGGGCCGGTCCGCGGCACGGAGTACGTCGAACTGCTGCCCAAGGCCCGTGTCACAGGGGACGTGTCCTACAAGTCGATCGAGATCCACGTGGGCGCGATCGTCATGGGCCAGCTGGTGTACGAGAGCCCGCAGAAGAGCGAGAAGGTTGTAGAACTGAAATCCGCCACCAATTCAGACTAGTCGAGCCCCTATTCTTGGAGAACCATCATGAATGACATGGCCACGGCGATGCCGGATCCGCTCATCTTCACGGAGAGCGCGGCCAACAAGGTGAAGACCCTGATCGAGGAAGAAGGCAATACCGAGCTCAAGCTGCGCGTGTTCGTCACCGGCGGCGGCTGCTCGGGCCTGCAGTACGGCTTCACCTTCGACGAGGTCGTCAACGAGGACGATACCGTCATGCAGAAGAACGGCGTGAGCCTGCTGATCGACCCGATGAGCTACCAGTACCTGATCGGCGCGGAGATCGACTACACGGAGGGCCTCGAGGGCGCGCAGTTCGTCATCAAGAACCCCAACGCCACCTCGACCTGCGGCTGCGGCTCCTCGTTCAGCGCCTGAGCCTCGCGAATCCCGCGCGGACAGGGGAGCCCAGGCTCCCCTGTTTCGTTTCAGGCCGGATAGATGGCCCCGAGAACGCGCGGCGCGCGAGCCCCGGTCGCCGCGGTGAGGTCGACCGGCTCGCGGCGCATGCACTTCATCGCCAGCCAGGCGAACGCCATCGATTCCACGTGAGCGGTCGGTACGCCCAGCGCATCGGTGAGGGCGACCGGGCGTCCCGCGGCGAGCCGCGCGACGCGTTCGACGAGCGAAGGGTTCCTCGCGCCTCCTCCGGCGAGGTAGATCTCGTCCGTCCCGGGGCAGAACCGGTCGAGCGCACCGACGATCGCGTGCGCGGTGAAGTCCGCCAGCGTGGACTGCACGTCTTCCGGCGCAAGGCCGGCCGGCAGGCGCTCCTCCAGCCACGCGATGCGGAAGAGCTCGCGCCCCGTGCTCTTCGGCGGTCGCCGGGCGAGGAACGGCTCGGCGAGAAGCGCCTCGAGAAGCGACGCATCGGTCGTTCCTCGCGACGCCCAACGGCCTCCCTCGTCGTAGTGCGCGCCGAGGTGACGGCGGGTCCAGCCATCGAGGAGCACGTTCCCCGGCCCGCAGTCGAATCCCACGGTCGCCCTTCCGGCGGGCAGCCACGTGATGTTGCCGATGCCGCCGATGTTCACGATGCAGCGCGAGATCGTCGGGTGCCGGAAGAGCGCTTCGTGGAATGCGGGAACGAGGGGCGCGCCCTGCCCGCCGGCGGCCATGTCGCGGCGCCGGAAGTCCGCGACCACGTCGATGCCGGTGAGCTCCGCGAGGCGGGCGGGATCGTTCACCTGCAGCGTGAAGCCGAGGTCGGGCCGATGTCGCACCGTCTGACCGTGGCAGCCGATCGCCGCGATTTCCCTTCGGGCTACGCCGGACCTCGAGATCACGTCCTCGACGGCGCGCGCGTACAGCTCGGCGAGCTCGATCGAGACGCCGCC
>DATIZV010000087.1:0-2928 GCA_035516915.1 Usitatibacter sp. | reverse complement strand
CGCGTACGCGACCAGCTCGGCGACGCTCGAGGGCGCGAAGTTGTTCGCGCCGACCAGCGCCTGCGGAGAGGTCACGAGCAGGCTCACGTGCTCGAAGGACCTGAACGGGTCATACGCGAGGTCCTTGTAGAGCAGGTGGTTCACCGCGTGCGTGTCGAACACGAGAAGCACGGTGCTTCCGTCGGGGGCCGACTTGGCGGCCTCGGTCTCGCCGATCGAGCCGCCCGCGCCCGCCTTGTTCTCGACCACGACGGGGCGGCCGAGGCCCTCCGCGAGCTTCGGCGCAAGCACGCGCGCGACGCCGTCGACCGTGCCGCCCGCGGGCCAGGGGACGATGACGCGGACGGGCTTGCCCTGGCCGAAGGCCGTGAGGGACGCGAAAAGCAGGACGAACCCGACATGCTTCATCTCGCCTCCTTCGTCATGAGCCTCGCGATGCGCGAAGCGTCCTTGAGCCGCTCCATCCCGAGCACCGCGTCGCGCAGCCGCGCGATCTGCGCCCGCTTCAGCGCGTGCGCGGCGAGCTTCTCGAACTTGGCGACGATCTCCGCCTCGCCGGCGAAATCCGGCTCGCCGCCGCGCGGTGTCTCCACGCCGCGCTCCAGGGTACTCCCGTCCGCGAGCTCCACCTCGACGCGCACCGCATGGCGGAACTTCGAGCCCTTCGCCGTGATCTCCGGATCGGCGCGCACTTCGACCTTCCCGGCGAGCGCGATGCGCTTCGGATCGGTCGCGGCCTTCTCGTCGAACTGATCGACGAAGCAGTCGCCCTCGAGGAGCAGCGTCGCGGCGCAGAACGCGAGGTTCATCTGGGCCGCGGCGACGCCCGCCGGGCGGTACTTCCAGCCGGCGTGGTCGAGCGTCACCTGCGAGCCGTGCACCGTGATCTTGCGCACGTCCTTCGCGTCGAAGGGCCGCTCGGCCTGCAGCCCGCGCAGCGCGTCGAGCGTCGTGTGGTTGCTGCCGACGCAGGAGTAGAACTTGAGCGCGACGCCCATCGTCTGCCAGGTCTCGCCGAGCCCGGCGGTCAGCTCTTCCAGCCGGAAGCGGTCGGTCGAGCGCGAGAAGGTGGTGCAGAAGCCGCCGTACTCGCTTTCGAGGACATCCGGGATACCGGTGAAGCCGTCGCGCGCGAGCAGCGCGCCGTACAGCCCGCTCTGCGAGGCACGGCCGGCGTGCATGCGCTTCACCATCGCGCCGTACTGCGCCGCCATGAGGCCGGACGCCTGGGTCCCCGCGATGCCGAGCGCGTGCACCGTCTTCTCCGCGTCAAGCCTCAGGCCGCGCGCGGCGCCGGCGGCAGCCGAGAAGACGCCGAGCGTCGCGCCCGAGTGCCAGCCCTGGCCGATGTGCTCCGGCCCCATGCACAGGCCCACCCGCGGCCCGACCTCGTAGCCCGCGACGGCCGAGGCGAGAAATTCCTTGCCGCTCATGCGCCGCAATTCCGAAACCGCGATCAATGCCGGCAGCACCACCGCGCCGACGTGCAGCACGCCCTGGCGGTGCACGTCGTCGAGCTCGAAGCCCTGCACCTGCGTGCCGTTCGCGAGCGCGGCGTGCGGGGCCGAGAGCCTTTGCCGCGTGCCCCACACGGCACTCGTCCGCGAGCGGTCGAGCCCGCCGAGCGTGCGCTGCAGGATGCGGCACCATTGCAGCCGCGCGCCGTAGAGCGCGCAGCCGAGCGAGTCGAGGACGAGGAGCTTGGCGCGCTCGCGCACATCGCCGGGGATGGCCTCGTAGTCGATTCCGGAGACGAACCCGGCGATGCCGCGCGTGTAAGGGTTGTTCATTGCAGGCGGATCTTCGCGTCGCGGATGATCTTCCCCAGGCGCTCCTTCTCCGCGCGGATGTGCGCGGCGAATTGCTCGGGCGTGCCTCCGGCCGGCTCGGCGCCTTCGGCGAGCAGGCTGTTCCTCACCTCGGGCTGCTCGAGCGCCTTCGAGAGCTCCGCGTTGAGCTTCGTCACGATGTCGCGCGGCGTTCCGGCCGGGGCGAGGATGCCGTACCAGGAGCTCGCCTCGTAGCCGGGAAAGCCCGATTCGGCGATCGTCGGCAGCCCGGGCAGCAGCGCGAGGCGCTTCGCGCCGGTCGTCGCGAGCCCCCGCACCTTGCCCGCCTTCACGTGCGGAACGATCGCGACCACGCTCGAGAACATCAGCTGCACCTGTCCCGAAAGCAGGTCGGTGAGCGCCGGCGACAATCCCTTGTAGGGCACGTGGACCATCTCGATGCCCGCCATCGACTCGAACATCACCGCGGCGAGCTGCGAGGAGCTGCCGTTGCCGTTCGAGGCGAAGTTGAGCTTGCCCGGGTTCCGGCGCGCGTAGGCGACGAGCTCCGCGACGTCGCGCGCGGGAACCGAAGGATGCACGACCAGGACAAGAGGCGCCTGCGCGAGCAGCTCGACCGGCGCGAAATCGCGGATCGGATCGTACGGAAGGTTCTCGATCAGGTTGGGGTTGATCGCATGGCTGCCGACGCCGCCGAGAAAAAGCGTGTACCCGTCGGGCGGCGCCTTCGCCGCGAGCTCCGCGCCGAGGACGCCGCCCGCGCCCGGGCGGTTGTCGACGACGACCGGCTGCCCGAGCGTCTCCCCGAGGCGCCTGCCGACGAGCCGCGCCACGTTGTCGTTGCCGCCGCCCGCCGCGAAGGGGACGATGAGTCGGATCGGCTTGCTCGGGTAGAGCTGCGCAAAGGCGGGCTCCAGCAGCAGCGCGGCGACGAGGAGCGCATATCGACCCATTCGAGGGATGCTAGCATGGCGACCGTATGCGCTTCCCGCGAGTTCTGGCGGCGTTTCTTTGCGCGATCTGCATCGCTCCCGCCGGCGCACAAGACTGGCCTTCGAAGCCGCTCAGGATCATAGCCACCGGCGTTCCGGGCGGCCCCTCCGATCTCGCTGCTCGCCTCATCGGCGAGCGCCTGTCG
>DATIZV010000086.1:0-8890 GCA_035516915.1 Usitatibacter sp. | reverse complement strand
CGAGGATCGTGACCGCGAGCGCCATGAGCGCGAGGCGGATCGTCACCGGCGCATGGCTCGCGATGAGCGCGCCGACCGGGCTCCTCCAGTGGTAGCTCTGGCCGAAGTCCCCGTGCGCGAGCCCCCCGAGCCAATGCAGGTACTGCACCGGAAGCGGCTTGTCGAATCCGTACTCCTGGCGGATCTGCGCGACCACTTCGGGGGTCGCGTCCTCGCCGGCGATCGACTGCGCGGGATCGGTGGCGAAGTTGAGCAGGAAGAAGGTCGCGAGCGACACGGTGATCGCCACCGCGATCGCGAGCACGCCGCGCCGCAGGACGTAGCTCAGCATCCCGCGCGCGCTCCCCGGCTCATGTCAGCGGTCCCGCGTGCATCGGCATCTCATTTCCATTTCGCGAGGTAGAGCCGCGGCAACCCGTCCTTCGGCGGATGGAAGTCGAGGTCCTGCGACACGAGGTAGTTGAGCGAGAAGGTGTAGAGCGACACCCAGTACGCCTGCTCGGCGATGCGCTGCAGCCCCTTCTCGTAGAGCGCCTTGCGCTTCGCCGGGTCGGAGATGCGCTGCGCACCGATCATGTACTCGGTCACCTTCGGATCGCCCGACATGTTGCGGTCGGTGGTCGCCGACCAGTGCACGTCGGCGATGGCGGCGGTGTCGGGAACGCTGCCCGACTCCCAGCTTCCGAAATAGGACTGCACCTCGTGCTTCTTGCGCGCCTCGTTGAGGGTCGCGAGCTGCACGTAGCGCAGGTTCGCCTTGATGCCCACCTTCGCGAGGTCGGCGGCGATCGCCTCGGCCGAGTCCTTCTCGCGATACGCCCAGAGATCGAACGAGAAGCCCTTGGGGTATCCCGCTTCCGCGAGGAGCTGGCGCGCCTTCACCGGGTCGTAGGGATACTTCATCACGTCCTGCGTGCAGCCGAACTGCGCCGGGTGGCACGCCGAGTAGATCACCTCGGCGTTGCCCTTCACGATGTTCTTCACGATCGCCTCGCGGTCGATCGCGTAGTTGAGCGCGCGGCGCACGGCGAGCTTGGTGAGCGGGTTGTCCTTGCCGCTGAGGCCGGCCGCGTCGAGGACCAGGAAGCCCACGCGCAGCGACGGCCCGTTCACGAACTTCACCGGCCCGGAGGCGCCGAGCGAGCTCGCGATGTCGTACGGCACGTCGTAGGCCCATTGCACGCCGCCGCTCATGAGCTCCGCCTCCTGCGTGCCCCAGTCGGGAATCTCGCGGAACACGATGCGCTTGATCGCGGGACGGCCCTTGGGGCTCTCCTTGTAGTAGCCGTCGAAGCGCTCGATCACGGTCTTGCGCCCGGGCTGCACGGAGACCACGCGGTACGGCCCGATGCCGTTCAGCGTCTGCCCGAGGGGAAGCGCACCGGTCTTCGCGATGTCGTCGTAGGTGCCCTTCTTGCGCAGCGGCATCGAGAAGCCCATCGCGTGCAGCGCGAGCGGATACGGGTATTTCATGTGGAAGCGCACCGTGTAGGGACCGGTCTTCTCGACGCTCGCGAGCCATTCGCGGTACTGCTTGCCGCGGTTCGCGCGGCTCTTCGGGTCGAGCACCCACTCGTACGTGTAGACCACGTCGTCGGCGGTGAGCGGGCTTGCGTCGTGGAACCTGATGTCGTCCCGGATGGTGACGTCGATCGTCCGGTCGTTCACGAACTTCCACGACTTCGCCGCGAGCGGGCGCACCTCCAGCGTGTCGGGGTCGACCTCCGTGAGGCCGTCGTCGGTGAGGAGCGAGAGGATGATGTACTCGCGCTTCGTCGTGTAGAGGTAATCGACGGAGGTGATGCCGCGCTGGAGAGCCACGACCAGCGTGTCGTCGGACCTGGCGGCGACGGCCGGGACGGGGCGCGCGAAGGCGGCGGCGAACGCGAGCACAGCGAAGAGCGCGGGCCGCGGAATGCGGAAGATCGTCATGGATGCCTCACGGGTTTCGGGGTTTCGCATGGGCCGCCCCGCTCGCGGAGCCGGCGACCACGCGCTCGGCGGCGGGGAGCATCGCGCCGGGATGGTGGCCGACCCCGGGCACTTCCACGAGGCGCCAGTGGAACGGCACGCCGAGCGCGCGGGCGCGCTCGCGCCCGCGCCGGAGCGCGAAACGCGCACGGTCCACGCGCGTCGCGCCCTGCGCGAGCGTCTCCTCGTTGTTGCGCAGGATGCCGTCGGTTCTCACGTCGTCGAGCCCGACCATGAGGACGAGCGGCGCGGCGAGCGCCTCGCGCAGCGCCGACTCGGGAAGCGCGGTGCCGCGCAGCCCGTAGGGATAGGCGAACGAGTCGTCGGGCAGCAGGTACCAGCCGGCGCCCGCCGCCACCGCGCGCTCGAGATGGCCCGATCCCATGAAGAACACATAGCGCACGACGAACTGCGCGCCGGCGCCGTGGCCGTAGAGGACGAAGCGCGCGTGCGTTGAGCCGGCGCGGCGCGCGGCCTCCTCGAACGCGCGCTCCACGACGGGGAAGGCCCAATCGCGTTTCGGGAGCGCCTCGCCGTGCGCGTCGACGACGTCGCCCAGCGGATATTCGCGCGACGTCGGCCATGCGTCCTTCGTGAACGAAGGCACCACGAGGAGCGCGCCGTGGCGGTCCGCGGCCGGGCGCCATTGCGAGAGGTACTCGTGGGCGTTGCGCTTGCGCCCGTGCATCACGACCCATACCGGGCTTCGCGGCGTCCACGAGGAAGGACGGTATACCGTTACCGGCACCTCGCCGCGCGCGCAGCGCAGCTCGAAGACGCTTTCGCCGGGAAACGGCGCGGCCGAAGCGCCGAACGCGGTCACGGCGACGAGCGCCCACGCCCGGAGCGCGAGGCGCGCGGAGCGTCCATCAGAACACATGCCGCATGCCGACCGACGACCCGTCCGAGTCCTGGCCGGTCGTGCCGAGCCCGCCCGCGCCGAAGCGACAATCGCCCGTCGCGTCGTTGTCGACGCGCGTGTACAGGGCGAGGAGGAAGGTGCGGCGCGAGAAGTCGTACTGCCAGGCCGCGGAGTCCACGTCGCAGTCGGGCTCGACCGCCCCGGGCGCGCCGCCGCCGTGCGCGTTCTGGTGCTGGTAGATGAATTCGTTCTTCCCGAGGAAGTAGGCGAGGCTCAACAGGTAGGATCTCTTGCGCGTGAGGTTCGTCTTCTCGTACTGCTGCCAGGTGCCGCCGAGCTCGAACGCGCCGAGCCGCACCTTGCCGCCGACCGCGTTGCCCGTCTCCTTCGGCGTGGAGGCCTTCAGGTCGCGGTGCTCCTCGTAAGTATAGAACGCGTAGCACGGACCCTTGCGGTACGCGAGGCTCGCCGCGTACACGCGCGGGTTCAGGGTCGCGGTACGGCCCTCGTTCGAGGCAACGGCCGCGCGCACGACGAAGCCCGCGACGCCCGGGCTCCAGTATTCGAGCACGTTCTGCAAGCGATTGTCGAAGTTGCCGCGGTCCTCGTTCGCCGACTTGATGCCCGCGATGGTGACGTCGTGGAACTGGTCCACGGCGATGTTCGCGGTCTTGTACGGCGAGTCCCAGCGACCCGCGAGGACGCTCCCCCACGGCCCGCGCAAGCCGACGCCGCTGTTGCGCGCCGCGAACGAGCCGCCCGGTCCCTGGGGATCGAAGCCGGTCTCGAGCTGGTAGAACGCGTGCAGGTCGCGCAAGAGCCGCTCGGCGCCGCGCACGCCGAGCAGCGAGGCCTGGTCGGTGACGCGGGTGCGGCGCGGCACGTCGGCCTTTCCGCCCCCGGAGGCCTGGACCGATTCCACCTGGATGTGAACGCGGCCGTACAGCGTGATCGGATCCTCCTGCGCATGAACCCAGGTCGCGGCGCAGGCCGCGGCCAACAGCGCCGTGCCGGCGCCGATGCGATGTGCCATGGACTCCTCCGTTGTTGTGGTTTTCGGGTCCCGACGCGCGGGCCCGGAGTCGACCATAGCCGCGCCGGCGCATGCGAAAAAATGCAATTCCGGCATCGATACATCCGCTTTTTGAATGAGTCGCGGATTTCTGCTTGAATGTCAGGGCGTTGCGGATCGAAGGGAACCCATGAACATCAAGGCGCTGCGCCTCTTCCGGCTCATCGTGACGCAGGGCTCGCTCGCCGCGGCCGCGCGCGCGATGAACCTCAGCCAGCCGGCCGGGAGCCGGCTCCTCGCGATCCTCGAGAGCGAGACGCGCCTCAAGCTCTTCGACCGCGCGGGCCGCAAGCTCGCCCTCACCGAGAGCGGCGAGGCGTTCTTCCGCGAGGCGAGCCACCTGCTCGCCGCCTTCGACGAGATCCCGCGGATCGCGCAGCAGATCCGCGCGCGGTCCCGATCGCACCTGCGCGTGGTGACGGCGCCGCGCTTCGGGCAGGGGCTGGTCTCGCCCGCGCTCGCGCTCGCACTGCGCGAGAACCCGGGCATGCGCTGCACCGTGGACGTGCAGTCGCGCTTCGACCTCGAGAACCTGGTGGGGACCGCCGTTTACGACGTGGGCATCGCGTCGCTTCCGGTGACGCATTCGTTGGTCGCGATCGAGAACCAGCCGCTCCTCAGCGTGCGCGCCGAGGCGGTGATGCGCGCGGACCACCCGCTCGCACGGCGAGCGCACATCGCCGCCGAGGACCTTGCGGGGGAGCCCCTCGTCGGGCTATGGCCGAACCAGCGCTGGCGGCGTCAGGTGGACGACTTCTTCCGCTCGGGAGGCGTGACGGCGCGCTATGCGGTCGAGGCGCAATCCTCGCTCATGGCATGCCAGCTGGTGCGCGACGGGGCGGGGATCACGGTCCTCGACCGGCTCGCCGCGCGCGCGATCGACCTGTCGCAGGTGGCGCTCGTGCCGCTCGTTCCCGAGCGGCGCATCCTCGTCGGCTGGATCCACCAGCGCGGCCGCCGCCTCAACGCGGCGGCCGAGGCGTTCCTCGATTGCGTGCGGCGCAGCGTCGAGGAATTCCGCGCCGCGAGCGCGGCGAACGCGACCGCGGTCACGCCGCTCTGGAAATGAAGGGGACAGACCCCTTTCCCGATGGGCGGAACGAGCGTTCCTTCCCGAGGAGAAGGCGTCTGTCCCCTTTTCGAGCGGGCCGCCTCCCTCAGCGATAGCTGATGGTGAGGTCGCCAACGCCGTCGACGTGGCCCTCGAGCCTGTCGCCCGGCTTCACCGGACCCACGCCGGCCGGAGTGCCGGTGTAGATGAGGTCGCCCGGCTGGAGCGTGACCATTCCGGAGAGGTAGGCGATCTGCTCCTGCACGTTCCAGATCTGCTGCGAGAGGTCGCCCTGCTGCTTCAGCTCGCCGTTCACCTTGAGGCGGATGGCGCCCTTGGCGGGGTGGCCGATCGTCGCGGCCGGCCGCAGCGCCGAGCACGGCGCCGACTCGTCGAAGGACTTGCCCATCTCCCACGGGCGGCCCATCTTCTTCGCCTCGCCCTGCACGTCGCGGCGCGTCATGTCGAGCCCCACGCCGTAGCCCCACACGTGCTCCAGCGCCTTCTCGACCGGAATGTCCTTGCCGCCCTTGCCGATCGCGACCACCATCTCGATCTCGTGGTGCACGTCCTTGGTCTTCACCGGATATCCGATCGCCGAGCCGTCCTCGACGATGGAGTTCGCGGGCTTCATGAAGAAGAACGGCGGCTCGCGGTCCGGATCGTGGCCCATCTCGCGCGCATGCTCCGCATAGTTGCGGCCCACGCAGTAGATGCGGCCCACCGGAAACCGCGCGTCGCTCCCGGCCACAGGGAGCGAGGGCCGCGGCCCGAGGTCGATCACGTATTTCACGTTGCGTACGTCGTCCGGCATCGGATCCTCCGCTCAAGCGCTCGAATGGGATGGCGAACCCCGAAGTATGCCATCGCGCGCTCGGCGTAGCGATTCCGAAGGCAAGCGCCGCGCGCGTCCGCCCTTGCGAGGAAGGAGAGGGCGGCCCGGAGGGCCGCCTGCGCTAGATCTGCCCGATGGTGCTGGTCGGCGCTCCGTTCGTCGTATTGCCCTGGACGCGGTTGTTGCCGAACGACACGATCGAGCCGCCCGCGGCCTGGAGGCCGGTCGAGTTGCCGGTCACGATGTCGTTGGAGATCCGCACCGTCGACATCGCATTCGCCGTGATGCCGGACCCGGCGCTGTTCGAGATCGAGCAGCCGTCGAGGCTCACGGAGACGGCGCGCGAAACCGCACCGGCGACGATCGCATTCCCCGCGTTGTTCACGAAGGTGCTGCCGCTCACCACGACGTTCGCGCCGTCGTCGGCGCGCAATCCGCGGTTGTTGCCGGCGATCACGACGCCGTTGAGGGCGACGGAGGAGGTGCCGCCTCCCGTCACGTAGATCCCCCCGCCGGAGCTGCGCACGGAGGAGTTGGACACGGAGAGCGAGCTCGCGCCCGACGAGGGCTCGAAGAGGATGCCCTGTCCGCTGAAGCCGAAGATGGCGACGTTCTCCACGAGCAGCTTGCCGCCCGTGAGGAGCTCGATGCCGTTGAGCCCGGAGCCGTTGAGGCCGTCGATCGAGATGTTGCGGATGATCACCGTGTCGGTCGCTGCCGCGGCGACGACGAGGCCGTTGGTGCCGGAAACGAGGATGCTCGCGAGCGTGCCCTCGCCGTTGATGGTGATCGACTTGGTGATCGTCAGGGCGCCGAAACCGCCCGGATCGAGCACGCTGATCTCTCCGCCCGCGGCGGTCTGGGAAATCGCTCCGGCGAACGTCTTGCAGGGCGCCGTGCGGCTGCACGGATTGGCGTCGTCGCCGACGCCGGAGACCCAGGTGCGGGTGGCCTGTGCGTGAGCCATCGGAGCCGCCAAGGCTGCTAAGGCCATCGCGGCAATGAAAGTGACGATCGACAGGGACTTTGGTTTCATGGCAGGGATCTTCCTCGTGTTTGGCCGGGTGGGGGGCATCCATCGCCGACGCCATGATAGGGCGGTTCGAAGCGTCGGGGCTGCGGCATATCAAGGGTTTGCCCTGCGAAATGGCGCACAGACTTGCCCTCCTCGCGGGAACGGGACGCGGCGCGGAGCGGCGCGGCGATGCCGGCGGACCGTGGATGCGGCATCCTCGCCATCGCACCAACGCGGCGCGAAGCCGCACTCATTCAGGGCGCCGCTGGGCCCGTGGACGCCCGGCGGCTCCCCGGAATCCCCTTCCGCTCGCCGTGGCACGGATATCGCTCCTCGGCATGCGGGCCCGTCCGGACCGATCGTCCGGCGCCGATTCAACCATCCAAAAGGGGAAGACTTCCATGAGACGTCGCTCGTTCTTCAAGGCAATCGCCCTCAGCGCGGCGCTTGCCGCCGTGGGCATCGGGACCGCGCAGGCGGAAGAAAAGGTGGTGAAGGTGGGCATCCTGCATTCGCTCTCGGGAACGATGGCGATCAGCGAGACCTCGCTGAAGGACGTCGCCCTGATGACGATCGACGAGATCAACGCCCAGGGCGGCGTGATGGGCTACAAGATCGTGCCCGTGGTGGTCGACCCGGCCTCGAACTGGCCGCTTTTCGCGGAGAAGGCGCGCCAGCTCATCACCCAGGACAAGGTCGCGGTGATCTTCGGCTGCTGGACCTCGGTGTCGCGCAAGTCCGTGCTTCCGGTCGTGGAGGAATTGAACGGCCTGCTCTTCTATCCCGTGCAATACGAGGGCGAGGAGCTTTCGAAGAACGTCTTCTACACCGGCGCGGCCCCCAACCAGCAGGCGATTCCCGCGGTCGAATACCTGATGAGCAAGGACGGCGGCGGCGCCAAGCGCTTCGTGCTCCTCGGCACCGACTACGTCTACCCGCGCACCACCAACAAGATCCTGCGCGCGTTCCTGCATTCGAAGGGCGTCCAGGACAAGGACATCGACGAGAAGTACACGCCGTTCGGCTTCAGCGACTACCAGACCATCGTCGCCGACATCAAGAAGTTCGCCGCCGGCGGCAAGACCGCGGTGATCTCGACCATCAACGGCGACTCGAACGTGCCGTTCTACAAGGAGCTCGCGGCGCAGGGCATCAAGGCGACGGAAATCCCGGTGGTCGCGTTCTCGGTGGGTGAAGAGGAGCTGCGCGGCGTCGATACCAAGCCCCTCGTCGGCCAGCTCGCGGCGTGGAACTATTTCATGTCGCTCAAGAACCCGACCAACGAGGTGTTCAAGAAGAAGTGGGCCGCCTACGCCAAGGCCCACAACCTGCCCGGCCAGGCCGAGAAGCCGATCACCAACGATCCGATGGAAGCGACCTACATCGGCATCCACATGTGGAAGCAGGCGGTGGAGAAGGCGCACAGCTTCGACACCGACAAGGTGATCGCCGCGATGGCCGGCCAGACCTTCAAGGGTCCCGACGGCTTCACGATCACCATGGACATGAAGAACCATCACCTGCACAAGCCGGTGTTCATCGGAGAGGTGAAGGCCGACGGCCAGTTCAACGTCGTGTGGAAGACGTCGGGGCCGATCAAGGCCCAGCCCTGGAGCCCGTACATCGCCGGCAACGAGCACAAGAAGGACGAGCCGGTGATGACGAAGACCGCGGCCACCGCAAAGTGAGCCGGGCCTTCGCCCGCGCGTTCCTGGCGATCGCGCTCGCCTTCGCCGGCGGCGCGTGGGCGCTCGATGCCGGCACGGTGCACCGGGTCGCGTTCGGCGACGGCGACGAGAAGGTCGCCGCCGTCGCCGAGCTCGCGGTCTCGGCCGACCCGGCGGCGAAGCGCCTGCTGCAGGCGCTCGCCGACGGCACGGTGCAGGTTTCGGGTGATCGCGTGATGATCGTCGACGGCGATGCCGGCATCGACGCGGCGAGCGGCGCGAGGATCGACCCGCTCCCCGAGTCGCGCGACGACGTGATCGTGAACAACCGCGTGCGCGGCGCGATCGACAGCGCGCTCGCGGCGCTCCGGCTCCTCGATCCTTCGCGCGAGGTGCGTGCGCGCTCGGCCGACGCGC
>DATIZV010000085.1:0-15068 GCA_035516915.1 Usitatibacter sp. | reverse complement strand
TCGAACGCTGGTCGCGGCCGGCGAATCCTCGGGGCAGCTCGCCCGCGTCCTCGTGCGCCTCGCCGATTACCTCGAGGACCGGCAGCAGCTGCGCTCGCGCCTGTCGCTCGCGCTCATCTACCCGGCGATCGTGCTCGCGGTGGCGATCGTCGTGGTGGGCGCGCTCCTCGTGTACGTGCTGCCGCAAGTGGTGCAGGTGTTCGAGCACGCGCACGAGCGGCTGCCGCTCCTCACGCGCGCGCTGATCGGTTTCTCGTCCTTCCTGCGCGCGACCTGGGTCGGCTGGATCGTGCTCGCGGCGGCGGCGGTCGCGGCGCTGCGCTTCGCGCTCGCACGCCCGGTTCCGCGCGCACGCTTGCATCGCATCGCGTGGCGGACGCCGATCGCCGGCCGCCTGCTGCGCCACCTCGACGCGGCGCGGCTCGCGGCCACGCTCTCGATCCTGGTCGGCAGCGGCGTGCCGATCCTCGCCGCGCTCGAGGCCGGCACCGGCGTGATGGTCCTCATTCCCATGCGCGAGGCGCTCGCATCGGCGGCGCGCGGCGTTCGCGAGGGGATGCCCCTCGCGCGGGCGCTCGGCGCGACCGGCGCATTCCCGCCCGTGATGGTGCATCTCATCGCGAGCGGCGAGACGAGCGGGCGCCTGGACGAAGCGCTCGAGCGCGCGGCGCGACAGCAGCAGAACGACCTCGCGACGCGGCTCGCCACGTTCGCGGCGCTGTTCGAGCCCGCCATGATCCTCGCCATGGGCGGCCTCGTGCTGGGAATCGTCGTGGCGATCCTGCTGCCGATCTTCCAGTTGAACTCGCTCATCGGAAAATAGAGGAACGCAGTGGACAGAATGGGCATCGGGAACGGCGTGGCACCGGACGACGAGTCGCCGGTGAACGGCATCAAGCGGCCGACCGGCTTCACCCTCATCGAGGTCCTCGTCGTGGTGGCGATCCTCGCGATCCTCGCGGCGATCGTGGTGCCCAACATCATGAACCGCCCGGACGAGGCGAAACGAGTAGCCGCCAAGGCCGACATCGGCGGGATCGTGCAGGCGCTCAAGCTGTATCGGCTCGACAACGGCTTCTACCCCACGACCGACCAGGGTCTCGCCGCGCTCGTGCACAAGCCCACGACGCCCCCCGTACCTCCGAACTGGAAGCAGGGCGGCTACCTCGAGCGCCTGCCGAGGGATCCCTGGGGCGGCGACTACCAGTACCTGAGCCCCGGCGTGCATGGCGAGATCGACGTCTTCAGCCTGGGCGCCGACCACGCGGCGGGCGGCGAAGGCAACGGGGCCGACATTGGCAACTGGGACTAGGCGGAACGGACCGCCGTCGGCATCGGGGCTCGAGCGCCGCGGGCGGGACCGAGCCCGATGGCGCGCGTCAACCGGCGTCGGCTTCACGCTCATCGAGGTGCTGGTCGTCATCGCGATCATGGGCGCCGTGGTGGCGATCGCCGCGCCCAATCTCTTCCCGAGCGACGTGGAGGCCGGACGGCGCGAGTCGGGGCGCCTCGCCCTCGCGCTCGAGCGCACGCGCGACGCCGCGTGGTTCGGCGGCCGGCCGACGGCGGTCACGTTCGGCGACGGTCGCATGCGCGAATGGCGGTTCGTCGAGGGCGCCTGGCAGAGCGATCCCGAGCGCGACGAGAAGCTCGAGGAGGCCGCGCGCGTGACCGCGGTGTCCGTCGACGGCCAGCCGCTCAAGCCCGGCGAACGCCTCGTCTTCCTGCCCGACGGCATCGGCATCCCGTTCGACGTCGCGCTCGACGTGCGCGGCTTGCCGTGGACGATCGAAGGCGATGCGGCGGGCGCCGTCTCGGTGGCGGACCGATGAACGGGATGCGCGGGTCCCCCGCGGCCCCCGGCCTCGAGCGCTGCGTTCGCGGCCCGGCACGACGTCGCCCGCGGCATCGCGAGGTCGGCTTCACGCTGATCGAGATCCTGGTCGCGGTCGCGATCCTCGCGGTGGCGCTCGCGGCGACCACGCGCGCGGCGGGGATCGCGACCGACGGCGCGCGCGAGACGCGCGAGCGGCTGCTCGCGACGTGGGCGGCGGAGAACCGCATCGCGGAGCTGCGCGCGCGCCGCGTGTTCCCGTCGGTGGGAACTACGAGCTTCGCGGCGCAGGAGGGCAACCTCGCGCTCGCGATCGACGAGACCGTGAGCGACACCTCCAACCCGACGATGCGCCGCGTCGACCTCGCCGTCGCCGACGCCCGCGATCCCGCGCGCGTGCTCACCCAGCTCACCGGATATGTCGCGCGATAGCGCAAGAGATCGGTCCCTGCCGGCACCGGCACGGCGGCGCGCAAGGAGCGCCGCCGGCTTCACGCTCGTCGAGCTGCTCGTCGCGCTGGCGATCTTCGCGATCCTCTCCGGCTTCGCGTACCGCGGCCTCACGGCCATGCTCGACAGCCGCGAGGCGCTCATGCACGAATCGCGCAAGTGGCGCGACGCCTCGCTCTTCGTGGGGCGCGTGGAGCGCGACCTCTCCGCGGTGCTCGCGAGGAACGTCGTGGGCGCCTCCGGCGCCACCCTTCCCGCCGTGTCCTCGTCGCTCGGCACGGTGAGCGACGGCGAAGGCCTCGCGCTCACGCGCTCGGGAAGCGAGCTGCAGCAGAACGCGCTCGCCGCGCCGCAGCGCGTGGCCTACCGCCTCGTCGGAAACCGCGTCGAACGCCTCACCTGGGCCGGCGTCGACGCCGCGCCGCGCGAGGACCCGGTCCCGGTCACCGTCCTCGAGCCGGTGCGCGCGCTTTCGTTCCGCTTCCTCGACCCGCGCAGCGACGACTGGCGCACCCAGTGGCCGGGATCGAGCACGCTCATGCCCGCGGCCGTGGAGATGACGGTCGAGCTCGCGAGCGGCGAGCGCATCGTGCGCCTGATGGACCTGCCCCGCATGAAGGCGAACGAGGTGCCGCAATGAAGCGGCGCGAATCGGGAGTGGCCGCGCTCACCGCCGTGCTGATCGTGGCGATCGCGGCCTCGGCCGCGGCGCTCATGCTCGCGCAGGAATCGGCGACGCTCGACCAGGCGATGATGGTCGCCGCGCGCGCCCAGGCCGACCAGTACGCCGAAGCCGGGCTCGACTGGGCGCGCGGCGTGCTCCTGCAGGACGCGCAATCGGGCACCGCCGTCGACTCGCTCGACGAAGGCTGGGCGCAGCCGATCGCCGCGCTCCCGGTCGAGCGCGCGATCGTCGCCGGCGACATCGTCGACGAGCAGGGCAAGTTCAACCTCAACAACCTGGTCGTGAACGGGCAGCGCAGCGACGACGACGTGGAGATTTTCAAGCGCCTGATCGCCTCGCTCGACCTGCCCCCGGAGCTCGCCGACGCCGTCATCGACTGGATCGATCCCGACGACCGCCTCACCAGCGGGGCGGGCGCCGAGGACGAGTACTACCTCGCGCTCCCGCGTCCCTACCGGGCGGCGAACCAGCCGATGCAGCAGGTCGAGGAGCTCTACCGGGTGAGAGGCTTCGACGCCGCCACGGTGGCGAAGCTGCTGCCCTACGTGACCGCGCTTCCCGCCGTCACGCGCACGACGATCAACGCCAACACGGCGAGCGCGCTGGTGCTCGCGGCGGCGCTTCCCACCATCCCGCGCGAGGCGATCGACCAGATGGTGGCGCGGCGCACGACGAAGCCGTTCCCGAGCGCCGATGCGCTCGCCCAATGGGTGCAGTCGATCGATCCCCACGCTTCCCCGACCGCGCTCGACGTGAAGAGCGGCTACTTCTCGGTGCACGTGAAGGTGACGCAGGACGACGTGCGCGTCGCCACCGAGGCGCTCGTCGAGCGCGACGCCGGCGCAGGGCTTCCGCCCACCACCTGGGTGGTATGGCAGCGGCCGAGCTATTGAGTCGCCGGTGAAGCTGCGCCTCTTCGTTCCCGCCGCCGAAAGGCCCGAGCCCGACGCACGTTGGCCGTGGATGCTGCTCGACGCGGACAATGCAGTGCTGCGCGAAGGCGCTTGCGCGCCGGACGAGGTGCCGCGCGCATCCGAGTCGGAGCTGGTGCTTCCGGCATCGCGCGTCCTGTTCGCGCGGCTGCGCCTGCCGCGCGTGGGCGGGGCCACGCTGCGCGAGCTGCTGCCGTTCGCGGTGGAGGACCGCCTGCTCGCCGATCCGTCGCACATCCACGCGGTCGCGGGCGCGACCGACCGGCGCGGCGAGACGCTCGTCGCGGTGATCGATCGCGAGTGGCTGCGCGCGGTGCTGGACACGCTCGCGCAGGCGGGAATCCGGCCCGCGAAGGCCTGGTGCGAGAGCGCGCTCCTCGGCGGCGCGGGCGGCGGCTGGGACCTGGTGCTCGCTCCGGCGCGCGGCCTTCTCGTCGACGAGGCCGGCGCCGGCGTCGCGTTCGACCGCGGCGCGGGGGGCGAGCTTCCGCTCGCGCTGCGCATCGCGCTCGACGAATCCAGCGCGCGCGGCGATCGCCCCGCGGCGATCCGGGCGCACGCCGAAGGCGATGCGGCGCTTCCGGATCTCGCGCGCTGGAGCTCCGAGGCCGGGACACCCTTCGAACGAGGCGGGCGGTGGGAGGAGCTCGCGCGCGCCGCCCCGCGGCGCGACGCCATCGACCTGCTGCCGCGCGAGTGGGCTCCCGGGCGCTCGAGGCTTCCGCCGGTCCGCGTGCCGCGCGCCGCATGGGCGCTGCTCGGAGCGATCCTCGCGCTGCAGGTCGGGCTGGAGGCCGCGCGCACCTGGTCGCTCTCGCGCGAGCGCGCGGCGCTCGCCGCTCGGGCCGAGGCGGTGTTCCGCGGCGCGTTCCCCGAAGCGAAGGCGGTCGTCGACGCGCGCCTGCAGATGGAGCGCAACCTCGCCGAGCTGCGCCGCTCGCGCGGCCTCGCATCGGGCGACGACTTCCTCGCGCGCCTCACCGACGCCGCGCGTGCATCGCACGGCCCGGTCCGCGCCATCGAGTACGCGAACGGCCGCCTCGTGCTGCGGCGCGACGGCGCGGGCACCCCGCTCGCGGAGGCGAAGCGATGAGTCCCGCCGAGCTCTGGGCCACGCGCTCGCCGCGCGAGCGCCGCGTGCTCGCCTGGGGTGCGGGCATCGTGGCCGCGCTCCTCTTCCTCGCGCTCCTGTGGCTGCCCCTCGAGCGCACCCGCGCGCGCCTCGAGCGCGAGGTACCCGAGCTTCGCGCGACGGTCGCGGGGCTGGAGCGCGACGCGCAGGAAGTGCGGCGCCTGCGTGCGATGCCGGCCGTGCGGCCCGCCGCGGGCGAACCGCTCGCGGCGCTCGCATCGGGAAGCGTGCCGGTGCCCGCCGGAACGCGCCTCACGATGGTCGGCGCGGGCCACCTTCGGCTCGCCGCGCAGGATGCGTCCTTCACCGCGCTCGTGGAGTGGCTCTCCTCGGTCGCCCCCGCGCAGGGATTGCGCGTGGAAAGCGCGCACCTGGAGGCGCTCGCTTCGCCGGGCCGGGTGCGCGGCGACATCGCCCTCGTGCGCCCGTAGCATGCGCGCGCGCGGCATCGCCCTCCTCGGCGTCATCGCCTACGTCGTGTTCCTCGTCGCGACGATGCCCGCGCGCTGGGCGCTCGCGCACCTCGCGCTTCCACCCGAGGTCGCGATCTCCGACGTCCAGGGCACGGTCTGGGACGGGACCGCGAGCATCGCATCGCCCGCGTCGGGCCCGATCGGCGACTTGCGCTGGCGCTTTCTTCCGGCGCGCCTCGCCTCGGCGCGCGTCGCCTTCGCGGTGGATCTCTCGGGAAAGATGCTGCAGGCCCATGGCGAGCTTTCGCGCGGCGTGGGCGGCATCGAAGCGCGCGGCGTGACGGCGCGTGCCGACGCCGCCCTGCTTTCCGCCTTCGCGCCCGTCGCCGCGACATGGCATCCGCAGGGCACCGTCACGCTCGACGCGCCCGCCCTCGCCTGGGACGGACGAAAGGCGCGCGGCACGGCGCGCGCCGAATGGCGCGAGGCCTCGCTCGCCGTCTCCGACGTGCGCCCGCTCGGCTCCTATCGCATCGACCTCACCGCCGACGGCGGGCCCGCGCGCATCGACGTGTCGACGCTCGAAGGAGCGCTTCGCATCGCGGGGCACGGAAGCTTCGCGCCGCCGGGCGCCCTCGCGTTCTCGGGCGAGGCGCGCGCGCAAGCAGATTCCGCCGCGGCGCTCGAGCCGTTGCTCGACCTGCTCG
The DNA here is from genome assembly GCA_035516915.1 of Usitatibacter sp. Classification (GTDB taxonomy): domain Bacteria; phylum Pseudomonadota; class Gammaproteobacteria; order Burkholderiales; family Usitatibacteraceae; genus Usitatibacter. The sequence continues at coordinate 8,915 of DATIZV010000085.1, read as the reverse complement.
GTCCGCGGCGCGCCGACGGCGCCCGCTCCCTCGATTGGCGGACCGTTCCGCAAGGACTTCCTTCGCACTCGTGATGGCGCCCCGATTCGTCGCCGCGCCCTGGTTGCCGGGCGCGCACCTGCAGACCCTCTACGCAGCGCTGCTCGCGCGCGCGCCGTCGCTCGCGCTGCGCCGCGAGCGCTGGGACGCGCCCGACGGCGATTTCGTCGACGTGGATTTCCTCGACGGCGAGCCGGGAACGCCCTGGGTGCAGCTCTTCCACGGGCTCGAGGGATCCTCCGCCTCGCCCTACGCGCGCATGCTGATGGAGCACGTGCGGCGCCGCGGATGGCGCGGAAGCGTCGTGCACTTCCGCGGCTGCAGCGGCGAGCCCAACCGCCTGGCGCGCGCCTATCACTCCGGCGATTCGGACGAAGCGGACTGGACGCTCGCGAAGCTCAAGGATCGCGCGGGCGAGGCGCCGCTCTACGCCGCGGGCGTGAGCCTCGGCGGCAACGTGCTCCTGAAATGGCTGGGCGAGCGCGCCGAGGCGGCGACGGCGGTGGTGGCGCGCGCGGCGGCGATCTGCGCGCCGGTCGACCTCATGGCGGGCGGCGAGGCGCTCGGGCGGGGCTTCGGGCTCGTCTACACGTGGCACTTCCTGCGCACGCTCAAGCGCAACGCCCTCGCGCGCCTCGAACGCTTCCCCGGCCTCTTCGACGGCGAAGCGGTGCGCCGCGCGCGGACGCTGCGCGATTTCGACAACGTCGTCACCGCGCCGCTGCACGGCTTCCGCGACACCGACGACTACTGGACGCGAGCGAGCGCGAAGCCCTGGCTTTCCGCGATCCGCGTGCCGACGCTGCTCGTCAACGCGCGCGACGATCCGTTCCTTCCCGAATCGGCGCTGCCGACGGAACGGGATGTCTCGGCCGCGGTCAAGCTAGAATTCCCGGCGCGGGGAGGTCACGTCGGATTCGTGAGCGGTCCCTTCCCGGGAAACATCGAATGGCTCCCCAGGCGCATCCTCCACTTCTTCGAGCATCGCGAATGAGCTCCGTCGCCCCCGAGATCTTCAAGGCCTACGACATCCGCGGCGTCGTGGACCGGACGCTCACCGAGGAAGCCGCGCGCCGGATCGGCCAGGCGCTCGGCACGATGGGCAGGGGGAAGGGCGTCACGCGCTTCGTGGTCGGGCGCGACGGGCGGCTCTCGGGGCCGAAGCTCGCGGCGGCGGTCGCGCGCGGCTTGAACGCGGCGGGCATGGATGTCGTCGACGTCGGCGTCGTCGCGACCCCGATGGTGTATTTCGCGACGTTCCACTTCGGCACCGGCAGCGGCGTGATGGTCACCGGAAGCCACAACCCGCCCGAGTACAACGGCCTCAAGATGATGGTCGCGGGCGACACGCTCGCCGCCGAGGCGATCCAGGACGTGAGGAAGCTGGTCGAGAGCGGTCCGCTCGCCACGGGCCGCGGCAAGCTCGAGGTCGCGGACGTGCGCCCCGCGTATCTCGAGCGCATCACCTCCGACGTGAAGCTCTCGCGCCCGCTCACCGTCGCGACCGATTGCGGCAACGGCTCGCCGGGATCGGTCGCGCCCGAGCTCTACCGGCGCCTCGGCTGCAAGGTGCTCGAGCTCTATTGCGACGTGGACGGCACGTTCCCGAACCACCACCCCGATCCCTCGAAGCCCGAGAACCTCGCGGACCTGATCGAGAAGGTGAAGGCGAGCGACGCGGAGCTCGGCCTCGCGTTCGACGGCGACGGGGACCGCCTCGGTGTCGTGACGAAATCCGGCCGCATCATCTATCCGGATCGCCAGCTCATGCTCTTCGCGGCCGACGTGCTGAAGAGGAATCCCGGCGCGGAGATCATCTTCGACGTGAAGTGCACGCGGCGCCTTTTTCCCTGGATCCGCGAGCACGGCGGCAAGCCCCTGCTGTGGAAGACCGGGCACTCGCTCATCAAGGCGAAGCTCCGCGAGACCGGCGCGCCGCTCGCCGGCGAGATGAGCGGCCACGTGTTCTTCAAGGATCGCTGGTACGGCTTCGACGACGGGCTCTACGCCGGCGCCCGCCTCCTCGAGCTCGTCTCGCGCGAGAAGGACGCCTCGCAGCTGCTCGAGTCGCTGCCCGATTCCTTCTCGACCCCCGAGCTCAACGTGGCGCTCGAGCGCGAAGGCGAGAACCACCGGCTCATCGCCGAGCTGCAGAAGACCGCGAAGTTCGAGGGCGCGACCGACGTGAACACGATCGACGGCCTGCGGGTGGAGTATCCCGACGGCTTCGGGCTCATGCGTGCATCGAACACCACGCCGGTGCTGGTGCTTCGCTTCGAGGCCGACTCGAAGGCGGCGCTCGAGCGCATCCGCGGCGATTTCAAGCGCGAGCTGCTCAAGGCGAAGCCCGACGCGCGCGTGCCGTTCTGAGCGCGGCGCTCAGCCCCCCGCGATCCCCGCGGCTACTTCCGGCGCTTGCGCGGCGGCCGGGAGGGCGCGGGCGCCGCGGGCTCGGCAGGGCGCGCGGCCGACCTCGCCGCCGACTGCGCGGCGTCGGCCATGCTCTTTCCCGCCTGCGCCATCATGTTCCAGGCCCACATCGCCGGGTTCGGCGGCTCGCCCCCGCCTTCGCCCTTCATCGCCGCGGCCGCCTTCTCGCCGCCCTCGAGCAGCGAGCGCTGGTACTCGAGCGACTGGATCGAGAGCCGCAGCAGGTTCAGGTTCGCCTTGAGCCAGTGCTCCACGATCTCCAGCTCGGCGATCTTCTTCTCGACCTCCTTCGCGTCGAGCACCGGGAACATCAGGCTCTGCAGCGGGAAGGCGCCCGGGTTCACCATCTTCTGCCAGAGGTCGAACATCTCCTGCGGCGTGACGGGCTTGCTCATGACCGCTAGGCGTTGCTCGCGATGAAGTCGCGGATGCGCGGATAGATCAGCTCGCGGTACTTGCGGCCGCTGAAGATGCCGTAGTGGCCCACGCCCTTCGCCTCGAAGTGCTGCTTGTCGCGCGAAGCGATGCCGCGCGCGAGGCCGTGCGCGGCCTCGGTCTGGCCGTTGCCCGAGATGTCGTCGAGCTCGCCCTCGATGGTGAAGAGGGCCGCCCGGCGGATCGCCTCGGGGCGCACGCGCTCGCCGGCCACCACGAGCTTGCCTTCGGGGAGCAGGTGGCGCTGGAACACGCGGTCGACGGTCTCGAGGTAGTACTCGGCGGGCAGATCCATCACCGCGTTGTACTCGTCGTAGAAGCGGCGGTGCGCATCGGCGCTCTCGCCGTCGCCGGCGACGAGATGGTGGTAGTACTGCAGGTGCGATTCCATGTGGCGGTCGGGATTCATCGCGACGAAGCCCGCGAACTGCAGGAAGCCCGGATACACGCGCCGCATGAAGCCGGGATAGCGCATCGGCACGCGCTGGATCACCTTCGCCTCGAACCAGGAGAGCGGGCGCAGCTTCGCGAACGTGTTCACCGCCGTGGGGCTGCGACGCGTGTCGATCGGGCCGCCCATCATCGTGAGGGTGCGCGGGATCGGCTCGCCCTGGGCCGCCATCAGCGCCACGCCGGCGAGCACCGGGACCGTGGGCTGGCACACCGAGATCGAATGGCACCCGCCGCCCACGTGGCGGATGAACTCGCGCACGTAGGCGACGTAATCGTCGAAGTGGAACGGTCCCACCGCGATCGGGATCTCCTTCGCGTCCTTCCAGTCGGTGATCCACACGTCGTGGTCGGCGAGGAGCGTGCGCACCGTGTCGCGCAGGAGCGTCGCGAAATGTCCCGAGAACGGCGCGAACACGATCACGCGCGGCTGCTCGGGCGCGCCCTCCTTCGCGAAGTGGAGCAGGCGGCAGAACGGCTCCTCGATCTCGCAGCGCTCGTGCACGACGTACTCCGAGTCGCCCGAGCGCACGCTCGCGATGCCGAACTCGGGGCGCTCGTAGCGCTGCGTGAGCCGCGTCATCAGGTCGAAGGCCGCGGCCACGTTGCGGCTGCCGGGGAGATAGGAAAGCGGGCTGTCCGGATGCCCGTAAAGCTCGTTGGCCGCCTGCGCGAATGCCCTCCAGGGCTCGAGCGCGGCGCGCTGCCAGTCGTAGAGCTGGTAGAGCATCGCTTCCAAATATCACCTCCCGCTGATGCTGCGACGCGGCATAGTGTAAACGCTTTCTCCGTGGATATCAGGATTGATGCGCCGCAAGACAGGACGTGCGTCGCGCGGCGCCCATCTGATAATCTTCCCGGATCAACGCCGGAATCGAACCCATGCCGCAGGAGAAGCACTCGGGCGCGGCGGAGCCCCATCCGCTCTTCCCGCCCATCGAGCCCACGAGAAGCGGGCTGCTGGACCTCGACGCGCCGCATCGCATGTACTGGGAGGAGAGCGGCAACCCGCGCGGCGTGCCGGTCGTCTTCCTGCACGGCGGCCCCGGCGCCGGATCGAGCGCCGTGCACCGCCAGTTCTTCGACCCCGCGTTCTACCGCATCGTCGTCTACGACCAGCGCGGCGCCGGCCGTTCGACCCCGCTCGGCTGCCTGGAAGCCAACACCACGCCCGCGCTCATCGCCGACCTCGAGCGGCTGCGCGAGCACCTCGGCATCGACCGCTGGATGGTGTTCGGCGGCTCGTGGGGCTCGACCCTCGCGATCGCCTACGCCGAGCATCATCCCGGGCGCTGCCTCGCGCTCGTGCTGCGCGGCATCTTCCTCTGCCGCGGCAGCGAGATCGACTGGTTCCTCTACGGGCTGCGGGCGATCTTCCCCGAGGCCTGGCGCGCGTTCGCGCAGTTCATCCCCGAGGCCGAGCGCGGCGACCTGCTGCGCGCATACCATCGCCGGCTCGTCGACCCGGATCCGTCGGTGCACATGCCGGCGGCGCGCTCGTGGAGCGTGTACGAGGGATCCTGCTCCACGCTGCTGCCCAATCCGGCGCTGGTGGCGGACTTCGCCTCCGACCGCGTGGCGCTCGGCCTCGCGCGCATCGAGGCGCACTACTTCGTGAACGGCATCTTCCTCGCGGAGGACTTCCTGCTCGCCAACGCGCCGCGCCTCGCGCCGATCCCGGGCGTGATCGTGCAGGGACGCTACGACGCGGTCTGTCCGCCGGTCTCCGCCGACGACCTGCATCGCGCCTGGCCGCAGGCCGAGTACGCGATCGTCGCGGACGCGGGCCATTCGGCCTTCGAGCCGGGCATCCGTTCGCGCCTGGTCGCCGCCACCGAGTCCCTCAAGCGCCGGTTGTGAGGCGCGCGACGTCCTTCACGTAGCCGCCGATGCGCTCGCGCAGGTGCGCGCGCTGCGCCGCGGAGAGCGTGCCGCTCAGGACCGCGATCATGTGCAGCGTCGACTGCTCGCGCGCCTCGAGCTTCGCGCCGAGCTCGGGGCTGCGCCAGGCGTCGGTGTCGATCAGGATGCGGTGCAGGCCGTCGGCGATGCGCTGCCGGTCGCGGGTCCTCGCGAGGGCGATGGCCTGCGATTGGCGATAGCGCCGGTCGGCGAGCCGCTCCTCCACGAGCGCAGGCATCGATCGCGCCCACGCCGCGACGATCGCGCTCTGCCGCGCGTCGAGCGGCCCGACCCATTCCTTGAGGTGCGCCTCCATCTTGTCGGCCACGCGCGCGCTGCGCTCGGCGGGGGTGCCGCGCGTCGATTCCCGCACGAACTTGCGGTTCTCCTCGTCGAAGCGGCGCTGCAGGTGCGCGAGCTGCTCCTCGTCGAGGGAAGCGAGGAGTATCGCGGCGTCGGGCAGGAGGTGCTCCACGACGCGGCGATAGTCGGCGCGCACGTCGGCCCACGCCTCCTGCACCTCCTCGTCCGTGAAGGCGCGGTCGGAGCGTTGCGCGACCGATTCCAGGAAGCTCGCGTATCGGGGCAGCTCCTGCGAGCGGTGCCACGCCATCGCGCGATCGAGGCGCGCATGCAGCCACTCCTTCTGCTCGCGCGACAGGTCGACGTAGCCCTCGACCGTCCAGGCGGCGAGGTGCGGCGCCTGGGAATAGGCGAGCGGCGCGTTCACGTACGCGAGGCGCGTGCAGGCCGCGGCGAGCAGCGCCAGGACGGCGAGCAGGAGATGTCGGGTGCCGCGGGGCATTACCAGGGAATCGGCTTGCGATCCCGGAAGAACTGGCCGGTCGGGCCGTTGGAAGGCAGCAGGCAGAGCCAGACCGCGGTGTCGGCGCCCTCTTCGACCGAACGCGGCGCATCCTCTCCGCCCATATCCGTCCTGACCCATCCCGGGCTCATGGAGTTCACGAGGATGCCGCTTCCGGCCACCTCCGCGGCGAGGGTGCGCGTGAGGGCGTTGAGCGCCGCCTTCGAGACGCGATAGGCGGGGCTGCCCTCGCCCATCTGGTGGAGCTGCCCCAGGCCGCTCGAGATGTTCACCACGCGCCCGTAGCGGAGCTTGCGCATGAGGGGCACGACCTCCCGGCACATGCGCACCGAGCCGAAGAGGTTGGTCTCGAAGGTCTCGCGCCATACCGAGGTCGGCGTGTCCACCACGCGGGCGCTCGTCGATTCCGGGTAGATGCCGGCGTTGTTCACCAGGATCGAGGGGGCGCCGTGCTGCTTGTCGACCTGCTCGACGAAGCGCTTCACCGCGCGCGTGTCCGTGACGTCGAGCGGGAACGCGTCGACGTTCGGACCTTCCCGGCGCAGGGACTCGAGGGCCGCGTCGCAGCGCGCCTTGTCGCGGGCGCCGACGAGCACGAACACGTCCGCCTTCATGAGCTGGCGGGCGATCTCGCGGCCGAGGCCGCGGTTGCCACCGGTCACGATGGCGATGCGTTTGGCGGGCATGCCAGTATCATATCGGACATGCCGAAACTGCTGCGGGCGGTTCGCCTCGACGATTCCGACGACGAAGTGTTCCGCGGCTGCGGCGCGGCGCGGGACGGCGAGCCGGTGGTGACCGGCGGCTTCGCGACGTGCGACTTCGCCAACCACCCGCGATGCGATCCCGTGTGCCACTGCGAGGCCTCTTTCCTCGCGCCGGGGTCGAGCGCGCGCTGCACGATCGCCGAGGTGGTCGAAGTCTCCGAGGAAGAGGTCGCGGCGCAGGTGGACGCGCTGGCGTGGCAGCTGGTGAAGGCCTGGGGCGCTCCCTCGTGGGAGGCGGCGCGGACGGTGGCCGAGGAGGAGCTGCGCCATACCGCCGAGGTTTGCGAGACGCTCGCGCCCGAATCCTGGATCACGGTGAAGCGCGAGCCGCGTTCCGGGGGCGCCGAGGTGGAGGAGCAGTATCGCGTCTACGACCGGCTCCTCGTGGGAGCCCACCGCATATGAGGAGGAACGGATGCTGAGGATCCTGGGACGGCTCTCGTCGATCAACGTGCAGAAGGTCGTCTGGTGCTGCGACGAGCTGGGCCTCGCGTACCAACGCGTCGACGTGGGCGGGAAGTTCGGCGGCAACGACACGCCCGAGTATCTCGCGAAGAACCCGACCGGCCTCGTCCCGGTGCTCGAGGAGGACGGCTTCGTGCTCCCCGAGTCGAACGCGATCGTGCGCTACCTCGCCGCGAAGCACCCGGAAGGCGGCCTCTGGCCCGAGGACCTTCGCGAGCGGGCGCAGGCCGACCGGTGGATGGAGTGGCTCTCGACCTCGTACGTCCCCGCGATGCGCGACGCGTTCTGGGAGCTCATCCGCGTCGCGCCCGACAAGCGCAACGCCGCCGCCGTCGAGGCCTCGCGCGCGAAGAGCGAGAAGTGCGCCGCGGCGCTCGAAGCGCAGCTCGAGAAGCGCCGATTCCTCACCGGGGAGCGCTTCAGCGCCGCCGACGTCGTGGTGGGCTGCGCGGTGCACCGCTGGCTCAACCTCCCGCTCGCGCGCACCGCGCGCCCGAGCCTCGAGCGCTACTATCGCGATCTCAAGTCGCGGCCGGGCTCGCGCCAGGTGACCTCGCAGGCGCTCTCCTGAGGCGGCGCGCGATCGCGCGAAGCGCCGGGAGGTTCGCCGCCAGCCCGAGCGGCGCGGCGAGGAAGACGGCGAGCGCCGCCATGCCGTGCGCCATCGCCGCGATTCCCTGCAAGGCGACGAGCATCGCCAATGCATCGCCGCAGAGCGCGATGAAGACGAGGAGCGCTGCGGGCAGCGCATCGATGCGCGCGCGAAGCCCGCGATCCAGCGCATAGGCCGCCGCGGCGAAAAGCGCCGCGAAGACCGCCAGGGCCAGGTCGACCGGCTCGGGGAGCCGCGCGAACACGCCGTCGAACGCGCCGAGCGACACCGCGGCCGACCCTGCGGCGAGCGCGAACAGCAGCGTGCGCGCATCCTCGTTATAAGTACGAACGTTCGTGCTTTTATGCGACGGGGCAGTACGGGACGGCATGGCGACCCTCCTTTCCACTTCGCTCAGGCGGAGTATTGGCGGACGAGGCGCTCGAAGGCGGCGCGCGCGCGGCGCTGGGCCTCCTCGCGTCCCGCGAGCACTTCGGTGCGGCTCTGGGCCGCGATGATGCCGAGGAACTCGAAGACCAGCTGCTGCGCGTCGGTGCGCGGCGCGAGATCGCCGGCGTCGATCGCGAGCTGCACGGCCTTGCGCAGCTCCCGGTCGAGCAGGCGCAGCCGATCGAGGATCGCGTCGCGCATCGGCCCGGGCCGGTGGTCGTACTCGCGCGTCGCCGCCTCGATCGGGCAGCCGCCGGGGAGGTTCGCGCGCTTGGTCCAGGCGATCCAGCCCTCGAAGAGGGCGCGCAGGCGCTTCACGCCGCGCGGCGCCTTGAGCGCGGGAAGGAACACCTGCTCGGTGAACTGGCGCGCCGCTTCGTCGAGCGTCGCCTTCTGCAGCTCGGCCTTCGAGCCGAAATGCGCGAACAGGCCGCTCTTGGAGAGACCCGTGCGCTCGGCGAGGGTGCCGATCGTGAGCGACTCGAAACCCGCGGCGCTCGCCTGCTCGAGGGCCGCGGCGAGGATCTGCGCGCGCGTCACCTCGCCCTTGCCGGGGCGC
>DATIZV010000084.1:0-2488 GCA_035516915.1 Usitatibacter sp. | reverse complement strand
TGGCGAGCGCGCACGCGAAGTTCGGCAACGGCGAGATCGGCGTCTGCCTCGCGACTTCCGGACCCGGCGCGATCCATCTCCTGAACGGCCTCTACGACGCGAAGATGGACCACCAGCCGGTGCTCGCCATCGTGGGCCAGCAGAAGCGCGAGTCCCTCGGCGGCGATTACCAGCAGGAAGTGGACCTCGTCTCGCTCTTCAAGGACGTCGCCAACGAGTACGTCCACATGGCCACGACGCCCGACCAGGTGCGCACGCTCATCGACCGCGGCGTGCGCATCGCGCTCGAGCACCGCACCGTCACCTGCCTGGTATTCCCGAACGACGTGCAGGAGATGGAGGCGGTCGAGAAGATGCCGCGCGAGCACGGCACGGTGCACACCGGCATCGGCCTCGCGCGCCACAGCAAGGTGCCCGATCCGCCGGCGCTCGAGAAAGCGGCGGAGATCCTCAACGCCGGCAGGAAGGTCGCGATCCTCGCCGGCGCCGGCGCGCTGCACGCGACCGACGAGCTCATCGAGACCGCGGAGCTCCTCGGCGCGGGCATCGCGAAGGCCCTCCTCGGCAAGGCGGCGGTGCCCGACGACCTCCCCTTCGTCACCGGCTCCATCGGCCTCCTCGGCACGAAGCCGAGCTGGGACCTGATGACCGATTGCGACACCTTCCTCATGGTGGGCTCGGCGTTTCCGTATTCGGAGTTCCTGCCCGAGGAAGGCCAGGCGCGCGGCGTGCAGATCGACATCGACGGGCGCATGGTGAGCCTGCGCTACCCGATGGAGCTTTCCCTCGTCGGCGACTCGAAGGAGACGCTGCGTGCGTTGATCCCGCTCCTCGAGCGCAAGGAGGACCGCGCCTGGCGCGAGGAGATCGAGAAGAACGTGAAGCGCTGGTGGGAGGTGCTCGAGAAGCGTGCGATGAACGAGGCGAACCCGGTGAATCCGCAGCGCGTGTTCTGGGAGCTCTCGCCGCGGCTTCCCGATGGCGCGATCCTCACCGCCGATTCCGGATCCACCGCCAACTGGTACGCGCGCGACGTGAAGATCCGCCGCGGCATGAAGGCCTCGCTCTCGGGCGGCCTCGCGACGATGGGACCAGGCGTTCCCTACGCGATCGCCGCGAAGTTCACCAATCCCGACAAGCCCGCCATCGCCCTGGTGGGCGACGGCGCGATGCAGATGAACGGCATCAACGGGCTCATCACGATCGCCAAGTACTGGAAGCGCTGGACCGACCCGCGCCTGGTCGTCATGGTGCTCAACAACCGCGACCTGAACCAGGTGACGTGGGAGCAGCGCGTGATGGAAGGCGATCCCAAGTACGCGCCGTCGCAGGACGTTCCCGATTTCCCGTACGCGCGCTATGCGGAGCTCCTCGGCCTGGGCGGCATCCGCGTGGACAAGCCGGAGCAGCTCGGGCCCGCATGGGACAGCGCGTTCAGCGCCGCCCGCCCGACGCTGATCGAGGTGATGGCCGATCCCAACGTGCCGCCGATCCCGCCGCACGTGAGCAGCAAGCAGGCGAAGGCGTACGTCGAGGCGCTGCTCAAGGGCGACCCGGACGCGCTCGGCATCGTGAAGGCCTCCGCGAAGGAGGTCTGGGCGTCGCTCGTCCCGGCGCGGAAGTAGGCCGCGATGGACGGAGGACGCCCGGCCGCGCCCATCGCCGCGGTCGCGGTGGACGCATTCACGATTCCCACCGACGCGCCGGAGTCCGACGGCACGCTCGAGTGGAATTCCACCACGATGGTCCTCGCGCGTATCGACGCGGCGGGCCGCCGCGGCCTCGGCTACACGTACGCCGACACCGCGACCGCGACGCTCATCCGCGACAAGCTCGCGCCGCTCCTCGTGGGGCGCGACGCCTGGAGCATCAACGAGCGCTGGATGGACCTGGTGCGCGCGATCCGCAACCTCGGCCGGCCCGGCATCTGCTCGATGGCGATCTCCGCGCTCGACACCGCGCTCTGGGACCTGAAGGCGAAGCTCCTCGGCGTGGCGCTCGTCGACCTGCTCGGCGCCTCGCGCGATTCGATCGTGGCCTACGGCAGCGGCGGATTCACCTCCTACTCGCTGGAGAGGCTTCGCGAGCAGCTCGGCGGCTGGGTGCGCGAAGGGCTCAGCGCCGTGAAGATGAAGGTGGGCCGCGACGCCAAGGCCGACGTGCAGCGTGTGGGCGCAGCGCGCGAGGCGATCGGGGATGCGAAGCTCTTCGTCGACGCGAACGGCGCATATACCCGGGAGCAGGCGCTGGAACAGGCGCAACGCTTCGCCGAGGACGACGTGCGCTGGTTCGAGGAGCCCGTGTCCTCCGACGACCTCGAGGGCCTGCACCTCCTGCGCGACACGCGTCCGCCGGGGATGGCGATCGCGGCGGGCGAATACGGCTACGACCTCTTCCATTTCCGGCGCATGCTCGAAGCCGGCGCGGTCGACGCGATCCAGGGCGATGCCACGCGCTGCGCAGGCGTGACGGGCTTCATGGGCGCCGC
>DATIZV010000083.1:0-3792 GCA_035516915.1 Usitatibacter sp. | reverse complement strand
CGACGCGGAGCGTCGCGTCGCCCGCGCGCGCATGCACGCGAGCCTTCGCCCCGTCCTTCGCAACGGCGGCATCGCCGGCGCAGTGCTCGCCGTCGTCGTCGCCGCATGGCTGGTCGCGCGCATTCCCGGCACCGGCCCCGCACCGGTCGCGGGAAGCGCCGCGCCGCAGCTCAAGCTCGACTACCGGCTCGACCTCGCGCGGCTCGCGAAGCGCGGCTCCTGACCGCCGATCCTCCCTGAGCGGGTGGTGGCGACTGGCGAACCCCGGCCGTAGGGTGGCGTCCAAGGGGCGGCAGGCCCGCCCGCCGCGAGGAGGATGACATGGCCGGAGCTTCCCGCCGCAAGGTCGTCGAAGGCAGCGAGCGCGAGCCGCTTGCGGCATGCCGCTCCGTCGGTCCCGTTCCGCGCGACGAGCGCTTCGAGGTCACGGTGCGCGTGCGGCGCCGCACGCCGATCGCGACGCTGGCGGAGCGCGGCCTGCACGGCGAGGACGTTCCCGCCTCGCGCCGCTACATCACCCGCGAGGAGTACGCGCGCGATCACGGCGCGGATCCCGCCGATCTCGCGAAGGTGGAAGCGTTCGCGCGCGAGCACGGCCTGGTCGTGGTCGACTCGAGCGCCGCGCGGCGCAGCGTGTTCCTCTCGGGAACCGCGGCGCAGTTCGAGGCGGCCTTCGGCACGCGCATCGAGCACTACGAAGGCCGCGGCCGCACGTATCGCGGACGCACCGGCCCGCTCACGGTGCCCGAGGAGATCGCCGGAATCGTCGAAGGCGTGTTCGGCATCGACGATCGTCCCGTCGCCGTGCCGCATTTCCAGCGCAGGCTGGAGGCCGCCGGAGCGGTGCGCGCGCCGTCGCGAAACGGCTCGTTCACGCCGCCGCAGCTCGCGAAGCTCTACGGATTCCCGCCGGATGCCGACGGGTCGGGCGAGTGCATCGCGATCATCGAGCTCGGCGGCGGCTATCGCGCCGCGGACATCCAGGCGTACTTCGAGGCGATCGGCCTGGCGCCCCCGCGCGTCACCACCGTGCGCGTCGACCACGCCGCGAACCATCCGACCAACGCCGAGAGCGCCGACGGCGAGGTGATGCTCGACATCGAGGTCGCGGCCGGCATCGCGCCCGCCGCGCACATCGCGGTGTATTTCGCGCCCAACACCGACAAGGGATTCCTCGACGCGATCACGTACGCGATCCACGACGACGAGAACAAGCCGTCGGTGATCTCGATCAGCTGGGGCGAGGCCGAGAAGGAATGGACGCGCCAGGCGATGACGAGCTTCGACCAGGCGTTCCAGACCGCCTCGACGCTCGGGGTGACGATCTGCTGCGCGGCGGGAGACGCGGGATCGGGCGACGAGAACCCGGATTCGGGCGTCGCGCCCGACGGGCTCGCGCACGCGGACTTCCCCGGCTCGAGCCCTTTCGTGTTGTGCTGCGGCGGAACGCGCCTCAGCGCGCAGGGCGCCAGGATCGCCTCCGAGACGGTGTGGAACGACGATCCCGAGAGAAGCGCCACCGGAGGCGGCGTGAGCGACGTCTTCGCGCTGCCTTCCTACCAGCGGGCCGCCGGCGTTCCGCCTTCCGCCAATCCGGGCAAGCGGCGCGGACGCGGCGTTCCCGATGTCGCCGGCGTGGCCGATCCGCAGACCGGCTATCGCGTGCGCGTCGACGGTGAGGACGTGGTGATCGGAGGCACGAGCGCCGTGGCGCCGCTGTGGGCGGGCCTCATCGCGCTCTTCAACCAGAAGGTCGGCGCCCCGGCGGGCTTCCTGCATCCCTTGATCTACGGCTCGCACGGCGGCAAGGCCGTGTTCCGCGACATCACGCAGGGCGGCAACGGCGCCTACCGCGCGAAGGCCGGCTGGGATGCGTGCAGCGGATGGGGCTCGCCCGACGGCGCGAAGCTGCTCAAGCTGCTCCTCTCCGGCGGGACCCGTTCGCGCACGGCTGCGGCGAGCGAGGCGACCGGCGAGTAGCTCGCGCAAGCACCGTGCGCGTTTGCAACCGGCGCGCAACGCCGCTGTCGTAGCCGTCCATGGACGCCGCTTGCGCACGCAACGCACTCTTCGCCCGGCCGATCTCCACGCCCTTCGGCACGATCTACTCGAGCAACATCACGCCCGATGCGCAGACCGGCATCGGCCTCTGGTCGGAGGAGGCGTTCCGACGCGCGAGGCGCGAGGGAATCGACCGCGGCGGGCACGAGCTCTATCCGGCATTCCCGTACGACCGCTTCACGCTCGCGAGCGACGCCGACGACCGGGCGATCTACGCGTACCTCATGACGCGTCCGGCGGTCTCGAGCCGTCCCGCCCCCGACCGCCTCGCGTTCCCGTTCAACGTGCGCTCGTTCATCGCGGCATGGAAGGCGCCGGAAAGCCGCGCCTCGGGCGCGTGGTCGCCGCGGTGGATGCCGGCCAGGTGGTGAATCCCGACGGTCTCGCGAACCAGATCGAAGGCGCGATCGTGCAGTCGGCGAGCTGGACGCTCTACGAGCGCGTCGCATTCGACGCGAGCCGCATCCGCTCGATCGACTGGCAGACCTATCCGATCCTGCGCTTCGATTCCGTGCCGCGATCGGTCGAGGCGCACGTGGTCGATCGCCCCGGGACGCCGTTCCTCGGCAGCGGCGAGGCGGCGCAGGGTCCGATGGCCGCGGCGATCGCGAACGCGATCGCGCACGCGAGCGGCCGGCGGCTTCGCGACCTGCCGCTCGCGCGGCGCTAGCAGTGCACGCGGATGTCGACCACGCGGTCGCCGCGGGCGTTGATCTCGTAGGAGAGCGCGCTCGCGAGGTCCAGCCCCGCGTCGCGCGCCGCGGCCTCGCTGTCGCAGGTGCGCGAGCGCTCGTCGGGCCCGCTCCTCTGCCCGACGTCGTAGGGAATCGCGGATGCCACGGCCATGAACCGGCCGCCTTGCAGCTTCCTCACTCCCGAGGTGATCACGAACCGTGTCATGCCGCCCGCCTTGCGAAACGAGACCAGCATAGTCGGCTCCGCGCGCCGCACCTTGCGCAGCCTCAAGCTTCCGGCTTTCGCGCCTAGCGCCCGCGCTTCGCGAGGATCGCCTCGATCTGGTCCATGATCCGGTTCATGCGCGCGACGAGCGCCTGGTAGGGCGCGGGCGTGGCGAGATCCACCCCGGCGCGCTTCACCAGCTCGTACGGATAGTCCGATCCGCCCGCCTTCAGCAGTCCCAGGTAGCGTTCGCGCGCGCCGGGCTCGCCCTCGAGGATCGCGTCGGCGAAGAGCGAGCTCGCCGCGATCGAGGTCGCGTACTGGTAGACGTAGAACGAGTAGTAGAAGTGCGGGATGTAGGCCCATTCCACGGCATACCGGTCGTCGATCTTCATCACGCCCTGGTCCTCGCCGTGGTAGCGCTTGAGCAGCTCGCCGTAGATCTGCGTGAGCTTCGCCCCGGTGAGCGACTCGCCGCGATCGACGCGCGCGTGCACGTCGCGTTCGAACTCGGCGAACATCGCCTGGCGGAAGAACGTCGCGCGCAGGTTCTCGAGCGCCGAGCCGAGGTAGTAGAGGCGCTCGTCGTCGTCCTTGGCGATCTTCAGCATGTGGTCGAGGAGCAGCGCCTCGTTGAGCGTCGAGGCGATCTCGGCGATGAAGATCGGGTAGCCCGAGGTCGGGTAGGGCTGCGCGGCGTCGGCGAGCCGCGTGTGCATCGCGTGTCCCCACTCGTGCGCGATGGTCGAGACCGACTCGTAGTTGCCGGTGTAGTTGATGAGGAGGAACGGGTGCACGTCGTAGGCGGCGCCCGCCATGTGCGCGCCGGCG
>DATIZV010000082.1:0-13208 GCA_035516915.1 Usitatibacter sp. | reverse complement strand
TTCTACGGGATCAACCTCTTCCTCGCGGAGTCCTCGGCCACCACCGGTGGCCTCGACAGCCTGCTCGAGCCCACCGGCAACATCAAGGTCGCGCAGGAGAAGGCCGCGCGGGCCCTCGGCGGCGACCGCGCGTTCTTCGTGACCAACGGCACGTCCACGGCGAACAAGATCGTGCACATGGCGCTCCTCAACCCGGGCGACATCGTGCTCATCGATCGCGATTGCCACAAGTCGCACCACTACGGCCTGGTGCTCGCCGGCGCGCAGCCTTACTACATCGACGCCTTCCCGCTCACGCAGTACTCGATGTACGGCAGCCTCGCGATCCGGCCCATCAAGGAAGCGCTCCTCGCGCTGAAGGCCGAGAACAAGCTCGACCGCGCGAAGATGGTGGTGCTCACGAACTGCACCTTCGACGGGCACGTCGCCAACACGGTGCAAACCATGCTCGAGTGCCTCGCGATCAAGCCCGACCTCATCTTCCTCTGGGACGAGGCGTGGTTCGGCTTCGCGCGCTTCTCGCCGTTCCTGCGCCGCCGCACCGGCATGGGCGCCGCCGCGAAGATCCGCGGGATGATGCGCGATCCGGCCTACCGCGAGCGCTACAACGCGTTCAAGGCCTCGGTCGGCGAGATCGACGCGAAGAACAAGAAGGTCCTCGACACGCCGCTGCTGCCCGATCCGGACAAGGTGCGCGTGCGCGTCTGGGAGACCGACTCCGTGCACAAGTCCATGTCGGCGCTGCGGCAGGGCTCCATCATCGTCGTGGCCGACCAGGACTTCCACCGCATCGAGCCGATGTTCAAGGAGTCGTTCTTCACGCACACCTCCACCTCGCCCAACCAGCAGATCATCGCGAGCCTCGACCTCGCGCGCCGCCAGATGGAGCTAGAGGGCTACGAGCTCGTGCAGCGCGCGATCCAGCTCGCGATCGAGGCGCGCGCCGACATCAACTCGCATCCGCTGGTCTCGAAGTACTTCCGTGCCGCCACGCCCGCGGAGATGGTCCCCGCGCAATACCGGCAATCCGGGATCGCCGACTTCGGGGCGCCCGGCTGGAGCGTCGCGAAGACCATGAAGGCGCTGGACGGCGACGAGTTCTTCCTCGATCCGACGCGCATCACGCTCCTCTGCGGCAACGCCGGCTACGACGGCACGCAGTTCAAGGCATTGCTCTCGAACGAGTACGACATCCAGATCAACAAGACCTCGCGCAACAGCGTCCTCGTGCAGATCAACATCAACAACACGAGGAGCGACGTCGCGCTCCTCATGAAAGCGCTCGCCGACATTTCGCGCGCGATCGAGAAGCGCCTCGCCGAGGGCGGCGAGAAGGAGAAGGCGATCTTCGAGGCGCGCGTGAAGTCGCTCGTGACCGACGTGCCCGACCTGCCCGACTTCTCGCGCTTCCACGACGCGTTCCGCGACAACCCGAAGAGCGCCGCGAACGAGGGCCACATGCGCGAGGCGTTCTACCTCGCGGCGCGGCCCGAGGCCTGCGAGTACCTGAAGCTCAACAGCAAGGAGCTGGACGACCGGATCAGGAACGGCCCGGAGGTGGTCTCCGCCAAGTTCGTGATCCCGTATCCGCCCGGCTTCCCGATCCTCGTGCCCGGCCAGGTCATCACCGACGCCACGATCACCTTCATGCGCAAGCTCGACGTGAAGGAGATCCACGGCTACAACGCCGCGATGGGCCTGGAGTGCCTCAAGCCCGAGGCGCTCGCTCAGCTCAAGGGCAAGGCGCCCGCTGCGGGAGCCGCGCAGCGTCCCACCAAGCCCTCCCCGGTGGGAACCTAGGTGATGCAGTCGCTCTTCCAGTGGCTCGCGGCCAACCCGTTCGTCCTGCTCTTCGTGGTCGTGCTGGGCGCGGTCCTGCTCGGCAAGTTCACCATCAAGGGCTACGGCCTGGGCATGGTCGCCTCGGCGATCGTGGTCGGCGCCGCGATCTCGGCGGCCGCGTCCACCATGGGCGCGAAGATGAGCATCGACAACTTCACGAAGTCGATGTTCTATTACCTCTTCATGTACGGCGTGGGCCTGCGCGTGGGTCCGTCGTTCGTCAACAGCCTCAAGGGCGACGGCCTCAAGTTCACCATCCTCGCGGTGCTGTGCTCGGTGCTGGGGCTGCTCGGCGCCGTCTTCTTCGTGAAGATGTGGGACCTGCCCGCGGGAAGCGCGGGCGGGATCCTCGCCGGCTCGATGACGATGTCGGCGGCGATCGGCTCGGCCGAGGAAGCCGTGCGCCAGGGCGCGTTTCCGCTGCCCGCGGGCGCGAAGTTCGAGGACGTGAGCGGCATGATCGCGCTCTCCTACGGCCTTACCTACATCTGGGGCACCGTGGGCATCATCCTCATCTGCAAGTACCTGCCGCGCTGGTGGGGCATCGACGCCAAGGCCGAGGCGAGGAAGTACGAGGAGCAGTTCGGCGTCCCGAACGTCGACGACGCGGGGCTCACGGGCTATCGGCCCCTCTCGGTGCGCGCCTATCGCCTCACCAACTCCGACCTGGTCGGCTGGACGGTGCGGCAATTCATCCAGAAACATCCACAGTACAAGGTGCTGAACGTCCTGCGCATCGCACCGGCCAAGCGCGAAGAAGCGCCGCTTTCCGAGCCCGTGTTCTCGATGTCCGAGGCGCCGCTCCTCGCCGCGGCGGGCATGCCGAGCATGACGCGGCTGCACGAGGTCGATACCACCCCGGCCGGCCAGCAGCGCCGTGAGCGCGGCGTGCTGCCCGAGACCTCGTACACGAAGATGGGCGCGCCCGACGACCTGCAGTTCCGACAGGGCGACATCGTCACCATCGGCGGGCGGCTCGAGGAGCTCACGCAGAACCTGGGCCTCGTCGGGCCCGAGGTGTCGGACCCGGCCGCCCTCGCCGTCCCGGTCGACCAGGCGGAGATCCTGGTGACGAACAAGGAGCTCGAGGGCCGCGAGCTGGGCGAGCTGCGCAACGCCGACTTCGCGGGCGGCCTCGCCCTGCACCACATCGAGCGCGGCGGCGTGCCGGTTCCGCTCGGGCTGCACCTCAAGCTCCAGCGCTTCGACGTGCTGTTCGTCGCGGGCGTGAAGAGCGCCGTGGACCGGCTCGCGAAGTACGCCGGCAAGATCGCGCGGCCGAGCACCTCGACGGACCTGCTCACGCTCTCCGTGGGCATGATCCTGGGGCTCCTCATCGGCGCGATCTCGTTCCCGATCGCGGGCGCGAAGGTGGGCCTCGGCAACGCGGGCGGCCTGCTGGTCTCGGGCGTGCTCGTCTCCTCGGTCGCCTCGCGGCTGCGCTTCTTCGGCAACACGCCGAATGCCGCGCGCAACATCCTCGAGGACCTGGGCCTCGTCGTGTTCATCGCGATCGTCGGCATCAACGCGGGGGCGAGCCTCGTCACCCAGCTTTCCGGCGACGTGGCGGCGAAGATCCTGATCGCGGGCTTCTTCACCTGCACGATTCCGCCGATCCTCGTGTGGGCGATCGGCCTGCACATGATGAAGATCAACCCGGCGATCCTGATGGGCGGCGTGGCCGGCGCGCGGTCGCACTCGGGTCCGGCGCGCGAAGCGGCCAAGGAGATCGGAAGCTCCGTGCCGTGGATCGGCTTCCCGGTCGGCTACGCCGTGTCGGGAATCCTCCTGACGATCTTCGGCTACGTGGCGATGATCCTCTCGAAGTAGGAGGCGCATCGTGCACTGGCTCGCGCAGGCGCTGCAGAAGTACGCCGAGCTCCCGGTGTTCCTCGCCGTGGGGCTCGGGTATTGGGTGGGCGCGGTCAAGGTGAAGGGCTTCGGCCTCGGGCCGGTCACCGGCTCCCTCATCGTGGGCCTCCTCGTCGGCTACCTGGTCCCCGTCCCGATCTCCGGCACGGCGAAGTCGCTGCTCTTCCTTCTCTTCCTGTTCGGCATCGGCTACTCGGTGGGGCCGCGCTTCTTCGCCACCATGAAGGGCGACGGCCTGCGCTGGGCCGCGCTGGGCGTGACGGTCACGGTGTCGGGGCTCGCAATCGCGTTCGCCGTGGCGAAGGTCCTGAACCTCGACCCGGGAATGGCGGCCGGGCTCCTCTCCGGCGGCCTCACGCAGTCGGCGACCATCGGCACCGCGAGCGAAGCGATCCGGGCGCTCGCGATTCCCGTGGCGGAGCAGGATCGGCTCGTCGCGAACGTCGCCGTCGCGGACGCGCTCTGCTATGTGTTCGGCGCGCTCGGCGTGATCCTTTTCTGCAGCCAGATCGGGCCCAAGCTCCTCGGCGTCGACCTGAAGTCCGAGGCGTCCAAGGTCGAGGACGAGCTCGGCATCGACCGCGCGAAGGCGGGTGTGGCCTCCGCGTGGCGGCCCTTCGAGATGCGCGCGTATCGGCTCGCGCCCGGCGGCGAGGCGATCGGCAAGACCGTCGAGTCGGCCGAGTCGGCCGTTCCCGATGCGCGCCTCTTCATCGAGCGGATCCGCCGCGGCGCCGCGCTCATCGCCCCCACGCCGCAGACCGTCCTCGAAGCGGGCGACGTGGTAGTCGCCTCGGGACGGCGCGACGTGCTCGTCGAAACGCTCGGTGCATCGGCCGCGCGCGAGGTCGAGGACCGCGAGCTCCTCGACATCCCGGTGGCCTCGTACGATATTTTCGTGAGCCGCAAGGAAGTCGTCGGCCGGACACTGGGCGATCTCGTGCGGACGCTCGGCGAGGTGCGGGGCGTCTTCCTGCGCGAGATCGTGCGCGCGGGGACCAAGGTTCCCGTGGGTCCCGGCACCGTGGTCGAGCGCGGCGACGTGCTGCGCGTGACGGGGCCGGAGCCGGCGGTCCTGCGCGCGGAAAAGGTGCTGGGCCGGACCGTCTTCCCCAGCGAGGCCACGGATTTCGTCGCGCTCTCGCTCGCGATCGTCGTAGGCTCGCTCGCGGGAATCTTCTTCGTGCTGCCGGTGGGCTCCATACGCATCGCGATCGGCACCAGCGTGGGGACGCTCCTCGCGGGCCTCGTCATGGGATACCTGCACTCGATTCGTCCGGTCTTCGGGCGCATTCCGGAAGGCGCCGTGTCGTTCATGACGTCGATCGGCCTCGCGAGCTTCGTCGCCATGGTGGGCATCGGCGCCGGACCGCACTTCGTGAGCGCGTTGCGCGAGGCGGGCGTGAGCCTCCTCCTCGGCGGCGTGGTCGTGACGCTCGTTCCCATGTTCGTCGGGCTCTACTTCGGCCGCTACGTGCTGAAGCTCAGTCCCGTGCTCCTCCTCGGCGGCCTCGCGGGCGCGCAGACGATGACCGCCGCCATGGCCGCGGTGCAGGAGCGCTCGGGCAGTCCCGTGGCGGTGCTCGGCTATTCCGGGACGGTCGCGATCGGGCACATCCTGCTCACCATCTGGGGCACCGTCATCGTCCACCTGATGGCGTGACGGCCATGACGGTGCCCGCGCTCAACGCCGAGCTCGTCCTCGTGATCCTGGAGGCCTCCGCGGTGATCGTCTCGGCGATCGCCGGGATGATCGTCGCCTCGCACAAGAACATGGACGTCGTCGGGGCCTACGCCCTCGCCTGCGTGAACGCGCTCGGCGGCGGGACGGTGCGCGACCTGCTGCTCGACAACCGTCCCTTCTACTGGATGCAGCACTGGTGGTTCCTGGTCGCGATCCTCGCGATCTGCGTGCCGTTCGTCTACAGCGCGCGCATGTTCCGCCTCGCCTCCGCGGTCCACCGGCGCTCGGTGAAGATGGACGCGATCGGCCTCGCCCTCTTCAGCATCGCGGGAACCGGCGTCGCGCTGGTCAAGGGCACGCCGCTCGTCGTCGCGCCGCTCATGGGCGTGATCACCGGGACGATGGGCGGGGTGATGCGCGACGTGGTCGTGAACGAAATCCCGGATCTCTTCCGCCCCGGCGGGCTCTACGCGACCGCGTCCTTCACCGGCTCCCTCGCCTTCATCGCCGCGCTCGAGCATGGCCTCGACTATGGATGGGCGTCGATCCTGGGCATCGCGGTCGTCGCCGGCCTGCGATTGCTGTCGGTGCGGCTCGGCATCGCGGTACCCGCTCCCCAGTGGGCGTCGAAAGGCGAGGCCGGCGAGGACTAGAAGGCACCATGGTGCCATTTGTTTCCGGGGCTCGAGCGGGCATTCTGGAAATCGGCACTCCGGATGACGAACGTGCGCACCAAGACCTTGCTCGCCGTGCTCCTCGCCGCCGTCGCGGGCGGCGTGAGCGCGCAAATGTACGGCCCGAGCGGCGGCACCGAAATCGCGCGCGCCGAGACGCAGGATCTCCAGCGCGCGCCGCGCGGCGCGAAGATCGAGACGACCTGCACCGAAGCCGTGGCGGTCGCGGTCGATCCGGCGCGCTAGAGGAGAGCCATGGACCGCATCGTCACGCTGCACTTCATCGACGGCTCCAAGCTCGCCTTCGACTTCCCCGAGCAGACGGCGAACGTCGCCGCGCGCCAGATCAAGCTCGCGGACTTCATGACCAGCAGGCACCTCGTGATCGAGGCCGAGGGGACGGTGATGGTCTTCCCGGTCACGAACATCAAGTACATCGCGCTCTCGATGCCCACGCTTCCGCGCAAGGGCACGGCCGGCGCGCTCCCGCGCCACGCCATCGTCGGCGCGCACATCCGCTCCTGAACTCCCCACGAAAGGAAGAACCATGAGATTCCGCACCGTCCTCGCGCTCTTCGCAACGGCGCTCGCCTTCTGCGCTACCGGCACCGCGTGGTCCGCCGACAAGGCCTCGAAACAGGCCGAGGTCCGCAAGGCGACCGCGGCCGCGCTCGAGAAGTTCTACAAGGCGGAGCCCAAGCTCAAGTCCGAGGTCGCCAAGGCCCCGGGCTACGCGGTGTTCACGAGCTTCGGCATGAGCTTCCTCATCGGCGGCTCCGGCGGGTCGGGCATCGCGCACGACAAGGCCACGAAGAAGGACACCTTCATGTCCATGGCGCAGGCGAGCGCGGGCGTGCAGGCCGGCATCGCGCAGAACGACGTGCTGCTCGTCTTCAAGACCGAGAAGGCGCTCAAGGACTTCGTCGACAAGGGATGGGAAGTCGGCGCGGGCGCCACAGTGAGCGGAGGCGCGGGCGGCAAGAGCGCCGGCGGCGGCGGCGGCGAGGAATTCGTGAACGACGCCATCTACTACACGCTCACGAAGCGCGGGCTCGAGATCGGCGGCGCGGTGGCGGGCACGAAGTTCTGGAAGGACAAGGACCTCAACTAGGAGCGCCTCGCTGGCTGGCAACGCCCACCGGCGAGACGAGGGACGTCGGCGCCGGGGTGAAGATCGTGCCCCGAGGGAGGGAACATGAAGCTCTGGATCGGAAACATCGCGCCGGGCACGGACGACGAGGAGCTCAAGGCGCTCCTCGGGCGCTACGGCATCGCGGCGGTTGCCTCCATCGAGAAGGTCGATGGCGACGGCACGCGGCCGGCCGCGATTCTCGAGGTGGCCGCGACGCCGGAAGGGCTCGCGAAGGTCACGCAAAGGCTCAACGGACTGTACTGGAAGGGACGCTCCCTCACGGTGCAGGCCATGACGAGGTGAATCGACCATGCAAAGCAAACCTTCGTTGACGCTGCGCCTGATGGTGCTCGCGGTTTGCGCGAGCCTCGCCGTCGAGCCGATGGTGCTCGCGCAGCAGCCGGCGCCGCCCGCGCAGAGCGCGGCCGCGGCCCCCTCCGCCGCGCAGCCGGCGGGCAAGACCTTCTCGCAGCAGCAGCTCGACGAGCTCCTCGCGCCGATTGCGCTCTATCCCGATGCCCTCCTCGCCCAGATCCTCATGGCCTCGACCTATCCGCTCGAGGTCGTCGAGGCCGCGCGATGGCAGAAGGCCAATCCCGGCCTCAAGGACAAGGCCCTCGAGGACGCCCTGCAGAAGCAGTCGTGGGACCCGAGCGTGAAGTCGCTCACCGCGGTGCCGCAGGTCCTCACGATGATGAACGAGAAGCTCGACTGGACGACCAAGCTCGGCGATGCGTTCCTCGCCCAGCAGGCGGACGTGCTCAAGACCACGCAGAAGCTGCGCGAGAAGGCGGACGCCGCGGGTAACCTCAAGAGCTCGAAGGAGATGACCGTCGAGAAGACGACCGAGGACAACGTCCAGGTGATCAAGATCGAGCAGCCGAATCCCGAGGTCGTGTACGTGCCGACGTACAACCCGGCGACGATCTACGGTCCGTGGTGGTATCCCGCGCCCCCGCCCTACTACTACTACCCGCCGGGCTATCCCTACGGAGCGGGCCTCGCGTTCGCGACCGGCATCGTGGTGGGCGCGGCGATCTGGGGCAACGTCGGCTGGGGCCACAACGAGGTCAACGTGAACGTGAACAAGTACAACAACTTCAACAAGACCAACATCTCGAACGGCAACTGGAACCACAGCGCCGAGCACCGCAAGGGCGCGGCCTACCGCGACTCCGGCACCGCGCAGAAATACAACCGCGGCGCGAGCGCGCAGGCGACGCAATCGCGCGAGCAGTTCCGCGGCAAGGCCGAGCAGGGCCGCTCGGAGATGTCGCGCTCGGGCGGGCCGCAGGCGGCCGCGCAGCAACGCGCCGGCGATGGCGGCGCACGCGGAGGTGGAGGTGCCGGCGCGAGCCAGCGCTCGGGAGGCGGTGCCTCCGCGAGCCAGCGCTCGAGCGGCGGGTTCTCCGGCGCAGGGGGCGGCGGCAGCTCCACTCGCGCCGCCAGCTCGCGCGGCAGCTCGAGCATGAGCCGCGGCGGCGGCGGCGGCGGGCGTGGCGGCGGCGGACGCCGTTGATGCCCTTGCACCCATCCAGGAGATCGACATGAAATCCACGAATCCCATCCTCCGCGCGCTCGTCGTCGCGGCGCTCGCCGCCGCGTTCCCGGTGACGATCGACGCGCAATCGACCCCCGCGGCCGCGACGCACAAAGCCGTCGCGCAGCGTTCCTTCGCGAGCGCGGACGAGGCGGCCGCGGCGCTCGCCGAGGCCGTTCGCGCCAAGAGCGTGGACCAGCTCCTCGCCGTCGTCGGCCCGAGCTCGCGCTCCTGGCTCTTCACCGGCGACAAGGTGGCCGACCGCAACGACTGGAACCGCTTCCTCACCGCGTACGACGAGAAGCACACGCTCGACGCGCAGGGCGACGCGAAGGCGATCCTCGAGGTCGGCAACGACGCGTGGCCCTTCCCCGCGCCGATCGTGAAGCGCGGATCGAAGTGGGTGTTCGACACGGAAGCGGGTCACCAGGAGATCGTCAACCGGCGCGTCGGCCGCAACGAGCTCGACGCGATCCAGACGATGCTCGCGATCGTGGACGCGGAGCGCGAGTACGCGCAGAAGGACCTCGACGGCAACGGGTTCGAAGACTACGCGCAGCGCTTCCGGTCCACGCCCGGCAAGAAGGACGGACTCTATTGGCCGCAGGAAGCCGGCGACGGCGGCGAGAGCCCATTGGGACCGCTGGTCGCGAGCGCGACGAGCGAGGGCTACGGCGCACAGGCGAAGGGCGGCGCGAAGGCCGGGCAACGCCAGCCTTACCACGGCTACTACTACAAGATCCTCAAGTCGCAGGGCAAGGATGCGCCCGGCGGCGAATACGACTACATGGTCGGCGGCAAGATGCTCGGCGGCTTCGCGGTGGTCGCGTGGCCGGCACGCTATCGCTCCTCGGGCGTCATGACGTTCCTCGTGAACCACGACGGCGTCGTGTACCAGAAGGACCTCGGCGCGCAGACCGCGTCGATCGCCTCGCACATGACGCGCTTCAACCCCGACGCGACGTGGAAGAAGGCCGAATGAGGCGCCTGCTCGCCGCGGCGGCGCTCGTCGCGGGGGTCGTCCCCTGCGCGATGGCGGCCGACGAGGCTCCGGCGGCCTCGCCCGCGGCCGCGACGGCCGCCGCGTCCACGCCCGTCGATGCGATCCGCGAGGCCGCCCGCGCCGACAAGCGCGGCCTGGTGGAGCGGAACATGCAGCTCACCGCCGCCGAAGCGAAGCTCTTCTGGCCGCTGTACGACGACTACCAGAAGAAGCTCGACCGCATCGTGCAGCGGCGCAACCGCGCCATCCTCGACTACATCAACGGCGAGTCGACGATGACCGACGCGAACGCGAAGCGCATCGCGGGCGAGATCCTCGCCGCCGACGCGGACGAGCAGAAGCTTCGCGATCGCACGTTCCGCCGGATGTCCTCGAAGCTTCCCGGCCGCAAGGCCGTCCGCTTCCTGCAGATCGAGAACAGGATCGACACGATCGGCCGCTACGACATCGCCGAGCGCATCCCGCTCGTGCGCTGAGGCGGCAAAGGAGCCGAACATGCGAACCCGATCCGCCCTTGCCGTGCTCGTGCTCGTGCTTGCCGCGGCCGCCGGCTGCGCCATTCCGCCCGCCGCGCCGGGCTCGACCGCCTACCAGCTCTTCGGGCCGTTCGCGCCCGCGATGGACGCGAGCGATCGCGAGGGGTCGGCGTGCCGGCAGGCGGACGGAAGCTGGAGCGTGGGTTGATGGCGATGAACGCGAAACGGCTCGCGCTCGCCCTGGCAGTGGCGCTCCTCGCCGCCGCATGCAACACCCCGCCCGAGCGCGGCGTCGCATCCGAGTGCGGACCGAACCAGAGCGCGGCGCAATCGTGCACGAAGTGGTACAGCGGCGGAACCTGACATTGGAGACAAGATGAGAAACGAAACGAAGACCCGGAAACTCGGCCTGCTGCTCCTCGCGGCGGCGCTCGCGATCACGGCGTGCGAGAACCCGCCCACCAAGGAGCAGAAGGGCGCGGTCGCGGGCGCCGTGGTCGGTGGCGTGGTGGGATCGACCATCGGCGGAGGCACCGGACGTACCGTGGCGATCGTCGCCGGCACCGTGGCGGGGGCCCTCATCGGCAGCAACATCGGCCGCAAGATGGACGAGGCCGACCGCATCAAGGCGGCGCAGGCGCTCGAGAGCACGCCCACCGGGCAGCACGCAACCTGGAAGAACCCGGATAGCGGCAACCAGTACACCGTCACGCCGACCCGCACGTACGAAGCGAACGGCGGCCCGTGCCGCGACTACACCATCGATGCGAACGTCGACGGGAAGCCGGACAAGGTGACCGGCACCGCGTGCCGGCAGGCGGACGGCACCTGGAAGACGACGGGCTGAGCTCGGCTGGCAGTAACGCGCGATCCCTGCCCTCCGGGGATGGCGTTTCGGGCGCGGCGAAGGCCGCGCTTTTTTTTGCTACCCGTCCACGTGGCCCAGGCGGGACGCGAGCAAGGCGACGCTGATGCCGTGGCGCATCCTCTGCGCGACGGCGAACTCCGCCCGTCGCCGCAATTGCCGGGCCTGCTCTCCTCCTACCTCCGTGCAACCGCTCGCAGCATCCTCGAGGCGCTTTACTTCGAGGGCGAGCCTTTCCATCTCGAATTCGTGCTGGTGCAGCTCTGTCATCCAACGGTCGCGATCGAGGCTTTGCATGTCCACCTCCCGATTCTGGCTCCGCGCCGGTCCGTCGTTTCGGCGGGACGGTCCCGGCCGGGGCACGCGTCGCGTGCGCCTGTAATGGCATCCAATACCGTTAACCTGTGCAAGTCAACTACCGGGTCAAGTAGGGCGCGGCCCGGGATGCTAGAGCAGCAGCTTCAGCAGGCGCTTGGCGAGCTCCTCGGCCGGGATCACGGTGAGGAGCAGCGGCGCGAGGGGTACCAGCGCGGCGAGAGCGAGCTTCAGCACTGCATCGCGGGTGATCGGCACGCCATGCGTCGCGCGCGAGGTCGCCAGCGCGTTGCCCATGTCCGCGAGCGACTGGATGTCGCTTTGCCCCAGCGGCGATTGCGCGGCGGGCGCACCGCCGGGAAGCCAGCGGGCCTCGAAATCGCGCACGTAGCGCTGCGAAAGCCGGCCGTACTCGCGCGCGGCCCTGCGCTTCGCCTCGGCGACCTGCGGTGCGAACACCGTGAGCGGCGCGAACACCAGCACCAGGAGATACCCCACGACCAGCGCGATCTCGTACTTCGCCTCCGCGAGCGTGCCGCCCAGGTGGAAGATGCGGTTCGCGACGTTGCCCGCGAGGAGCGCGCCGTGCGCCATCAGCAGCGGCACGAACGCATACACCGTTACGCCGAGAAAGCCGAGGCCGGCGTTGAGGTCGCCGTGCATCGCCGAGAGGTCCAGGCGGATGCGCGAGACCTGCCACAGGAACCGCATCCAGATGAAGATGCGGAAGTACCAGCGCAGTAGCAGGAACTGGAAGAGCGGCACGCTCACGTACGCATACCAGTACCCCGCGAGCGTGAACGCCGGCCCTTCCGCGGTCGGCCTCGCATACCAGGTCGCCACGTCGAACGCGCCGAAATGCCGCCACACGAACGGGATCCCTGCCCCGTAGATCAGCGCGAGCATCGCGAGCTCCGCGGCGACGGAATTGCGCAGCCGGAACGCCGCGCGCAGGCATTCGCGAAAGCGCTCGAGGGAGTCGTCGGGCACCAGGCCGCGCGCGAGGAACTCTCCCGCCACCGGCCGGATGCGCATGTGCACCAGCAGCTCCGCGCCGACCAGGAGCGGCACCGCGACGAGGAAGCGCACGTGCACCTCGACGTCCTGGAGGAACGGGACGGCCACGCCGCGCAGCGCATCGCCGTCGATCAGCGAGAGCACGGCGAGGGGCAGCCACGCGAGGAGCGAGATCGCGAGGATGCGGCGGCGCACGAGCTCGAGCGCGTCGCCGGTGAAGTGCGCGCGGCGCAGGAGCTGGTAGAGCGGCCCGCCCAGCACGATGGAAAAGCCGCGCGGATCGGCCGCCTCCGGGGCGTCCGGGCGACGTCCGAACGCGCGCGCCACGTCCATGGTCAGCTCGCCGGCACGGTGACGATCGGCTGCGCGCGCGGCGCCGAGGTGTCCATCAGCGAGAAGATCATCATCACGAAGGAGAAGACGCCCTTCGAGGCGTAGTCGCGCTCGTCGATCCAGAACCAGTGGCCGTGGTACGGCACCGCTACGAACGGGTGCTCGGGCTCGGCGTTGCCGCTGCGGATGCGGATGAGCGGCTTGAAGCCCTCGGCCGCGTCGTTCGCGAAATGAGCGGCGGGCGGCACGATGCCGAGCGCCACGTCTTCAGGCGGGGCCTCGATCGCCGAAGCGAGGTCGAGGAGGATCTCGAGCATCGAGCGCGTGACGAGCGCGAGCTCGCTCCCGTTCCTCGGCACCGATCCGTAGACCACGCGGATCTCGGTCGCATTCGGGTCGATGCCGAGGGCCTTGCGCAACGCCTCCGAATCGCGCTTCTCCTCCTCGGTCATGCC
>DATIZV010000081.1:0-5906 GCA_035516915.1 Usitatibacter sp. | reverse complement strand
AGGTGCGCAGCAGCCACGAATAGTGCGTCTCGACCCACGTGCCGCGCACCGAGTCGCGCGTCACGGCGCCGACCAGGAGCGCGGCGAGCGCGAGCGTCCAGAGCGTGAAGGGCGCGATCGCGTGCAGCAGGTACATCACGTGCGCGGTGCCGGTGGGCGGGCCGGCGGGCGCGGTCGCGTCAGTCATCGCTCAGCTCCTCGCCGGGAAACAGCTCCTCGATGAAGCCGAACCGGCTGAGATCGGTCATGCGCTGCGGATAGAGGATGCCGTCCAGGTGGTCGCACTCGTGCTGCACCACCCGCGCGTGGAATCCCTCGGCCTCGCGCTCGATCGGGTTGCCGTGCTCGTCGAAGCCCGAGTAGCGCAGCTTCGTGTAGCGCGGAACCACGCCGCGCATGCCGGGCACCGAGAGGCATCCCTCCCAGCCATCCTCGACCTCGCGCGTGAGGAGCACGATCTTCGGGTTCACCAGCACCGTGAACGGTACCTCGTCGGCATCCGGATAGCGCGGGTTCCGGGTCACGCCGAAGATCATGACGCGCTGGCCCACGCCGATCTGCGGCGCGGCGAGCCCGGCGCCGTTCTTCGCCGCCATCGTGTCCTTCATGTCCGCGACCAGCCCGAGCAGCTCCGGCGTGCCGAGCCTCTCGACCGGCTTCGCGCGCTCGCGCAGGATCGGATGGCCCATGCGCAGCACCTCACGAACCGCCATGGCGCTCCACCACCTTCGCGACGATCATCCTCACCTTCGCCATGCTCTCCTCGATCACCGGGCCGATCGCGCCGAGCGGGATCTCGCGCGCGCTCGCGCCGCGTCCGGCCGCCGCGTTCACGACCACCGCGAGCGCCGCGTACCCGAGCCCGAGCTCGCGGGCGAGCGCCGCCTCCGGCATGCCCGTCATTCCCACCATCGTCGCGCCGTCGCGCTCGAGACGGTCGATCTCCGCCTTGGTCTCGAGCCGCGGCCCCTGCACCGCCGCGTACGTGCCGCCGTCGAAGACGGGGATGCCGACCGCTCCCGCCGCCTCGAGCGCCGCCGTCCGCAGCTCCTGCGTGTACGGGTGCGTGAAATCGACGTGCGTCACCGGCTGCTCGGCGCCCTCGAAGTAGGTCGACGCCCTTCCCCAAGTGTAATCGATGATCTGGTCCGGAACCGCGATCGTTCCCGCCGTGAGATGCGCCGCGATCCCGCCCACCGTGCACACCGCGATCACGCGGGTCACCGCCTTCGCCTGCAGCGCCCAGAGGTTGGCGCGGTAGTTGACCTCGTGGGGCGCGAGCGTGTGCGCGTAGCCGTGCCGCGCGAGGAACACCACCTCCGACGGCCCGATGCGGCCGAACGTGAGCGGGCCCGAGGGCTCGCCGTAGGGCGTGCGCACGATCTGGCGGTGGGTGATCTCGAGGTTGGCGAGGCGCGTGAGGCCGCTGCCTCCGATGATGGCGATCATGCTTGCGGTTGGGAGTGATGCACAAATGAAAGCCATGGAACCACAGATGAACACGGATGAACACGGATGGTCATGCCGAACGCGGGCGCTTCGACGGTGGGTTGCCTCGCACCGCAACAACGACTATCGATGCTCATGATTCGCGACACCCATCTGTGTTCATCCGTGTTCATCTGTGGTTCCGCCTCGGTCCCTTAAAGCATAGATCGCCGGGAGGTTGCGCCAGAGGCCGTAGGCGTCCATGCCGAAGCCGAACACGTAGCGATCGGGAACCGTGATGCCGACGAAGTCGGCGTGCGCCGGCTTCGCGCGGCCGATGTCCTTGTCGGCGAAGACCGCCGCGTAGACCTTGCGCGCGCCCATCTCGCCGAGCTTCGCGCGGATCGCGGCGAGCGTGACGCCCTCGTCGAGGATGTCGTCCACGACGAGCACGGTGCGGTCGCGCACGTTGTCGCGCGGCGGAAGCCGCCACGTGATCTCGCGCCCCTGCGTGTCGTTGTTGTAGCGCGTGACCTCGATCGCGCCGAACTCGAGCGGGAAGGCGAGCAGCGGCAGCAGGCGCCCGGTGAAGACCGCCGCCCCGCCCATCACCGAGAGCACCACGGGGAACTCGGCGCCGAGCTTGCGCGAGATCTCGCCCGCCATCCGCTCGACGGCGCGATTCACCTCGTCGGCGGCGCACAGCAGGTCCGCCTCGTGCAGCAGGCGCTCGGCGTCGCCGCGGTTCACGAGCGCTTCGCGGGCGCGATCGCCGCCACGGTCTCGGTGAGGAACGCGCGGAACGGCTCGGCGACCTCCGGGTGCCGGAGCGCGTAGTTCACGGTCGCCTCGAGGTAGCCGAGCTTGGAGCCGCAGTCGTAGCGCCGCCCGTCGAACTCGTAGGCGAACACCGGCTCCTCGCGCAGCAGCCGGCCGATCGCGTCGGTGAGCTGGATCTCGCGGCCCGCGCCCGGCCGCAGGTTCTCGAGGAAATGGAAGATGCGCGGCGAGAGGATGTAGCGGCCGACCACCGCAAGCGTCGAGGGCGCCTCCTCCGGCTTGGGCTTCTCCACGATGTTCGTGATGCGGGAGATCGAAGGGCCGATGCGGTCCGCGGACACGATGCCGTAGGAGGCGGTGTCCTCGCGCGCCACCTGCTGCACGGCGATCACGCTGCCGCCGTGGCGTGCGTGCGCCTGCGTCATCTGCCGCATCACCGGCAGCGGCGCCTCGATGAGGTCGTCGGCGAGGATCACCGCGAAGGGCTGGTCGCCCACCAGGTGCCGCGCGCGCAGCACCGCGTGCCCGAGGCCGAGCGCCTCGGACTGCCGGATGTACGTGCAGCTCACGCCCTCGGGCAGCAGGCCCCTCACTTCCTTCAGCAGCTTGTTCTTGCCGTGCGCCTGCAGCTCCGCCTCGAGCTCGTAGGCCTTGTCGAAGTGGTCCTCGATCGCGCGCTTGCCGCGGCCGGTGATGAAGATGAGCTCGGTGACGCCGGCCGCGACCGCCTCCTCCACCGCGTACTGGATGAGCGGCTTGTCGACGATCGGCAGCATCTCCTTCGGAGACGCCTTGGTCACCGGGAGGAAGCGCGTGCCGAGCCCCGCGACGGGGAACACGGCCTTGGTGATCTTTTGCATGGAAGCGGAGAGGGGCTATGCGCCGAGCAGTTTGAGGAACTCTTCTTCGTCCAGCACGCGCACGCCGAGTTCCTGCGCCCGGTCGAGCTTCGACCCGGCTTCGGTGCCCGCGACGACGTAGTCGGTCTTCTTCGAGACCGATCCGGTGACCCTGCCGCCCGCCGCCTCGACGCGCCCCTTCGCCTCGTCGCGCGTCATCGAGCCCAGCGTGCCGGTGAGGACCACAATCTTACCCGCGAAGGCGCCGCGCCGCTCCGCGCGCTCGGGCTTGCCCTCGGGAAAGCGCACTCCCACCGCGCGCAGCTCGCCGATGCCCTCGCGGTTGTGGCGCTCGCTCATGAAGGTCGCGATCGATTCGGCGACGATCGGGCCGATGTCCGGCGCCTCCTGCAATTCCTCGACGCTCGCGTCCATGATCGCGTCGAGCGAGCCGAAATGGCGCGCGAGGTCGCGCGCCGTCACCTCGCCCACGTTGCGGATGCCGAGCGCGTAGAGGAAGCGGGCGAGCGTCGTCTGCTTGCTCTTCGCGATCGCATCGACCAGGTTCGACGCCGACTTCTCGCCCATGCGCTCGAGCGCGGCGAGCCTGGCGACGCCGAGGCGATAGAGGTCCGCGGGCGTGCGCACGATCCCCTCGTCCACGAGCTGGTCGACGAGCTTGTCGCCCAGGCCTTCGATGTCCATCGCGCGGCGCTGCGCGAAGTGCAACAGCGACTGCTTGCGCTGCGCGGGGCACACGAGACCGCCGGTGCAGCGCGCGACCGCCTCGTCCTCGAGGCGCACCACCGCCGATCCGCACTCGGGACACTTCTTCGGCATCTCGAACCAGTCGCGCTTCTCGCGCGGCCCCTTCTTCGCGACGCCCGCGACTTCGGGGATCACGTCGCCGGCGCGGCGCACGATGACGGTGTCGCGCCGCCACACGTCCTTCCTGCGGATCTCGTCCTCGTTGTGCAGCGTCGCGTTCTCGACCGTGGTGCCGCCGACGAACACGGGCTTCAACCGCGCGACCGGCGTGAGCGCCCCGGTGCGGCCCACCTGCACGTCGATGTCGAGGAGCTCGGTCGCCTGCTCCTCGGCGGGAAACTTGTGCGCGAGCGCCCAGCGCGGGGCGCGCGAGACGAAGCCCAGGCGCTCCTGCTCGGCGAAGCGGTTCACCTTGTAGACGACGCCGTCGATGTCGTAGGCGAGCTTCGGCCGCCGGGTGCCTACGTCGCGGAAGAACGCGAGGAGCTCCGCCGCGCCGCGCGCCACGCGCCGGTCGTTCGCGACCGGGAAGCCCAGGTCGACGAGGCGGTCGAGGAGCCTCGAATGCGTGGCCGGGACGTCGAAGCCTTCCGCGGCGCCGATGCCGTAGGCGAAGAACGAGAGCCTGCGCTTCGCGGTGAGCTTCGGGTCGAGCTGGCGCAACCCCCCGGCGGCCGCGTTGCGCGGGTTCACGAAGGTGCGCTCGCCGCGCTCGAGCGCGCGCCGGTTCACCTCGTCGAAATCGCGCCGCAACATGATCACCTCGCCGCGCACCTCGAGGAGCTTCGGCACGTGCTTCACGTCGAGGCGCAGCGGAATCGAGCGCACCGTGCGCAGGTTGGGCGTCACGTCCTCGCCCCGGGACCCGTCGCCGCGCGTGGCGCCCTGCGCGAAGACGCCGTCCTCGTAGGCGAGCGTTACCGCGAGGCCGTCGAACTTGAGCTCGCAGTTGTACTCCACGACTTCGACGCCGAGCGCCTCCCGGCAGCGGCGGTCGAACGCCTCCACGTCCTCCTCGGTGAAGGCGTTGTTGATCGAGAGCATCGGGACCCGGTGCACCACCTCCGCGAACTCGGCGCTCGGCTCCGCGCCCACGCGCTGCGTCGGCGAATCGGGGGTGCGCAGCGCCGGGTATTGCGCCTCGAGGTCGACCAGCTTCTGGAACAGGCGGTCGAATTCGGCGTCCGAGATCTGCGGCGCGTCTTCCACGTAGTACAGGCGGTTGTGGCGCTCGATCTCGCGGGCGAGCTTCCCGGCCCTCGCCTGCACATCGCGCGGCACGCGCCGATCCGCCGCCATCGCCCGCGGCTCAGGAGAAGAGCCGCCGCGCGAGGGGGCTGCCGGAGGCGATGCCGTGCGCCTCCATCTCGCCCACGACGGCCTCGAGCGAGCGGCGGATGGATGCGAGCCCCGCTTCGCTGAGCGGCCGGCGCTTGTCGTCGACCAGCTGGCCGCCGAGCGTTCCGGCGAAGCGCGCCGCGAGCTGGAACATCTCGCCGAGCAGTGCGGGCGCGTCCGTCACGTGCGGCACGTCGAGCGCGAAGGTGAGGCCGCTCACGTAGACGTTCGAGTGCCGCGCGTTCGCTTCCTCGAAGCGCCGGATGGCGTAGGCGGGCGTGCCGTCCGCGGCGTAGCGCACCAGCTCGCCGGACGCCGTCTCGGAAAGCCCCGCGTCGAGCGCGAGCTCCTTCACCCGCGCGAGCGAGAAGCTCGCCCCGAACTGGCCGACGACGTTCACCGCGACCTCGATGTCGGCCTCGGCGCAGAAGCCGTCGAGCTCGCGCGCGCGGCCGGCGGCGGTCGCCGGGGCCTCGCGCTGCGACACCGCGCCGGCCTGCGCCGCGAAATCCGCGATCGACGCGTTGAACGCCTCGATCTCCTCCTCGGGAACCGGGCCCTTGCGGCTCGCGAGCTGCAGCCCGACGCGAAGCTCGCGCCAGCTGCCGCGCGGCGAGGTCGCGATCGGATGCCACTGCTCGTCCACGATGCCCTCGATGTGGACCGGCGCGGTATGGCCGGAAAGCGCGGACTCGAGCGGCTCGAGCTGCTCGCGCGAGACCGGGTCGTCGGCGAGGATCACGGCGACCGTGT
>DATIZV010000080.1:0-10753 GCA_035516915.1 Usitatibacter sp. | reverse complement strand
CTTCGGATTGCCCGGCCAGAGCGAGGCGTACTCCTCGAGGCGCGGATCGGACTGCGGGTCGCGGGGAAGGATCGCCTCCGCGAGCCCGCCCTCGGTGAGGCGCCGCGCGGCCTCCACGATGCGCTCGTCCCCCGTTTCCGGCAGCACGATGCGCCGGCGCCGGGCGCGCGCACGCTCGAAGAGCGTCTCGAGGATGTCCATGGGAGCGAGCGGCATTATTGCACGGAGGACGCGGCGCGCATGACGTGAGTCCCCGATGCATGGCATCCTGCACGAACCCCACGAAGGCGAGGCATTCAACACAACGAACGAGGAGACCGACATGGACGGACGCAATCCCCGCAGCACGACCCGCCGATCGCTTCTGATCGCCGCATCCACGCTCGCCCTCGGCTCGCGCCTGGCGCTCGCCGAGGACAAGTATCCGTCGCGCCCGATCGACGTCATCGTTCCGTGGGGACCCGGCGGCGGCGCCGACCAGCTCGCCCGCCTCACCGCGAAGATCGTCGAGCCCGAGCTGAAGACGTCGCTGCCGGTCGTCAACGTGCCGGGCGCGACCGGCGCGACGGGCATGGCGAAGCTGCTCACCGACCAGGCCGACGGCTACGCGATGGCGGTCTACATCGCGGACACCAACGCGCTCCTCGCCGGACCCTCGCCGCGCTGGAAGATCGACGACATCACGCCGATCGCGATCATGATGCAGTGCCCGTCGTTCCTCTTCGTCGCGGAGGACGGGCGCATCCAGGACTGGGCGCAATTCGAGAAGGAGGCGCGCGCCAAGCCCAAGACGCTCAAGGTCGCCACGCTCGGCTTCGGCAGCGTCGACGACATGACGCTCACCTACCTCGCCTCGAAGGGCATCCAGGTGGTCGAGGTGCCGTACTCGAAGCCGAGCGAGCGCTACGTGTCGGTGATCGGCGGCCACGTCGACGCGCTCTACGAGCAGGCGGGCGACACGCGCCAGTTCATCCTCAACAAGCAGATCCGCCCGATCATCATCTTCGCGAAGAGCCGCCTGCCCGCGTTCCCCGACGTTCCCTCGTCCACCGAGCTCGGCTACGACATCACGCTGCCGCAGTTCCGCTCCTTCGTGGTGAAGGCCGGCACGCCGGCCGACCGCGTGAAGGTGCTGAGCGACACGCTCGCCAGGGCCGCGGCGACGGACGAGTACAAGAAGTTCCTCAAGGACCAGTACGCCGACCCGCACAGCTTCATTCCCGCGGACAAGGCCGGCGCCTTCATGCAGCAGCAGCTCGCCGACATGAAGGCCGCGCAGGCGGCGGCGAAGGCGGGCTGAAAGGGAAGCGTCGCGATGAAGGCTCGCGTGAAGCCGATGTTGCCCTACCTGGCGCTCCTCGCGGGCGCCGGGTTCCTGTACCACCACACGGAGACGTTCGCCGCGCTCGGCCGTCCCGGGCAGCTCGGCCCGGACTTCTGGCCGCGCGCGGTGCTGGTCCTGCTCATGCTCGTGTGCGCGTTCGAGGTCGCGCGCCTCGCGCTCGCGGGCGGCGCGGCGCGCGCGGCCGCGGCGAAGCCGGCGCAGCGCGCCGAGGAAGAGGAGGCTCCGCGCTACCCGTGGCTTCTCGTCGCGGGCATCGTGCTCACCATCCTCTACGTGCCCGGCATGGAGCTGCTCGGGTTCTTCGTCGCGACGGCTCTCTACCTCGCGGGATTCATGCTGGTCGGGCGCTACCGGCGGCCGGGCGTGATCGCGGCCTCGAGCGTCCTCGGCAGCCTCGCCTTCGTGTTCGTGTTCATGAAGATCGTGTACGTGTCGCTGCCGCTCGGCGCGGGCCCCTTCCTCCGGGTCTCCACGTGGCTCATGGCGATGCTCCGCATCCACTAGGACGAGCCCGCCATGCTAGAAGTGCTGCACCAGCTGGGCCTCGGTTTCGTGCACCTCGTCACGCTGGCGAACGCGCTGGCGCTCCTCGTCGGCCTCGTCGTCGGCATGCTGGTGGCGGTGCTGCCCGGGCTCACGCTCGTGATGGGCGTGGTGCTCGCGCTGCCGTTCACCTACGGCATGGGCGTCACCGAATCGATCGTGCTCCTCACCGCGATGTACCTGTCCGGCACCTACGGCGGCGCGTTCACCTCCGTGCTCTTCCGCATCCCCGGCGAGCCGCTCGACGTCCCGCTGCTTTGGGACGGCTACCCGATGGCGCGCCAGGGAGAGCCCGCGCGAGCGCTCGGGTGGACGCTGCTCGCGGCGCTCGCCGGCGGGCTCATCACCGCGGTCTCCGCGGTCGCGCTCGCCATTCCGTTCGCGAAGTTCGCGCTGCGCTTCGACGCGCCGGAGTACTTCGCGATCGTGCTGTTCGGGCTCTCGGGCGTGGTGGCGCTTTCCGGCGACTCGATGGTGAAGGGTTTCATCAGCCTGTGCATCGGCCTGCTCCTCGCCACGGTCGGAGTCGACGAGACCTACGGCGCGGACCGCTTCACCTTCGGCGTGCCGATCCTCAAGGACGGCATCGAGTACCTGGTGGTGATGGTCGGCGCATACGGCCTCGGCGAGGTGCTGGCGCGCATGGAGCAGGGCTTCTCCACGCCGCCGATGGAGGCGGGGCGCAAGGTCGAGACGCGGCTGCCGCCGTGGCGCGAGATCCGCCGGCTCAAGGGAACCGTCGCGAGGAGCTCGATCGTCGGCGTGCTCTGCGGCATCGTGCCGGGCGCGGGCGCGACGGTCGGCTCGTTCGTCGCGTACGGCGTCGAGGCCCAGTACGGCAAGAACCGCGCGAAGCTCGGCACCGGAATCCCCGAGGGCATCGTGGCGCCCCAGCTCGCTTCCACCGCGACCGTCGGCGGCCACATGGTGCCGCTCCTCGCGCTCGGCATCCCGGGAAGCGGCGCGACCGCGGTGATCCTCGGCGCGTTCCTCCTGCACGGCGTGCAGCCGGGCCCGCAGATCTTCCAGACCAGCGGCGACATGGTCTACACGATCTTCGCCTCGATGTTCGCGTCGGTGATCGGCATGTGCCTGCTCGGCTACTTCGCGATCCGCCCGCTCATCTGGGTGCTGAAGCTTCCCGAGGCGGTCACCTCGGCCTTCGTCGCGCTCTTCTGCTTCGTCGGCGCGTACAGCGAGAGGAACAGCGTGACGGATCTCTGGATGATCGTGGTGTTCGGCGTGGTGGGCTACCTCTTCGAGCGCTTCCGCTTCCCGATCGCGCCCATGGTGCTCGGCTGCATCCTCGGCCCGGTGGCGGAGAACTCGTTCATGACCAGCATGATCGCCTACCAGAACGACGCGACCATCTTCTTCCGGCGGCCCATCAGCGGCGTGGTGATGGTGATGACGGTGATCGCGCTCGCGTGGCCCCTGATCCGCTACCTTCGCTCGATGCTGCGCGCCAAGCGCCTGCCGCCCGACCTCCTCGCGCGGGAGGCGAAGCCGTGAGCGTCGACGCGAAGGCCGTGCCGCAGGTGAAGGACAAGGTCGCCGCGCTGGTGCGCCGCGCGCGCGCCGCGCAGGCGATCGCCGACGGCTACGACCAGGCCCGCGTGGACGAGCTCGTCGCCGCCGCCGGCTGGGCGATCCTGGAGCCGGCGCGCAACCGGGCTCTCTCGGAGCTCGCCGTACGCGACACCGGGATCGGCGAGGTGGAGGACAAGGTCCTCAAGAACCACCGCAAGACGCTCGGCCTGCTGCGCGACCTCCACGGCCTGAAGACGGTGGGCGTGGTCTCCGAGGATCCGGCGAAGGGCATCGTCGAGATCGCGCGACCGGTGGGCGTGGTGTGCGCGATCACGCCGTCGACCAATCCCGCGGCGACGCCCGCCAACAAGATCATCAACAGCCTCAAGGCGCGCAACGCGGTGATCGTCGCGCCCTCGCCCAAGGGCGTGAGCACCTGCGCGATGCTCGTCAAGTACATCCACGCCGAGTTCGACCGGATCGGGGCGCCGCGCGACCTGGTGCAGGTGCTGCCGGCGCCCGTCACCAAGGATGCGACCGCGGAGCTGATGCGCCAATGCGATCTCGTGGTGGCGACCGGATCGCAGTCCAACGTGCGCGCCGCGTACGCGAGCGGCACGCCGGCGTTCGGCGTCGGCGCGGGCAACGTCGCCTCGATCGTGGACGAGACCGCGGACCTCGACGACGCCGCGGCGAAGATCGTGCAGTCGAAGACCTTCGACAACGCGACCAGCTGCTCGTCGGAGAACAGCGTGATCCTGGTCGAGGCGATCGCCGAGCGCATGCTGGCGGCGCTCGAGCGCAACGGCTGCGTGCTGGTGAAGGGCGCGGACCGCCGCAAGCTCGAGGAATCCATGTGGCCCGAGGGCAAGCTCTCCTCCGCCGTGATCGGGCAATCGGTGGCGGCGATCGCGAAGCGCGCGGGGCTCTCGAACCCGGCGGCGAAGAACGCGCGCGTGCTGCTCGTCGAGGAGAAGGGCGCGGGATCGGCGCACAAGTTCTCCGGCGAGAAGCTCTCCCCGGTGCTCACCGTGTACCGCGCGCGCGACTTCGCCGCGGCGAAGGAGATCGTGCGCCGCATCTACGCCTACCAGGGTGCGGGCCACTCGGTGTCGCTCCACAGCAAGGTCGACGAGCGCGCGCTCGACCTGGGGCTCACGCTTCCCGTGGCGCGCGTGATCGTGAACCAGGTGCACGTCGTGGGCAACGGCGGCGGCTTCAACAACGGGCTGCCGGTCTCGCTCTCCATGGGCTGCGGCACGTGGGGACGCAACAACTTCTCCGACAACCTCAACGTGCACCAGTACATGAACGTGACGCGCGTCTCGCGCCCGATTCCCGAGCGGGTTCCCACGATCGACGAGCTCCTCGGGGCGTACTTCGCGCGATGGGGGAGGTGATGGGCGAGCCGCGCACCGTCGGCGCGCTCGTCGCGGCGCGCGCGAGGCAGCGTCCCGGCGCCGGATACTTCGTCGCGACGGAGACCGGCCGCACGCTCACCTTCGGCGAGCTCGAGGCGTCCTGCCGCCGCGTCGCCGCGCTCCTCGGGCGCATCGCCGGGGCCCGCGGCGCCCACGTCTCCATCGTCATGCCGAACGGGCTCGCGACGCTGCGCATCCTGCTCGGCGCGATGGCGGGCGGCTATTGCGTGAATCCGGTGAACCTCCTCTCGCAGCCGGAGCAGATGCGCTACGTGATCGACCATTGCGATTCGCGCCTCGTCTTCGCCGCGCCGGAATGGGCGCCGAAGGTGCGCGAGATGGCGCGCGGCATCGGACGCGCGATCGAGGTCGTGGAGGTGGATCCCGACGCGCAGACGCTTCCGGGCGAGGGCGCGCACGACGATTCGTTCGCCCTGCCCGAGGTCGCGGCCGACGCGCTCGCCCTGCTCATGTACACCTCGGGCACCACGGGCAAGCCCAAGGGCGTGATGCTCACGCAGTCGAACCTCTGCGCGAACGCGCACGCGATCAGCGCCGAGCACCGCCTCGGGCCCTCCGACCGCGTGACCGCGGTGCTTCCGCTCTATCACATCAACGCGTTCGCGGTGACCATGCTCGCGCCGATCGCGCACGGCGGCTCCCTCGCGATGCCGCCCCGGTTCTCGGCCGGACGCTTCTGGGAGCTCGCGACGCTCCACGGCTGCACCTGGCTCAACCTCGTGCCGACGATGGTGAGCTATCTCCTCGAGGCAAAGGCGCCGCCGCGCGAGTCGATCCGGCAGGTGCGCTTCTGCCGCACCGCCTCGGCCCCGCTTCCGCCCGAGCACCTGCTCGCGTTCCAGGACCGGTTCGGCGTCGGCGTGATCGAGACGATGGGCCTCACGGAGACCGTCGCGCCCGCGTTCTCCAATCCGTGGGACCCGGCCAAGCGCAAGGTGGGATCCGTCGGCAAGCCCTCCGGATGCGAGGCGCGCATCGTCGACGAGAACGGCGCGCCCGTCGCCGACGGCACGCCCGGCGAGATCGTGATCCGGGGGCCGCAGGTGACGCCCGGCTACTACAAGAACGAGGAGGCGACGAAGGCCGCGTTCTTCCCCGACGGCTGGTTCCGCTCGGGCGACGTGGGCGTGCGCGACGCCGACGGCTACTTCTTCGTCACCGGCCGCATCAAGGAGCTCATCATCAAGGGCGGCGAGAACATCGCGCCGCGCGAGATCGACGAGGTGCTCCTGCGCCACCCCGCGGTGCTCGACGCGGCCGCGGTCGGGATTCCCGATCGCCACTACGGGCAGGAGATCATGGCCTGCGTGATCCGCCGCCCGGGCGCGACGTGCGCGGAAGGGGAGCTGCGCGACTTCTGCATCGAGCACCTCGGGCCCTTCAAGACGCCCAAGGTGATCCGCTTCGTCGAGGATCTCCCGCGCGGGCCGTCGGGCAAGGTGCAGCGCCTGAAGCTCCTCGAGCAGGTGCCGACCGCGGCCTGATGTTCGACTACGTGATCGTCGGGGGCGGAACCGCGGGTTGCGTGCTCGCGAGCCGCCTGAGCGAGGACGGGCGCAATCGCGTGCCGAGAAGGCCGCGGCGATGCTCGCCGCCTAGCGGCCCAGCGGCCCGATGTCGCAGCGCTTGTACGGGTCGGGCCACGGCAGCGCGACGCCGAGCGTCTTCGCCGCGTGGCGCGCCCAGTACGGATCGCGCAGCATCGCGCGCGCGAGGCATACCGCGTCGGCCTCGCCGAGGGCCACGATCTGCTCGGCCTGCACCGCGTCGGAGACGAGGCCCACCGCGATGGTGGGGACCTGCGCCTCGCGGCGGATCGCCGCGGCGAACGGCACCTGGTAGCCCGGCTCGAGCGGGATCTGCTGCGAATGGAGGTTGCCTCCGCTCGAGCAGTCGACCATGTCGATGCCGATGTCCTTCAGGCGCCGCGCGAGCTCGATCGACTGCGCGAGATCCCACCCGCCCTCGGCCCATTCCGTCGCGGATACGCGGTAGAACACCGGCTTCTCCGCGGGCCACGCCTCGCGCACCGCGCGCGCGACTTCCAGGGGGAAGCGGATGCGGTTCTCCAGCGAGCCGCCGTACTCGTCCCCGCGCCGGTTGGAGAGCGGCGAGCAGAAGTTGTGCAGCAGGTACCCGTGCGCACCGTGCACCTCGACCACGTCGAAGCCGGCGGCGAGCGCGTGGCGCGCCGCCTGCGCGAAGGACTGCACCGTCGCGCGGATGTCCTCCCGGGTCATCTCGCGCGGCGGCGGGTAGTCGCCGAAGGCGATCGCGCTCGGTCCGAGCGCCTGCCATGCGCCCTGCGACGCGTCGAGCGGCTTCCCGCCGTGCCAGGGCTGTGCGCAAGAGGCCTTGCGTCCCGCGTGCGCGAGCTGCATCGCGGGAACCGAACCCTGGGCGCGGATGAAGTCCGCGATCGGCTTCCAGGCGCGCGCGTGCGCCTCGGACCAGATGCCCGCGTCCCACGGCGTGATCCGGCCGACCGGCGCCACGCCGCTCGCCTCGACGCAGACCATTCCCGCGCCGCCGACCGCGCGGCTCCCGAGGTGCACGAAGTGCCACTCGTTGGGCATGCCGTCCTCGCTCGAGTACTGGCACATGGGGGAGACGAACACACGGTTCGGGAAGGTGATCGAGCGCAGGCGCAGCGGCGTGAAGAGTCGCGACATGGGAGCGATGGGGAGGAGTGAAGGGCGGCCCGGACAATGCGATCATTGAGCGCCCGGCATTCTAATCGATCCGACCCCCGGTGCCCCAACGAGTTCTCACCCTGCGCGCCGGCGCGCGCGCCCTGGCACGCATCCGGGAGTCGGGCCTCGATCCGGCCGACGTCGAGCTGATTCCCGGCGCGGCGGGCGGCCCGAAGGGGCTCGGCATCGCCGCGCTCGACCGCGCGATCTTCGGCGAGTGGCTGCCCGGCGCGCCGCGCGTGCGCCACTTGGTGGGCGCTTCGATCGGCGCGTGGCGCTTCGCGGCGGTGTGCCGGCGCGATCCCGTCGCGGCGCTCGAGCGCTTCGCCCAACTCTACATCGAGCAGTGCTATCCGCCGCGCCCCAGCCGCGGCTTCGTCACGCGCTGCGCGCGCGAGA
Organism: Usitatibacter sp.; assembly: GCA_035516915.1. Lineage (GTDB taxonomy): Bacteria > Pseudomonadota > Gammaproteobacteria > Burkholderiales > Usitatibacteraceae > Usitatibacter. The sequence continues at coordinate 2,801 of DATIZV010000080.1, read as the reverse complement.
CGCTCGCCGACCTCTTCACCGGACGCGAGGCCGAGGTGCTGTCGAACCCGTCCTACCGCCTGCACATCCTCGCGGTGCGCGGGCGATGGCCGCTCACCCGCGACACCGCCTGGCACACGGCGCTCGGCTTCGGCATGGCGGCGATGGCGAACGCGCTCGGCCGTCGCCACCTCGCACGCTTCATCGACCGCACCCTCTTCCACGACCCGCGCGGGCGTCCGCCGTTCGTGCCGGTGGGCGCGATCGCCGCGGCCGGCGCGAGCGAGTCGGTGCGCTTCGACGCGTTCCATACGCACGTGGTGCCGCTCGATGCGGCGAACCTCGGCGAGGCGCTGCTCGCTTCGGCCTCGATCCCGCTCGTGCTCGAGGGCGTGGCGGGCATCCCGCAGGCGCCGCCGGGCGTGTACTGGGACGGCGGCATCATCGACTACCACCTGCATCTTCCCTACCATCGCGCGAAGGGGCTGGTGCTCTATCCGCACTTCGGCGAGCGCATCGTTCCGGGCTGGCTCGACAAGGGGCTGCCGTGGCGGCGTGCGCGCGGCGAATGGCTCGAGAACGTGGTGCTCGTCGCGCCCTCGCGCGAGTACCTCGCGCGGCTGCCGCTCGCGAAGCTTCCCGACCGCAGCGACTTCAGGCGCTTCGCGGGCGACGACGCGGGTCGGATGAGGTACTGGAGGACGGCGGTCGCCGAGAGCGAGCGCCTCGCCGAAGCGTTCCTCGACTTCGCGCGGCGTCCCGATCCCTCGCTCGTGCGCCCGCTGTGAAACCGGGGACAGACCACGTTTTCCTAAGAGCGAAACGATGTCGTGCGTTGTTCGTTTCGTCCTTAGGAAAACGTGGTCTGTCCCCGGTTTTCAGTAGTCGAGGTTCGGGGCGAGCCAGCGCTCCATCGCGGCGAGATCCACGCCCTTGCGGTGGGCGTAATCGGCGACCTGGTCCTTCTCGATCTTGCCGACCGCGAAGTAGCGCGCCTCGGGGTGCGCGATGTAGAACCCGCTCACCGAGGCGGGCGGCATCATCGCGTACGCTTCGGTGAGCTCGATGCCGGCGTTGGCCGTCGCGTCGAGCAGGCGGAAGAGTTCCGCCTTCTCCGTGTGGTCCGGGCACGCCGGATAGCCGGGCGCGGGGCGGATTCCCGCGTAGCTCTCCGCGATCAGCTCCTCGTTCGAGAGCTTCTCGTTCGCCGCGTATCCCCAGTAGTCGGTGCGCACCAGCCAATGGAGGTGCTCCGCGAAAGCCTCGGCGAGCCGGTCCGCGAGCGCCTTCACGAGGATCGCCGAGTAGTCGTCGTTCGCGGCGAGGAATTCCTTCACCTTCGCCTCCACCCCGAGGCCGGCGGTGACGGCGAAGGCGCCGACGAAATCGGCGCGGCCCGATTCCCTCGGCGCGACGAAGTCCGCCAGGCACTGGTTGGGATTGCCCTCCGGCTTCTCGTTCTGCTGGCGCAGGTTGTGCCAGGTCGCGAGCACGCCGTCGCGCGCGTCGTCGGCGTAGATCTCGACGTCGTCGCCCACCGAGTTCGCGGGCCACAGGCCGAACACGCCGTTCGCCGTGAGCCAGCGGCCCTTCACGATGCGCTCGAGCATCTCCTTCCCGTCGCGGAACACGTTGCGCGCGGCCTCGCCCACCACGGCATCCCGCAGGATGTCCGGATACTTGCCGGCGAGGTCCCAGGTCTGGAAGAACGGCGCCCAGTCGAGGAACGGCACGAGCTTCTCGAGCGGATAGCTCGCGAGCCTCGTGACGCCGAGCCTGCGCGGGCGCGTGGCGCGGTACGCGGACCAGTCGATCCTTACCGCGTTCGCGCGCGCCGCGTCGATCGCGACGCTCTTCTGGCCGCCCTTGCGCGAATGCTGCTCGCGGATCTTCTCGTAGTCCGCGCGCAGCCGCCGCAGGTAATCCCCGCGCTGCTCCTCGCTCGCGAGGCTCGAGGCGACGCCCACCGCGCGCGAGGCGTCCGGCACCCACACCGTCGGCCCCTGGTAGTGCGGCTCGATCTTCACCGCCGTGTGCGTGCGCGACGTGGTGGCCCCGCCGATGAGCAGCGGCACCGTGAAGCCCAGGCGCTGCATCTCCTTCGCGACGTGCGACATCTCCTCGAGCGAGGGCGTGATGAGGCCCGAGAGGCCGACGAAATCGGCGTTCTCGCGCCGCGCGGTCTCGAGGATCGTCTCGCACGCGACCATCACGCCGAGGTCGACCACGTCGAAGTTGTTGCACTGGAGCACCACGCCCACGATGTTCTTGCCGATGTCGTGCACGTCGCCCTTCACCGTCGCCATCACGATCTTGCCCTTGGGCTTGGGCGCCGTGCCGAGCTTCTTCTTCTCCTCCTCGATGAAGGGAATCAGATGCGCCACCGCCTGCTTCATCACGCGCGCGGACTTCACCACCTGCGGGAGGAACATCTTCCCCGAGCCGAAGAGGTCGCCCACCACGTTCATGCCGTCCATGAGCGGCCCCTCGATCACCTGCAGCGGCCGCTCGTGCGCGCGGCGCGCTTCCTCGGTGTCCTCGACGATGTGGTCGGTGATTCCCTTCACGAGGGCGTGCACGATGCGCTCGCGCACCGGGGCCTTGCGCCACGCGAGCTCCTCGGCCGGGTCCTTCGGGCGCGAGCGGTAGCTCTCGGCGAACTGCACCAGGCGCTCGGTCGCGTCGTCGCGCCGGTTGAGGATCACGTCCTCCACGCGCTCGAGCAGGTCCCCGGGGATCTCCTCGTACACGCCGAGCTGCCCGGCGTTCACGATCCCCATCGTCATGCCGGCCTTGGTGGCGTGGTAGAGGAACGCGGTGTG
>DATIZV010000079.1:0-8348 GCA_035516915.1 Usitatibacter sp. | reverse complement strand
GGCCCTGCACCACGCCGCCCCGGGCGAGCGCATCGACCTGCACCCGAACGATGCGGGCGGCGAGCCTCCCGGATCCGTCGCGCTCATTCGCGACGAGCACTTCGAGGTGTTCCGCCTCGTGATGGAAGCGGGGAAGGCGCTGCCCGACCACGAGGTCGCGAGCCTGGTCACGATCCAGTGCCTGCGCGGCCGCGTGAAGGTGACGATGCCGGCGCGCGAGGAGATCCTTCCCGCGGGCTCGATGATGTATCTCGCGGGCGGCGAGCGACACGGGCTCGAAGCCCTCGAGGACTCCTCGGTCCTCGTGACGATGCTGGTCGCGCGCGAGTAGCGCCTAGGACGCCGGCGCGTGGAGCGCCTTCAGCATGGCGCCGAAGATCTTCGCATTCGACGCGACGATGCGGCCGTTGTCGAGGAACGCGTCCTCGCCGTCGAGGTCGCCGACGAGTCCGCCCGCCTCGCGCACGAGGAGCGCGCCCGCCGCCATGTCCCACGGCGAAAGCCCGAGCTCCCAGAAAGCGTCGGTGCGGCCGGCGGCCACCCACGCGAGGTCGAGCGCGGCGGCTCCGGGGCGCCGCACGCCCGCGGCCACCACCATCATGTTGCGCAGCATGCGCAAGTATTCGTCGACGTGCCCGACTTCCTTGAACGGGAAGCCGGTGCCGACGAGCGCGCCTTCGAGCTTGTCGGTGCGGCTCACGCGGATGCGGCGGTCGTTGAGGAACGCGCCCGCACCGCGCGTCGCGGTGAAGAGCTCGTTGCGGTTCGGATCGAAGACCACCGCCTGCTGGAGCTGGCCGCGGTGCGCGAGGGCGATCGAGACGCAGTACTGCGGTACGCCGTGCAGGAAATTCGTGGTGCCGTCGAGCGGATCCACGATCCAGACGTAGTCCGCCTTCGCGTCGCGCGCGCCGCTCTCCTCGGCGAGGACGCCGTGGTCGGGATAGGCTTCGCGCAGCGTCGCGAGGATCGCGTCCTCGGCCGCGTTGTCGACCTCGGAGACGAAATCGTTCCTGTGCTTGCTGCGCACGGTGAGCTTGTCGACGTCGTAGGAAGCGCGGACGATGATCGCGCCGGCCTTGCGCGCGGCCTTCACGGCCGTGTTGAGCATCGGGTGCATGGGAAGTGCGCGCGAAGCGCGGGGAGCGGGGCGCCGGGAGCAGCGTGCGATTCTACTATGAACGCGCGCGCCGCCTCGGCTTCGCGGGCTCCGGGGCCTTCTCGCCCGAGGCTCGCGCGAAGTAGCTCATGAATCGGCTGAGGTCGCGCCCGATGCGCCGCAGCTCTCCGCGGTGGATCGAGGCGAGTCGCTCGAACACGCGCTCGCCGCCGGCGGTGAGGCGGATGCCCACCTTGCGCCGGTCGTCGGACGCGGGCTCGCGGCGCACCATCCCGAGCTCCTCGAGGCGGTTCACCATGCCCACGGCGCTGTGGTGCTTGATGAGCATCTGCCCGGCGAGCTCCGTGATCGTGATGAGGCCCGGGCCCTGGTGCGCACGCACGACGAGCAGCGCCTGGTACTGCTGCTGGGTGAGCCCGACGGTTTCCGCCGCCTCCTCGCTGAACGACAGGAACTGCCTCAGCTTGTAGCGGAAGGAGGCGAGCATCGCATACTCGGAGGTCGAGAGCGGCATCTGCGCGCCCTCCCCCGGCGCGGTTGACAGAGTATCGGCGTGCGATATATAAACGCAACATATCGTAATACGATATAGCGCGTTTCGATATCGCCCGGGGGGCGGCGGCCGCAGCGGCGGCGCCCCGGCGGTATCCGGGAAAAACCGATCGAAGCGCCGGCGACGAACGGCGCCGTGAGACGTTGGGTTCACCGTGGGGCGCAAATGCGGAGCGCCGGGGGCGGCGCTCCGCTCTTTTTCCCGCAGGCACCGGGCGCGTCGTGCAGAATGCCGCGATGACGCCCCCTCCCTTCCCCGGGCCCATCCGCGTCGTCCTGGTTCGTCCCAGCCATCCGGGCAACATCGGCGCCGCCGCGCGCGCGATGAAGACGATGGGATTCTCCGACCTTCGCCTGGTGTCTCCCCGCCGCGCGCCCGACGGCGAGGCCGAGGCGCTCGCCGCGGGCGCGGCCGACGTGCTCGCCCGCGCGCGGAGCGGCGATCGCCTCGAGGAGGCGCTCGCGGGCACCGTGCTCGCCGCCGGCTTCAGCGCGCGAGCGCGCGACCTGTCGCATGCGCTGCGCTCGCTGCGCGAGGCGGCGCCCGCGATCCTCGAGGCCGCGGCGCGGGGCGGTGCGGCGCTCGTCTTCGGCAACGAGACCTACGGCCTCACCAACGAGGAGCTGGGCCACTGCGCCATGCAGGTCTCGATCCCCGCGAACCCCGCGTATTCGTCGCTCAACCTCGCCGCCGCCGTGCAGGTCGCATGCTACGAGCTCTCCGCCGCCGCGCAGTCCTTCGCGCCGCCCGAAGCGGCCGCGCGCATGGGCGCCACGAGCGAGGACCTGGAAGCGCTTCTCGCGCATTGGGAATCGGCGATGCGGGAAGCCGGCTACCTCGATCCGGCGCAGCCGGGACGGCTCATGGAGCGCCTGCGCAGGCTCCTCGCGCGCGCCGCGCTCGAGCGCTCCGAGGTGAAGCTGCTGCGCGGCATGCTCGCCGCGTTCGAGACGAGGATGCGCCGCTAGTCCTGGGCCTGCGGTGCGGGCATCGCGCGTCGCGACGGCGAGAGCGAGAGCGCGAGCGCGGCCGTGCAGGCGACGATCGCCGCGCCGATCGCGAACGGAACGCGCACGCCCGCATGCTCGACGATCTGCCCGCCGAGCGCCATGCCCGCCCCGAGCCCGCTCACGATGAAGGTCGAGGACCAGGTGAACGCCTCGGCGGCGTAGTGCGACGGGGCGAGCCGCGAGACGAGCGTCGACTGCGCCGCGATGGAGGGCGCGATCAGCGCTCCGGCGAGGAAGGCGACCACGGCGAACAGCGGCGTCGGCGAGACGAAGGTGTGCAGCAGCAGCGGGACCACCATGAGACCCATGGCCGCCGAGAATTGACGCTCGACCGGCGACTTGAAGTGCAGGCCTCCGTACAGCGCTCCGCCCACCGCGCTTCCGAGCGAGTTCACGCCGAGCAGCAGTCCTCCCACCGCCGGGAAGCCGAGGGCCGTGGCGTAGGCCGGATAGCCCACCTCGAGGAAGCCGAAGGCGACCGTGAGGCCGAAGGTCGCCGCGAACACGACCCACAGGCGCGGCTCGGTGAGCGGGCCCAGCATGTGGCGGCGCACGCCCGTCTCGCGCCGGAAATAGCGCAGCGCGGGCGAGGTGGTGAAGACCAGGATCGCGACGAACGTCGCCGCGATCGCCACGCCGAAGGCGGCCGTCGCGCCCGCGATGGCGAGGATCCCCGCCATGATCGCGGGTCCCGCGGTGAAGTTGACCTCGATCGTCACGGCGTCGAGCGCGAAGGCGGTGCGCCGGTCCTCCTCGCGCTCGAAGCGTTGCCGCCAGACCGCGCGGGTGAGCGTGGTGATGGGCGTGGCGAAGGCGCCCGCGCAGGCCGCGCTCGCGACCACGAAGCCGAAAGGCAGCCCGAGCTTCACGCCCGCGAGGATGGCGAGCAGCGCGAGCGGCTGGACCGTGCCGGTGACCCACAGCACGCGCCCCGGTCCGTGGCGGTCGATGATCCTGCCGAGGATCGGCGCGGTGACGGCGATCGCGATGAAGTTGGCGCCCACGGCGGTTCCGGCGAGCGCGAAGTTGCCGAGCGACTGGCGCAGGAACATGAGCATGGAAAAGCCGACCATGCCCACCGGCATGCGCGTCACCAGGGCGACCGCGAGCAGGCGCGCCACGTCCGGCTGGCGCACGAACTGCGAGTACTTGGCGAGGATGCTCTTCAAGGCAACGGGGGGCGCCCCCTCGACGGCTCGTGGCCGCGGGGATTCGTCGCGTCGGTGGAATAGTTGATAAGTTTACTCGGGAATGCGAGACTTCGTCCATAGGACCGCCACCCCGCGCGCCCCCGCCGAGGAACCATGTTCAACCGCATCCGCGAGGACATCCGCAGCGTCTTCGACCGCGACCCCGCCGCGCGCAACGTCTGGGAGGTGCTCACCTGCTATCCCGGCCTGCACGCGATCGTCCTGCACCGCGTGAACCACCGGCTGTGGGGCTGGGGGCTGCGCTGGCTCGCGCGTTTCGGCTCGCACATCGCGCGCTTCCTCACCGGCATCGAGATCCACCCGGGCGCGGTCGTCGGTCGCCGCGTTTTCATCGACCACGGCATGGGCGTGGTGATCGGCGAGACCGCGGAAGTGGGCGACGACTGCACGCTCTACCACGGCGTCACGCTGGGCGGCGTCTCGTGGAGCAAGGGCAAGCGCCACCCCACGCTCGGCCGCGGCGTGGTGGTCGGCGCGGGCGCCAAGATCCTCGGCCCCTTCGTGGTGGGCGACGGCGCGAAGGTGGGCTCCAATTCCGTGGTGGTGAAGCCCGTTCCGGCGGGCGCCACCGTAGTGGGCATTCCGGCGCGGCTCGTCGAGTCGCCCGGAGCGGCGTCGGAAGCCGCGCGCATGGCTTTCGACGCGTACGCGGTGAGCGCCGACCTCGACGACCCGGTGAACCGCGCGCTCGTCGCGCTCGGGTCGCGCACCGAGGACATGGACGGGCGCCTCGCCGAGATCCTGCGCCGGCTGGAGCACCTGGAGCAGGGCGAGCCGGGAGGGGACACTGCCCGCCGTGCCGCGGTCGGCCGGGGCTAGGCCTTTCTCCCGCGGAACCAATCTTGACTGAATTAGTCGGATTTCGTATACTTGAGTAAATCGCTCGGGTTCTCGACGGGCGCAACCGAAGGAATCCCATGAGACTCACCACCAAGGGACGGTTCGCGGTCACCGCGATGCTCGACCTGGCGCTGCACTCCACCGAGGGCCCGGTGACGCTCGCCGGCATCAGCGCCCGCCAGAAGATCTCGCTCTCGTACCTCGAGCAGCTCTTCGGGAAGCTGCGCCGTCGCGAGCTCGTCGAGAGCGTGCGCGGGCCCGGCGGCGGGTATCACCTCGCGCGCAACCCGGGCGAGATCTCGGTCGCGGACGTCATTTGCGCCGTCGAGGAGTGCCTCGACTCGACGCAGTGCGGCGGCCGCGAGAACTGCCACGAGAACCAGCGCTGCATGACCCACGACCTTTGGGCGGAGCTGAACGAGACGGTGTACGGATTCCTTGCCGGAGTGAAGCTTTCGCACCTCGTGGAGAAGCAGCGTCGGAAGAACGTCTCCGTCGTCCGCACGGCGAAGTCGCGCGAGCAACCCATCCTTTCCGCATGACCATGAATCGCACACGACCGATCTACCTCGACTATTCCGCGACCACGCCCGTCGATCCGCGCGTCGCCGAGAAGATGATTCCCTGGCTCACCGAGCGCTTCGGCAACCCCGCCTCGCGCAGCCACTCCTTCGGCTGGGAGGCCGAGGAAGCGGTCGAGAACGCGCGCGCCGAGGTGGCGAAGCTCGTGAACTGCGACCCGAAGGAGATCGTCTGGACCTCCGGCGCGACCGAATCCGACAACCTCGCGCTGAAGGGCGCCGCGCACTTCTACAAGACGAAGGGCAGGCACCTCATCACCATGAAGACCGAGCACAAGGCGGTGCTCGACACGATGCGCGAGCTCGAGCGCGAAGGCTTCGAGGTGACCTACCTCGATCCGGAGCCGAACGGGCTCGTCGACCTCGGCAAGTTCCAGGCGGCCCTGAGGCCCGATACCATCGTCGTCTCCGTGATGCTGGTGAACAACGAGATCGGCGTGATCCAGCCGGTCGCGGAGCTCGGCGAGATCTGCCGCGCGAAGGGAATCGTCTTCCACGTGGACGCGGCGCAGGCGACCGGCAAGGTGGAGATCGACCTCGCGAAGCTCAAGGTCGACCTCATGAGCTTCTCCGCGCACAAGACCTACGGGCCGAAGGGGATCGGCGCCCTGTACGTGCGCCGGCGCCCGCGCGTGCGGCTCGAGCCGCAGATGCACGGCGGCGGCCACGAGCGGGGACTTCGCTCGGGCACGCTCGCCACGCACCAGATCGTCGGCATGGGCGAGGCCTTCCGCCTCGCGCGCCTGGAGATGGCGGTCGAGAACGAGCGCGTGCGGATGCTGCGCGATCGGCTGCTCGCCGGCATCCGCGAGATGGAGGAGGTGTACGTGAACGGCGACCTCGAGAATCGCGTTCCGCACAACCTCAACGTGAGCTTCAACTTCGTCGAGGGCGAGTCGCTCATCATGGGCGTGAAGGAGCTCGCGGTGTCGTCGGGCTCGGCCTGCACCTCGGCGAGCCTCGAGCCCTCCTACGTGCTGCGCGCGCTCGGACGCAACGACGAGCTCGCCCACAGCTCGATCCGCTTCACGCTCGGCCGCTTCACCACGCCCGAGGACATCGACTTCGCCGTGGAGCTCATCCAGGAGCGCATCGGCAAGCTTCGCGCAATGAGCCCCCTGTGGGAGATGCACCAGGAGGGGGTCGACTTGAATACGGTGCAGTGGGCTGCACACTAACAGGACAGGGCACATCGGCGAGCGCGGTTCATCGCCTTGCGTTGTGACCTTTCCCTAGGAGAAAAGGCATGGCATACAGCGACAAAGTCATCGATCACTACGAGAACCCGCGCAACGTCGGCTCCTTCGCCAAGGGCGAGGAGGGTGTGGCCACCGGCATGGTGGGCGCGCCCGCCTGCGGCGACGTGATGAAGCTGCAGATCAAGGTGAACAAGGACGGCGTCATCGAGGACGCCCGGTTCAAGACCTACGGCTGCGGCAGCGCCATCGCCTCCTCGTCGCTCGTCACCGAGTGGGTGAAGGGCAAGACGGTGGAGGAAGCGGCCACGATCAAGAACACGCAGATCGCCGAGGAGCTCGCGCTCCCGCCGGTGAAGATCCACTGCTCGATCCTCGCCGAGGACGCCATCAAGGCGGCGGTCGCCGACTACCGCAAGAAGTACGGCGCGGGCGAGGCTGCCGCGCGAGTCGCGGTCGAGGCGGCGCAGAAGGCGGCCGACTGACGTGGCCGTCACCCTCACCGACCGAGCCGCCGAGCACGTACGGCGCTACATCGAGAAGCGCGGCAAGGGCGTGGGCGTGCGGCTGGGCGTGAAGACCACCGGCTGCTCGGGCCTCGCCTACAAGCTCGAGTTCGCCGATGCGGTGCAGCCGGAGGACCAGCAGTTCGAAAGCCACGGCGTGCGCGTCCTCATCGATCCCAAGAGCCTCGCCTACCTCGACGGCACCGAGCTCGACTTCGTGCGCGAGGGGCTCAACGAAGGCTTCAGGTTCAACAATCCGAACGAGAAGGACCGCTGCGGCTGCGGGGAATCGTTCAACGTCTAGGGCGCCGGCCGCACCAAGCGAAAGGGGGCGGGGGACCGCCCCTTTTTTCTCCATGGATTCCGAATTCGCACGCAACCATTTCGAGCTGCTGGGGCTTCCCGCCGCGTTCGGGCTCGACGCCTCGCGCCTCGAGCAACGCTATCGGGAGCTGCAGAGCCGCGTGCATCCGGATCGCTTCGCTGCTTCGAGCGAGGCCGAGCGCCGCGTCGCGATGCAATGGGCGACGCGTGCGAACGAAGCGTACCGGACGCTGCGCGATCCGCTCGCCCGCGCGCGCTACCTGCTCTCGCTCAAGGGCTTCGACACGGGCGAGGAGAGCAACACCGCGATGCCGCCGGATTTCCTGATGCAGCAGATGGAGTGGCGCGAGGCGGCGGCCGAGGCGCGCACCGAGCGCGACCGCGAGGCGCTCGCCCGGCTGCGCGCGGAGATCGCTGCTTCGCGCGGCGAGATGCTCGAGCTCCTCGGCCGCGCGCTCGACGCCGCGAACTACGATGCCGGCTGCTCGCTCGTGCGAAAGCTGCGCTTCCTCGAGAAGCTCGACGAGGAAATCGACGACGCGATGAACGGCTGACATGGCGCTCCTGCAGATCTCCGAGCCCGGCGCGTCTGCCGACCCGCACCAGCGGCGCATCGCGGTCGGGATCGACCTCGGCACCACGCACTCGCTGGTCGCGACCGTGAGGAGCGGCGTCGCGGAGGTGATCGCCGACGAGCGCGGCCGTCCGCTGCTGCCCTCGATCGTCCGCTACCTTCCCGACGGGCGCACCATCGTGGGCTACGAGGCGCGCGAGGCGCAGGCCGACGACCCCTCGAACACCATCGTCTCCGTGAAGCGCTTCATGGGCCGCGGCGTCGCCGACGTCGCCAAGTACGGCGCGCTTCCCTACCGCTTCGTGGACGCGCCGGGCATGGTCGCGATCGAGACCGACGCCGGGCGCCGCTCGCCGGTGCAGGTCTCGGCGGAGATCCTGAGGGTGCTGCGCGATCGCGCCGAGCGCGCGCTCGGCGGCGAGATCTCCGGGGC
>DATIZV010000078.1:0-7144 GCA_035516915.1 Usitatibacter sp. | reverse complement strand
CTGCGCCGCGCCCCGCTCGGGATCGTCTTCACCGACCCGCAGATCGCGATCGTGGGCGGCGGATTCGCGCGGCTGCAGGCGCACGAGATCGCGGCGGGCGAGGTTTCGTTCGAGGACCAGGGACGCTCGCGCGTGATGCTGAGGAACCGGGGGCACCTGCGCGTCTACGGCGATCCGCAAACCGGACGCTTCCTGGGCGCCGAGATGGCGGGTCCCGACGCCGAGCACATCGGCCACCTCCTCGCCTGGGCGCTGCAGGCGCGGATGACGGTCGGGGAGATGCTGGAGATGCCCTTCTACCACCCGGTCGTCGAAGAGGGCCTGCGCACGGCGCTCCGCGACCTCGATGCCCGCATGGGCGCGGCCCGTACGAGCGAACTGCACCTCGCCACCCACCCGGCCGCCGCCTGAAGCGTTACGGCTGAAATCCGGCTTACCGGTGAAACCCGGGAAGGGCCGCGCTTGTGCGGCTTCGCACAGACGCGATCGCCCCGGCGCCCGAAACTGCCCTCCACGCACTGCCCATCCGCCCACGAGGCGCACAAGTGGAGAAGACCGAAATGAACGAGGTTCGCGTCCAACGCATGCTGAGGGAGCTTCACGCGGGACCGCCGCTGCGGTTCTTCGAGGACATCTTCGCGCTGCGCGACATCGTCGCCGGCCTGGTCGCGGAGATCCGCAAGACCCACGTTCCGGGCGACGGCATGGCGGAGATCGCCGAGCCCGTCCTCGCCAGCGTCGCGGGCGCCTCCTCGAACCGCTAGTCCGGCATCATCCGGGTTCGCGGATCGCGCCGGGGAAGCGCACCGCGAACTCGCGCAGGTTGTCGGTAAAGATGCCGTCGATTCCCGCGGCGAACAGCCGCCCGGCGGCCTCCGCGTCGTTCACGGTGTAGGCGAGCACCCGGTAGCCCTTCTCGTGCAGGCGCGGCACGTTCGCCGGATCGAGCTTGGCATGGTTGGTGTGCACGGCGACCGCCTCGAGCTCGGCCATCCGGTCCCAGTCCTCATCGGAAAAGCGGCTCGCGAGCCAGGCGCGCGGCAGCTCGGGCGCCGCGGCCTTCGCGGCCATCAGCGCCTCGAACGAGAAGGACGAGAGGAGCGGCGGCACGCGCGCGCCCGCCCAGAGCCGCGCCGCCTCGACGGCGACGCGTTCTCCCGTCGCGCGCTCCTTGCCCGGCGCCGGCTTGATCTCGACGTTGGCGAGAGTGCCTTTCGACAGCAGCAGCCGCGCGGCCTCCTCGAACGACGGGACCGGCTCGCCCCGGAACGCCTCCGAATACCAGCTCCCGGCGTCGAGCGCGCGAAGCTCGTCCCACGTGAAGTCGCCGGCGCTGCCCATGCCGCTCGTCGTGCGCTCGAGCGTCGGATCGTGCAGCAGGATCGCGACGCCGTCCTTCGAGAGCTTCACGTCGAATTCGTGCGCGGCGAAGCCGAGGGACTGGCCGAGGCGCAGGGCGGCGAGCGTATTCTCCGGCGCGAGGCTTCCGCCGCCGCGATGCGCGAAGATGCGCGGATAGGGCCAGCTCTTCATCGGAGGATTGCGGTCCCCTTGTAGGCGAGCACGACGAACAGGGCGAACACGACGTACGCATAGAACGCCGCGACCACGTCGTCGATCATCACGCCGAGGCCGCCCTTCACGTTGCGCTCGAGCATGCGGATCGGGTACGGCTTCCACACGTCGAAGAGCCGGAAGAGCACGAAGGCGATCGCCTCCAGCCAAAGGCTCGCGGAAGCGAGCGCCGCGAGCGGAATGAACGCGACCACCTCGTCCCAGACCATCGCGCCGTGATCGGCGACGCCGAGGTCGCGCCCGGTGCGCTCGCACGCCCACCAGCCGACGAGGAAGAGCGGGATCGCGCAGAAGGCGATCGCGAGCGGCGGCAACGCGAGCCCGAGCAGCCAAACGATCGGCAGCGCGACCAGCGTCCCGAACGTTCCCGGCGCCACGGGTGCGAGGCCGCTCCCGAAGCCCAGGGCGATGAAATGCGCGGGATGCGCGAGGAGGAAGCGCAGGTCAGGGCGCGGAGAAGTGGTCGTATCCGCGGCCATCGATCTTCACGGGCTTGCCGTCGGGGCCCACCAGGCTCACGCCCTTGCCGCGCCTCACCTGCCCGATGCGCGTGATCGGGATGCCGAGCATCCGGGTGAGGTCCTGGATGCTCTCGCGCGAGTTCGGGTGCGCGGTGAAGCAGAGCTCGTAGTCGTCGCCGCCCGCGACGATCGCCGTGCGTCCCGCGTCGGCTGCGACGTGCTTCGCCGCGATGGAGGAAAGCGGGATCGAGGCGAGCTCGACCACCGCGCCCACCTTCGAGAGCTTGCAGATGTGGCCGAGGTCGGCGAGGAGCCCGTCGGAGACGTCGATCGCGGCGGTGGCGAGCCCGCGCAACGCCTGCCCGAGCGAGACGCGCGGCGTGGGCTCGTAGAGGCGCATCACGGCCTCGCGATAGTCGGCGTCCTCGAGCTGGAGCTTGCCATGGCGATGCGCGACGGAGAGCGCCGCATCCCCGATGTAGCCGGATACCCAGATGTCGTTGCCGACCTTCGCGCCGCTCCTGCGCAGCGCCGCGCCCGCCGGCACCTCGCCCATGATCGTCACGGTGAGGGTGAGCGGACCGCGCGTCGTGTCGCCGCCGATCAGCGACACGTCGAATTCCTCGGCGAGGTCGAAGAAGCCCTTGGCGAAGGCGCCGAGCCATTCGTGGTCCACCTTCGGCAGCGTCAATGCGAGCATCGCCCAGTAGGGCATCGCGCCCATCGCCGCCATGTCGGAGAGGTTCACCGCGAGCGACTTGTGGCCGAGCGTCTCCGGGTCCACGTCGGGAAAGAAGTGCGTGCCCGAGACCATCGTGTCCACGGAGACGGCGAGGTCCATGCCGTTGGAAACGTCCACCAGCGCGCAATCGTCGCCCACGCCCAGCACCGCGTTCGCCGCCGGACGCGTGAAGTGTCGCGCGATGACGTCGAACTCGGGAGTGTCATGCGTCATGGCTCGGCTTTCTCTTCCTCGCGACCTCTTCCGGCCGCACCGAAGTGGCGAGCCGGTCGAGGACGCCGTTCACCCACTTGTGCCCGTCGGTGGCGCCGAAGCGCTTGCCCAGCTCGATCGCCTCGTTGATCGTCACCTTGTACGGGATCTCCGGGTTATGCACCATCTCCCACGCGCCGATGAGGAGGATCGCGCGCTCCACCGGGCTCACCTCGTCCCACTTCCGGTCGGCGATCGGCTCGAGCTTCTCGCGCAGCCCCTTCTGCTCGCCGATCGCCCCCGTGAGCTCCGCCTCGAGGAACGCGCGGTCCGCGGACTCGAAATGCTCCAGCTCCGAGAGGTTCTTCAGCACCTCGCCCGGGCTCGCGCCCGTGTAGATCCATTGGTAGATCCCCTGCAAGGCGAGCTCGCGTGCGCGCCGGCGCGGCGTCATCCTCCCACCGCCTTCAGGGTGTTCGCCATCTCGACCGCGGTGCGCGCGCATTCCGCGCCCTTCACCGCCGCGCGCGAGAGCGCCTGCTCCTCGGTGTCGGTCGTGAGCACGCCGTTCGCGACCGGAATGCCGGTCTCCAGCTGCACGTCGAGGATGCCGCGCGCGCTCTCGTTCGCGACGACCTCGAAGTGGTACGTCTCGCCGCGCACGACGGCGCCGAGCGCGACCAGCGCGTCGTAGCGGCGCGCGAAGCCGCGGCGCTCGAGCGCGAGCGCCTGCAGCACGAGCGGGATCTCGAGCGCGCCGGGAACGCTCACCGCGTCGATGTCGGTCGCGGCGACCCCCAGCTCCACCAGCTCCTTGTCGCACGCCGCGAGGAGCTCTCGCACGATCGTCTCGTTGAAGCGGCTCCAGACGATCGCGACGCGCAGACCGTTGCCGCGCAGGTCCGGGTCCACCATGTCAGACCGCCTTCACCATCGCTTCGTCCGGCGACACGTACTCGACGACCTCGAGCCCGAAGCCCGACATGCTCGGGATGCGCTTCGGCCGCGCCATGACGCGCATCCTGCCGACGCCGAGGTCGCGCAGGATCTGCGCGCCGATGCCGTGCAGGCGCGGGTCCCAGCGGGTGGGACGCCGCCGCGTCGCGGGCGAGAGCATCCGCTCGAGGATCTCGCCCGTGGGCTCGCGCCGTCGGAGCAGCACGATCACGCCCTCCTTGTGGTGCGCGACGATGCGCATCGCGTCCTGCACCGAATACGCATGGCGCGCGGTGTCGAAATCGAAGAGGTCGAGCGACGTGAAGGGCTCGTGAACGCGCACCAGGATCGGGCGATCGGCCGCGGGCTCGCCCTTCACGAGCGCGTAGTGCACCTCGTCCACGGTCTTGTCGTGATAGACGCAGAGGCGGAACGGGCCGTAGGGAGTGGAGATGGTGCGGTCGGCCACGCGCTCGATGAGCGTCTCGTTCTCGCTGCGGTAGCGGATGAGATCGGCGATCGTGCCGACCTTCAGCCCGTGGCGCTGCGCGAACGCGAGGAGCTCCGGCATGCGCGCCATCGAGCCGTCGGGATTCATGATCTCGCAGATCACCGCGGCCGGCGTGAGGCCCGCCGCCTCGGCGAGGTCGCAGCCCGCCTCCGTATGGCCGGCGCGCACGAGCACGCCGCCGTTCTGCGCCATCACCGGAAAGACGTGGCCGGGCTGCACGATGTCCTCCGGCTTCGCGTGCTTCGCGCTCGCCGCCCGAACCGTCCGCGCGCGATCGGCGGCGGAGATTCCGGTGGTGACGCCGGTCGCCGCCTCGATGGAGACCGTGAACGCGGTGCCCATCGGCGAGCGGTTCTCGTTCACCATGAGCGGGAGGTTGAGCTGCCGGCAGCGCTCTTCGGTCAACGTGAGGCAGATCAAGCCGCGCGCGTGGGTCGCCATGAAGTTGATCGCTTCGGGCGTCACGAAATCGGCGGCGAGCACGAGGTCGCCCTCGTTCTCGCGGTCCTCGGCGTCGGCGAGGACGATCATTTGCCCGAGTCGCAGGGCGTCGACGAGATCCTGGGTGGGGGTGAGGGCCATGGAGATTTCTCCGGCGAGACCGCTATTTTGCCCGATTTGGCCGTGCGCTTGCCTTGGCGGCCGCATCCTGTCATGAGCGAGGAGTCGCTCGCCGCGCGGCGGCCGTTTCAGTCCCGCCCGAGCATCCGCTCCACGTAGCGGGCGAGCAGGTCGATCTCGAGGTTCACCCGGTCGCCGCGCGCGAGGCGCCGGAAAGTGGTGACGGCACGCGTGTGCGGTATCAAATTCACCTCGAAGCGATCGCCGTCGACCGCGTTCACCGTGAGGCTCACGCCGTCGACCGTGATCGAGCCCTTCTTCGCGATGTAGCGCGCGAGCGCCCCCGGGGCGCGGACCACGACGCGCGCGCTGCCGCCCAGGTCCGACACCTCGACTACGTCGCCCACCCCGTCGACGTGTCCGCTCACGAGGTGGCCGTCGATGCGATCGCCCATCCGCAGCGATCTCTCGAGATTCACCTCGCGGCCGGCTTCGAGGCCGTGCGTCACGTCGAGCGTCGCGCGCGACGATTCCACGTCGAAGGTCTCGCCGCGCTTCGCGATCACGGTGTGGCAGATGCCCTGGATCGCGATGGACTCGCCGATCGCGACGTCGTCGAGGGCGAAGCCCGGCGCCTCGATCGTCATTCGCACGCCGTCGCCGCTCGGGCGAGCCGAAGCGATGCGGCCCACGGCGCCGACGATGCCGGAAAACATTCAGCGCTCTCCCATTCTCGCCGTGATGCGGATGTCCTCGCCCACGTTGCGCACGTCCGTGATGCGCAGGCGCGGCGCCTCCTCCAGCCGCACGAGCTCGCCCATCGCGAAGAGGCCCTGCGCGTCGTCGCCGAGGAGCATCGGCGCGAGATACAGCACCAGCTCGTCGATCACACCCGAGCGCACCAGCGACCCCATGAGCTTGCCGCCGGTCTCCACGGTCACCTCGTTGAAGCCGCGGCTGCCGAGGAATTGCGCGAGCGCCGCCAGATCCGCCTTGCGCCCATCGCCCGGCACGCGCACCACTTCCGCGCCGCGCGCCTCCAGCGCCGCGCGCCGCCCGGGGTCGTCGCTCACGGTGACGATGATCGGCGGCTCGCCTTGCAGGATCTTCGCGGAGAGCGGCACCTCGAGGCGATGGTCGATCAGCACGCGCCGCGGCTGGCGCGAGCACGGCACCAGGCGCACGGTGAGCTCGGGATCGTCGTGGCGCACGGTGCCGATGCCGGTGAGCATCGCGCAGGAGCGTGCCCGCAGGGCATGGACGTCGCGGCGGGCGGCCTCGCTCGTGATCCAGCGGCTCGCTCCGTTGGCGAGCGCGATGCGTCCGTCGAGGGATGCGGCGGCCTTGATGCGCATCCATGGCCGGCCCGTGCGCATGCGCGTGAGGAAGCCGCGATGCGCCTCCTCCGCCTCCCGGGCCATCAACCCCACGTCCGCACGGATGCCCGCCTCGCGCAGCTTCGCGATGCCGCGGCCGCGCACCTGCGGATTCGGATCCTCGAGCGCGCAGACGACGCGCACGAGCTTCGCCGCGACCAGCGCCTCGGCGCAGGGCGGCGTGCGGCCATGGTGGCTGCAGGGCTCGAGCGTGACGTAGGCCGTGGAACCCTCGGGCGATTCGCGCATCGATTCGAGCGCCCGCACTTCGGCGTGCGCCTCGCCCGCGCGCTCGTGCCAGCCCTCGCCCACGGCACGGCCGCCCTTCACGATCACGCAACCCACGTTGGGGTTCGGGGTCGCGGTGTTCCGGCCACGCTCGGCGAGCGCGAGCGCGCGGGACATGAAGGCGTGGTCTTCGGCGGAGAACATGGTGGAGAACGCGTGTTCGTCATTCCCGCGCGGGCGGGAATCCATGGGTCCCCGCCTGGGCGGGGACGACGGGCCTACCTCACTTTTCCTTCACTTCCCGGATCGCATCGCGGAAATCGTCGACGTCGGAGAAGCTCCTGTACACCGACGCGAAGCGGATGTAGGCGACCTTGTCGAGCCTGCGCAGCTCCTCCATCACCATCTCGCCCAGGCGCCGGGAATCGACCTCGCGCTCGCCGAGCGAGAGGATCTTCTGCTCGATGCGCTGGATCGCGGCATCGACCAGCTCGGTGGTCACGGGACGCTTGTGCAGCGCGCGCTGGAATCCGGTGCGCAGCTTCTGGCTCGAGAAGTCCTC
>DATIZV010000077.1:0-4658 GCA_035516915.1 Usitatibacter sp. | reverse complement strand
GGATGCCCTCGGCGATGATGCGCGGGTTGGTGACGAAGATGTCGTCGGCCACCAGCTGCACCTTGTCGCCCAGCCGGTCGGTGAGGACCTCCCAGCCCTCCCAGTCGCCCTCGGCCATGCCGTCCTCGACCGAGACGATCGGGTACTTGTCGCACCACGTCGCGAGGAGGTCGGTGAACTGCTGCGACGTGTACGAGAGCTTCTCCGACTCGAAGCGGTATTTCCCGTCGCGGAAGAACTCGCTCGCCGCGCAGTCGACCCCCAGCAGCACGTCGGAGCCGGCGAGGTAGCCCGCCTCCTCGATGGCGCGCAGGATCCACTGGATCGCGGCCTCGTTGTTGGGCAGGTTGGGCGCGAAGCCGCCCTCGTCGCCCACGGTCGTGGACATGCCTTCCTTGTCGAGCATCTTCTTGAGCGTCTGGAAGACCTCCGCGCCGCAGCGCAGGGCGTCGCGGAAGGTCGCGAGGCCCGCGGGGATGATCATGAACTCCTGGATGTCGAGGGAGTTGTTGGCGTGGGCGCCGCCGTTCACCACGTTCATCTGCGGCACCGGCATGCGCTTCCTGCCGCTGCCGCCGAGGTAGCGGTAGAGCGAGAGGCCGGATTCCTCGGCCGCCGCCTTCGCGCAGGCCATGGACACCGCGAGGATCGCGTTCGCGCCGAGCCGCGACTTGTTGTCGGTGCCGTCGAGCTCCACCAGCACGCGGTCGATGTGCGTCTGCTCCGAGACGTCGAGGCCGAGGATCGCCTCGCAGATCTCGGTGTTCACGTTCTCCACCGCCTTCTGCACGCCCTTGCCGAAGAAGCGCTGCGCGTCGCCGTCGCGAAGCTCGATCGCCTCCCGCGAGCCGGTGGAAGCGCCCGAGGGCACCGCAGCGCGGCCCATCGCGCCCGATTCGACGAGCACGTCGGCCTCCACTGTGGGGTTGCCGCGCGAATCCAGGATCTCGCGGGCGACGACTTCGACGATGGCGGTCATGCGGCCTTCCTTTCCCTCGCGTTGCCTAGATCTTCGGCACGAGGACCTCCGCGAGCTTCCTCGCCTGATCGTCGTCGCGCTGGTCGGGCTTCGCCCCGCCCAGCGTGACCGTGATCCAGGTGCGGCCCTTGAGCACGTTCATCTGGCCGGTCTTCGCGCTCCAGAAGGCGCCATCGGCTCCGTTCAGCAGCAGCGGCTTCGTCTGGTACTGGAGGCGGGCGTCCTCGAAGGCGCCGCGCGCCTCGGCATCCGTGCGGCCGAACCGGAACTGCACGCTCGCCGCGACGGGTTTCCCGTCCTTGAAGCCGTTGTAGGTGCACGTCGTGATGACCTTCGGCCGCCGCACCTTCGGGTTCACCGGCTCGGCGGCGGCGGTCGTGCCGAGGGCCGTCTCGGCATCGGCCTGGGTGAAGATGTCGCAGGCGTCGAAATGCTCCTCGGCCGCGCGCGCCGCGACGGACGCTGCCGCGGCCGCCGCGACGGCGATGCATGCTAGGGCCCGGATGATGCGCATCGTTCCTCCCGGTCGTGGCAGTGGGTCGCGCGCCATGTCTCTTTTGCGCGCCATCATACCCGACCGGGTCGCCGCACCGAAGCGTCAGGGGAGCGGAACGTCGAGCACGCCCCCGAACTGGCCGTCATACGAAGCGCAGTACTGGTCCTGTCCGTTGAAGTGCCCCATGAAGCCGTCGAGGCTCGACTGGATGCGGCTCACGGTGAAGCTGCCGGCGTTCGCCGACTGCCCGTTGATGTTGCAGGCATAGGTGCCCGAGATCGACCCGCTGCGGCCAGCCTGGGTGTAGGGCCCCTGGTACGTGCATTGCGACGCCTGGTTCGCGCTCGACGTGAACTGCACGTTCATCGTCACCTGGTTGTTCGAGGATTGCGCGGCCGTGAGCTCCCCGAAAATGAGGATCGCGCCGGCGTAGTCCGACGGATTGCAGCTCGAGCCGATGGCGGTGAGGCCGCCGATGTAGGTACCCGAGAGGTTATCGTTGCGCCAGGTCTGGCGCGTGACCGTCTTGGTGACCTGCTGGCCGTTCACGGTGTAGATGAGGATCGCGGTATTGGCGTCGGTGAAGGTGAGGCCGATCGTTCCCACCGTCACCGGCCTCACCTGATTCGGGTCGAATCCCGGCGCCGCGAAGTACGGGCCGCTCGTCTGGAAGAGCTGGCCGCTGAACTGCGTGGTGCTCGTCCCCACCGGCTCGATATCGGACGCCACGAACCACTGCGCCGTCGTGCCGACGCCGTACACGAAGAGCGTGCCGAACATCGTCTGGCCCTGCTGGATCAGGTTGAGGCCCCAGCCGGACTCGTTCGGGTTGTACCAGAGGTCGGTGTAATCAACGGAATACGTCGTGGCGTACGCGGGCATTGCGAGGGCGGCCGCCGCGGCGAGGGCCGCGAGCGCGCGATGGAGGATTTTCATATGGGGTTCCTGCGGGACGCGAAGGGGACAAGGATAGCGGCAAACCCGGAGGGATGACGGCGCGGCCGGAAAAGAGTTCCCGCTTGTCGGGTCGCGGCGACGGCGGGCGAGCACGGCACGCCTAGTGCAGCAGGCCCTTCAGCGCGTCGATCGCGCCCCCGACGCCGCCCTTGCGCAGCAGGTCGAGGTTGGTGAGCACGCGTTGCGCGATGCGCGCCTCGAGCTCGGCGGCGACGACGCGCCCGATCTCGCTCGCGCTGAGGCCGCCCTGGCGCTCGCCGACGTCCGTGAGCTCGATGTCGGGGAGGCTGAAGTCGATGCCCTGCCCGCGCAGCGCCGGATTGGTCATGGTCACGCGGCCGCCGCGGATGGAAAGGCGGTCGACGATGAACTTGCGCCGCCCGTGCCGCGCCTGCGCGGGGCGCGACTCCGAGGGGCCGCCGCTCTCCTGGATGTAGCCCTCGATGTTGCGCCGGATCGCCTCCAGGTTGGTGTCGTGGTCGCCGCGCTCGTAGCGGATGGAGGGCGACTCCACGGTGAGCTCGCGAATGCGCACCACCGGGGCCGTGAGGGTCGACGGATCGAGGACCACGCGGATCTCGCCGACCCGGGCGGCGTAGGGGGCGGTGAAGCCCGGTGCGTTGCCGATCTCCAGGTTTCGCACCACCCCGCGCCCGTTCGCCGCGGAGAGGTCCACGGCCCCCACTTTCACGGAGACACCCGCCATCTGCGGCCCGTAGTGCTCGATCGCGACGCGCACGATGAGGTCGAGCGAGTTCCACGCCCAGTACGCGGCCCCCGCCAGCACGACCACGATGGCGAGGACGATGAGCAGGAGCTTCTTCACGCGCGGCGACGTTTCCTGCGTCCCTCCGCCCGGCCTTCTTCGGCCGAGGAACTGATGGCATCCAGCACCGCACGCAAGCCCTGCGCCTCTCCCCCCACCGGCCGGCCCGGGCGCGCGGCGTCGTTCCATGCATAGACATCGAAGTGCGCCCAGGCGATCTCCTCCGGGACGAAATAATCGAGGAAGAGCGCGGCCACGATGGAGCCGGCGAAGCCGCCCTTGCCGGAATTGGAGAAGTCCGCGACGTCGCTCGAGAAGAGCCGCCGATAGTTGCGCCACAGCGGCAGGCGCCACATCGGGTCGCGCAGCGCCCGGGAGGCGGACTCGAGCCGGGTGGCGAGGGCGTCGTCGTTGCAGAAAAGCGCCGGCAGCTCCGGCCCGAGCGCGACGCGCGCCGCGCCGGTGAGGGTCGCGAAATCGATCAGCGTGGCCGGGCGCTGCTCGGCGGCGTACGCGAGCGCGTCGCAGAGGATCACGCGTCCCTCCGCGTCGGTGTTGCCGATCTCGACGTTGAGGCCCTTCCTCGTGCGCACGACGTCGCCGGGGCGATAGGCATTGCCGGAGATGGCGTTCTCCACCGCGGGCACGAGCACGTGCAGGTTCACCGGGAGCTTGCGCTGCATGACCAGCCGCGCGAGCGCGAGCGCGTGCGCCGCGCCGCCCATGTCCTTCTTCATGAGGCGCATGCCGTCGGCGCTCTTGATGTCGAGCCCGCCGCTGTCGAAGCACACGCCCTTGCCGACGATCGCGAGGCGCGGATGCTTCTCGTCGCCCCAGCGGATCTCGAGCAGCCGCGGCGCGCGCGCGGCGGCGCGGCCGACGGCGTGGATCGCCGGGAAGTTCTGCGCGAGGAGCTCCTCGCCGATCCATTCGTCGAACTCGCCGCCGAAGAGCTCCGCCTGCTCGCGCGCGACGTCGGAGAGCTGCTCGGGGCCCATGTCTTCGGAGGGCGTGTTGACGAGGTCGCGCACCAGCCGCACCGCCTGCGCCGCGTCGAGCGCCTGCGCGATGCGCCGGGACGCATCGAGCTGCAGGTCGGCGGGCTTGCGCCCGGGCTTGCGGTAGCGCGCGAACTCGTAGCCGCCGAGGTTCCACGCGAATGCCGCGTCCTCGGCCGCGATCGCGAGCGGCCCGTTGCCGAGCGCGTAGCGGGCGCGCGGAAGCCTCATCGGCAGGAACGCGAGCGCCCAGGGGTCGGAGGCATCGCGCACGCCGGCGAGCACGCGCGCGACGCCGCCCTTGCCGTCGGGGACCAGCACGCAGGTCTCCGGCGCGCCGTCGAAGCCGGCCGCTTCCACCCAGCGCCGGTCGGCGGGCGGAAGGGTCTCGAGGAGCCTGGGCAGGCGCTTCGCGTCGGTGGCGAAGATCGGAACGGCCTTCTCGTAGGCCTTCTTGTCGGT
>DATIZV010000076.1:0-6122 GCA_035516915.1 Usitatibacter sp. | reverse complement strand
GCGGATGCGGACGTAGAGCACCGTCGCATGGTCGAGGATCGCGAGCTGCACCGTCTCGCCGCTGGAATCGGCGAGCGCCTGCATCTCGCCCTGCGCCTCGGCAGCGACGTCCATCTTGCGGCGCACCAGCATCCCGAGCTCGAAGAACGCGAGGCCGAGGCGATACTTCCCGGTCTCGCGACGCTGCTCGAGCATGTCGTACTCGACGAGCGTGGTCGCGAGGCGATGCACGGTGCTCTTGGCGAGCCCGAGGCGCGCGGCGAGCGCGCTGATTCCCATCTCGTGCTCCTGCTCGGAGAACGCCTTGGTGAGGCGGATCGCGTTGGCGACCGACGAGAGCCGCATCCGCTTGGGCCTGGGCTTTTTCACGCGTGCGTCCATCGGCGCTCCCGGGCGATGCGAAGGGCGACGAGGTAGGCCGCGGCGACGGTCGCCACGACGCCGATGCCGAGGGCGCCGTCCCACGAGTCGAGGCGCGCGTCCAGGGCGGGAAGCGCGCGGCGCACCGTCGCGAGGCCGGCGATCGCGAGCGACACGGCGGCGACCGCGAGGCTCATCACCCGCGATGCCGCGGCGGCGCGCGCGTCGGCCGAGCTCAGCAGGCGGCTCACCCACAGGCCGTTCAGCGAATCGGTCGCCATCATTCCCGCGGTGAAGACGAGGCCCAGGCCCGCGGCGAAGATCCAGCCCGCGACCCGCGAGCCGGTGACCGAGAAGAGCACCGCCTGGCTGAAGGTGTCGAACGAGAGCGCGAACGAGGCGCCCACCGCGGCGATGAGCACCGGGTGCCCGGTGCGCGTGAGTCCTTGCAGGAAGCGGCTGCGCATGCCCACCGGCCGCACCATCTCGCCGCGCGGCGTGCGCAGCACCGCGACGAGGTTCGCCGATCCGAGCGCGGTGAGGAACGCGATCGAGATCCAGGTGCCGGTGGCGTCGAGCCATGCCGGGACGCGCCATCGTGTCGCGACCGTGGCGACGGCGACCGCGACCATCGTCACGACCACGCCGTGACCCGCCGAGAAGAGCAGGCCCGACCAGCGCGAGACGATCGGCCGGCGCCCGGCGTTGAAGCGCGTGAGGCCGTCGATCGCGGCGAGGTGGTCGGGGTCGAGCCCGTGCTTGAGGCCGAGCAGGAAGACGACGGCGGCGAGCGCCAGCCAGTCGGTGGGAAGCGCGTCCATCTATCGGAGAGCGCGCGCGAGACGCATGGCGAAGCTGTGCGGGAAACCGAAATTGACCGTGCCGGCCATTCTACAGATCGAGTGCGCCGAGGATCGCGGCGCGAAGCTGCGCCGGCTCGAGCCCGCGGCCGATCACGACCAGCGCACCCGGCGCCGCGCCGGCCGGCCACTCCTTGAGCGTGCGCACCGGGTGCAGCGCGCCGTCGAGCGCGTGGATCACCGCCGGCCCCTTGCGTCCCCGCACGGCGACGAGCCCCTTCACGCGCAGCACCCGCTCGCCTTCCCGCTGCAGGAAGGCCGCGAGGCGCATGCAGAAGCCCGACAGCTCCAGCGGCGACTCGATGCGCAGCGTGTACGCGCGGATGCCGTCGTGCCCGGAGCCGGCCGTCACGCTCGCATCGATGTGGCGCAGCTCGCGGGCCGGCGCCGATCGCGCCGCGGCCCAGACCTCGTCCATACCCGGGGACCGCGCATCGAGACCGGCGATGTGCGCGTGGGGATTGAGGCGCGCAAGGCGGCCCGCGAGGCGCGCGAGATCGCTAGCGCCGACGAGATCGCCCTTCGCGAGCACCAGCGCGTCGGCCGCGGCGACGCGCGAGCGCGCCTCCGGATTGTCGAGGCCTCGGTCGCCGCTGCTCGCGTCCACCACCGTCGCGAGCCCGTGCAGCGGGAAGCGTTCGCGAAATTCGGGCTCCGCGAGCTCGCCGAGCACCGGCGCCGGGTACGCGAGGCCGGCGAGCTCCACCACGACGCGCTCGAAGCGCACCGACGCGCGGCCGCTTCCCGCGAGCGCCACGAGCGCGGCGGACAGGTCGCGGCGCGTGGTGCAGCACGCGCATCCTCCCGAGAGCGTGCGCGTCGCGGCGGCGAGGCCGCCCAGGAGGTGCGCATCGATCGCCGCATCGCCGGCCTCGTTCACCAGCACCGCGGTGCCCGCGAAATCCGGCTCCGCCATCCAACGCGCGAGGAGCGTCGTCTTCCCGGCGCCCGGAGATCCGGCGAGGAGCAGCACCGGGACGGGATCCATGGAGCGTGGAATCGTGACGAGCGACAAGAGGCGTCCAGTATACTCGGCGCATTCGTCGAAACCCCGCGCTCCCCGCTCCGAATCGCCCGGGCGCGTTGCAGCAGGACGCGATTGCCCGCCGAACCAGATCCGATGACGACGAAGATCATGCCGCTCGCGGAGGCGATCGGCCGTTTCGTGAAGGACGGCCAGGCGCTCGCCCTCGAAGGCTTCACGCACCTCGTCCCCTTCGCCGCCGGCCACGAGGTGATCCGCCAGGGCCGCAGGGGCCTCAAGCTCGCGCGCATGACGCCGGACATCCTCTACGACCAGATGATCGGCATGGGATGCGCGACGGGGCTCGTGTTCTCGTGGGGCGGGAACCCCGGCGTGGGATCGATCCATCGCTTCCGCGACGCGATCGAGAACGGCTGGCCGCATCCGCTCGCGATCGAGGAGCACAGCCACGCGGACATGGCCGGACGCTACCAGGCCGGCGCGTCGGGCTTGCCCTTCTCCGTGCTGCGCGGCTACGTCGGGAGCGATCTCCCGAAGCACAACACCAACATCCGCACCATCGCGTGCCCCTTCACCGGCGAGAAGCTCGCCGCGACGCCGGCGCTCAATCCCGACGTCACGGTGATCCACGCGCAGCGCGCCGACCGCAGGGGAAACGTGCTCATCACCGGCATCGTCGGCGTGCAGAAGGAGGCGGCGCTCGCGGCGCGCGCGACGATCGTCACGGTGGAGGAGATCGTCGACGACCTGCACGCGCCGATGAACGCCTGCTTCCTTCCCCACTGGGCGCTCTCCGCGGTGTGCGAGGTGCCGTTCGGCGCGCACCCCAGCTACGCGCACGGCTGCTACACGCGCGACAACGCCTTCTGCAAGGCGTGGGACCCGATCTCGCGCGAGCGCGAGACGTTCCTCGCGTGGATGAAGAAGCACGTGCTGGGGACGAAGGATCACGCGGAGTTCATGAAGTCGGCGAACGTCGTGGTTCCCGCGCGGACGGGAGCCCGGATGGATTCCCGCCCGAGCGGGAATGGCGAGAGCCACAGGGCCCCCCATGCCTGACGCCGTCCCCGCCGGGCACACGGCCACGGAGATCATGACCATCGAGGCCGCGCGCCGGCTTCGCAGCGGCATGGTCTGCTTCGTCGGCATCGGCATGCCCTCGGCCGCGGCGAACCTCGCGCGCCTCACGCACGCGCCGGAAGTGGTCCTCATCTACGAGTCGGGAACGATCGGGGCGAAGCCCGACGTGCTGCCGCTCTCGATCGGGGACGGCGAGCTCGCGGAGCACGCGGATACCGTGGTCTCCATCCCCGAGATCTTC
The DNA here is from genome assembly GCA_035516915.1 of Usitatibacter sp. Lineage (GTDB taxonomy): Bacteria > Pseudomonadota > Gammaproteobacteria > Burkholderiales > Usitatibacteraceae > Usitatibacter. The sequence continues at coordinate 2,596 of DATIZV010000076.1, read as the reverse complement.
CGCTACTGGCTGCAGGGCGGGCGCGTGGACGTGGGCTTCCTCGGCGCCGCGCAGGTCGACCGCTTCGGCAACATCAACACCACGGTGATCGGCGCCGACTACGCGCATCCCAAGGTGCGGCTGCCGGGCGCGGGCGGCGCGCCGGAGATCGCGTCGAACGCGAAGGAGACCTGGATCATCCTCAGGCAGACGAAGAGGACCTTCGTGCCGAAGCTCGACTTCCTCACCTCGGTGGGTCACCTCACCGGCGGCGATTCGCGCGCACGCTCGGGCGCACGCGGCGCCGGGCCGACCGCGGTCATCACCGACCTCGGCGTGCTCACGCCGGATGCCGCGACGCGCGAGCTCACGTTGACGGCGCTCCATCCCGGCGTGACGGTCGAGCAGGCGAAGGCGGCCACGGGATGGGAGCTGAAGGTCGCGGATGCGCTCGAGCACACGGCCGCACCGACCTCCTACGAGCTGCAGCTGCTGCGCGAGCTCCAGGCGCGCAGCGCGAAGGCGCACGGCACCCTCGCGAACGAGCCTTGACTATCTCTTCCCCGGATCCTTCACGTCCGGGAACCTGTCGAACTCGACGTTCCAGTACTCGCCGGCGCGCTTCTCGACGCGGCGGATGTAGACCGTCTGCACGATGTCGCGCGTGGCGGGATCGATGTGGATCGGGCCGCGCGGGCTCGTCATCTTCTCGTGCTTCAGGATCTCCATCGCCTTGTCCGGGTCGATGCTCGCGCCGAGCTTCTTCACCACGTCGGCGATGGCGGCCATCCCGTCGTAGCCGCCGACCGCCATGAAGTTCGGCCGGTCGAGCCCCTTGCCCACCGCGCGAAACGCCCTCGCGAAGGCGCGGTTCTCGGGCGAATCGTGCGCCGCCGAGTAATGGTGCGCGGTGATGATGCCGAGCGTGGGCTCGCCCATCGCCTGCAGCACGTCGTCGTCGGTGAGGTCGCCGGTCGCGATGATCCGGATGCCCGCTTCCTTGAGCCCCCGCTCCTCGAACGCCTTCATGAAGGCGACGCTCTGCTCGCCGGCGGGAACGAAGACGAACACCGCTTGCGGCCGCGCGTCCTTGATGCGCTGCACGTAGGGCGCGAACTCGGGATTGCGCAGCGGCGTGCGCACCGAGCCCACGACCTCGCCGCCAGCCGCCTCGAAGGTCGCCTTGAACTGCTTCTCCGCGTCGATGCCGGGCGCGTAGTCGGTGACGAGGGTGTACACCTTCCTGATGCCGTTCTTCGCGGCCCAGGTCGCCATCGGCGCGGAGACCTGCGCCAGCGTCATCGAGAAGCGCACGATGTAGGGCGACTTCACCGTGACGATCGAGGTCGCCGCGTTCATCACCACCATCGGCTTCCTCGCCTCGGTCGCGACCGGCGCCACCGCGAGCGCCTCGGGCGTGAAGCCGAATCCCGCGAGGAAATCGACCTTGTCGCGCGTGACGAGCTCCTGCGCGAGCCGCTTGGCGACCTCCGGATTGGGACCGCCCGTATCGCGCACGATGAGCTCGATCCTGCGTCCCGCGAACGTGTCCCCGTGCACCTTGAAGAACGCGTCCATCCCCGCCTGCATCTGCTTGCCGAAATCGGCCGCGGGGCCGGAGAACGGCGCGATCACGCCGACCTTCACCGGCTGGGCGGCGAGCGCCGGCAACACGGAAAGCGATGCGGCGAAGGCGGCGGCGAGCGTTTTCTTCATGGGTCGGGATCGCGACTTGGGCGGGAACGCGAGGATGCCGGCGAGCCCCGGCGGCGTCAATCGGCCGGCTCCTCCCACGCAAGGCCGACGTAGTTCTCGGCGAGCGAGGTCGCCGCGGCGCGCGAGGAGACGACGTATTCGAGCTGCGCGAGCTGGAGCTTGCGATGGAAGCTCCCCTCGCCGTGGAAGCGATGCAGCATCGCCGTCATCCACCACGAAAAATGCTCGGCACGCCACACGCGCCTGAGGCAGGTCGCGGAATACGCGTCGAGCCGCGATGCGTCGCCCCTCGCGTACCAGCGCACGAGCGCGCGGGCGAGCACGCGCACGTCGGCCAGCGCGAGGTTCAATCCCTTCGCCCCGGTCGGCGGCACGATGTGCGCCGCGTCGCCGGCGAGGAAGAGCCGCCCGTGGCGCATCGGCTCCGCGACGAAGCTCCTCATGCCCGTCACGGACTTCGCGACGATCCGTCCTTCGTTCGGCCGCCAGCCGTCCGTCGCCTCGAAGCGCGCGGCGAGCTCCGACCAGGTGCGATCGTCGCTCCACGCCTCGGTCCGCTCCTCGGGCTCCACCTGGAGGTAGAGTCGCGTGAGCGCGGGCGAGCGCATGCTGAAGAGCGCGAAGCCGCGCTCGTGGCTCGAATACACCAGCTCTTCGCGCGAGGGCGGCGCCTCGGCGAGGATGCCGAGCCATGCGAAGGGGTACGTTCGCTCGTGCACGGCGAATGCGCCGTCCGCAAGCGAGGCGCGGCACACGCCGTGGAAGCCGTCGCAGCCGGCGACGAAGTCGCAGTCGATCGCCTCGGGCCGGCCGCTCGCCTCGAACGTCACGCGCGGGCGATCGCCGTCGAAGCCCTCGATCGCCACCTCGCGCGCGTCGAAATGGACCGGCCGCCCGGTCG
>DATIZV010000075.1:0-10955 GCA_035516915.1 Usitatibacter sp. | reverse complement strand
GTGCTTTCGATCGACGAGATGGATTGCGAGCTCACCGGACGCTGGCGCGAGCCCGCGCGCGCGCTGGATCTCGCGCGCAAGGTGAAGTCCACGCTCGCCTCCCGGGTCGGCGAGCATCTGCGCACCTCGATCGGCATCGGTCCCAACACCTTCATCGCGAAGACCGCCTCGGACATGATGAAGCCCGACGGCCTGGTCGTGATCGAGAAGCGCGAGCTGCCCGGGCGGCTCTTCGAGCTGCCCGTGCGTGCCCTGTCCGGCATCGGCGCGCAGATGGAGAAGCGCCTCGCGCGCCACGCCATCCGCACGGTGCGCGACCTCGCCGCGCGCTCGAAGGAGGAGCTCTGCGCGATCTGGGGCGGCGTCGGCGGCGAGATCATGTACTCGCGCATCCGCGGCGAGCCGCAGCATCCGATGGAGAGCGAGATCGCCTCGATCTCGCATTCGAGCGTGCTCGGTCCGCAACGCCGCAACCCCGACGATGCCTTCGCGGTGTTGAACCGCCTCGCGCAGAAGGCGGCGATGCGCCTTCGCAAGGCGGGCTGCTACGCGGCGCGGCTCTGCGTCGACCTCAAGTACCTCGACGGCTCGCATTGGCGCCAGGAGATGCGGCTCGTGGACACGCAGGACACCGTCACGTTCCTCCACGCGCTCGACAAGCTGTGGGCGAAGCGGCCCAGGGACCGGCGCACGATCCTGCGCGTCGGCATGGCGTACTCGGATCTCGTGAGCGAGGCGGCGCACACCGGATCGCTCTTCGCGGCGGAGGGCAAGTCGAAGGCGCTCTACGCCGCGCTCGATTCCCTCAACTCCCGCTTCGGGAAGCAGGCGGTCTACTTCGCAGCCGCGCACCGGGCGCGCGATCGCGGCGGCCTCGCCATCGCCTTCAACCACATCCCCGATCCGGAGACGGACAAGTGACCTCGCGCGCATGAAGGACAACGTCGTCATCATCACCGGGGCGTCGAAGGGCATCGGGGCGGAGCTCGCGCGGCAGCTCGCGGCGAAGGGCGCGAAGCTGGTGCTCGCGGCGCGCAGCACCGGCGAGCTGGAAGCGGTCGCGGCGGAATGCCGCAAGGCGGGCGCGCCCGTCGTCACCGTCAGGGCCGACGTCGCCGAGGAGCGCGATTGCCAGGCGGTGGTCGCGGGCGCGGTGCTCGCCTTCGGCCGCGTGGACACGCTGGTCAACAACGCGGGCATGACGATGTGGGCGCGCTTCGAGGAGATCCGCGACGTCTCGGTGCTCGATCGCATCATGCGCGTGAACTACATGGGCGCCGTCTATTGCACGAGCCACGCGCTGCCGTACCTGCGGGAGGCGCGCGGGCGCATCGTGGGCATCTCGAGCCTCGCCGGCCGCACGGGCGTGCCCACGCGCACGGGCTACGCCGCGAGCAAGCATGCGATGACCGGCTTCTTCGATTCGCTGCGCATCGAGCTCGAAGGCTCGGGCGTCAGCGTGACCATGATCTACCCGGGCTACGTCTCCACCGGGATCCGCGAGAACGCGACCGGCCCCGACGGCAGGCCGGTCCTCGTGAGCCCGGTGCGCGAGGGCGAGGTGATGCGGGTCGAGGACTGCGTGCGGCGCGTCGTGCGCGCGATCGAGCGCCGGGAACGGGAAGTGGTGATGACCGCTCGCGGTAGAATGGGGCTTTGGCTCAAGCTCCTCGCCCCGGGGCTGGTCGACCGGATCGCGCGGCGCGCCGTCGAGCAAGGCCGCTGATGAGCACCACCGTCTGGCTCACCTACTTCCTCGCCACCATCGTCCTGTCGCTCACGCCGGGGCCGGGCGTCTTCTCGAGCATCTCGAGCGGGTTGAACCACGGCTTCCGCGTGGGACTGTGGAACGGCGTGGGCATGCAGGCCGCGAACGCGATCCTCGTCGCCATCGTCTCGCTGGGGCTCGGCGCGATCCTCCTCGCCTCGGAGGCGCTCTTCTCGGCGCTGAAGTGGCTGGGCGTCGCCTACCTCATCTACCTCGGCGTGGTGACGTGGCGCTCGAAGCCGCAGGGATTCGTGCGCGACCGCGAAGACCGCGCGCGCACGCCGCGCGAGGTGTTCTGGCGCGGCTTCCTGGTGAACATCACCAATCCGAAGGGCATCATCTTCTTCGCCGCGATCCTCCCCCAGTTCATCGACATGGCGCGCCCGCAGCTTCCGCAGTACGCCATCTTCGCCGCCACCACCTTCTCGGTGGACGTGGTCGCGATGGCGGGCTACACCGCGCTCGCGGCGAAGGTGTTCGCGGTGATGAGGGACCCGCGGCGCCTGCGCTGGATCAACCGCACGCTGGGCGGCGCCTTCATCGCCGCCGGCCTCGCGCTCGCCGGCTTCCGGCGCGCCTCCTCCTCGACGTGATCGGGAAGGAACGACGCGCCCCCGCTGTTTGCCAAACGACGAACAAACCGAAGGAGATTTCGCGATGACGATCAAGGCCGGTGACAAGCTGCCCGAGGGAAAAGTCCAGGAATTCATCGAGGTCGAGGGCAACGGCTGCAGCGTCGGGCCCAACACCTTCGACGTGCAACAACAGGCGAAGGGCAAGAAGATCATCATCTTCGGCCTCCCCGGCGCCTTCACGCCGACCTGCTCCGCGAAGCACGTGCCGAGCTACCTCAACACCTACGACGCGCTGAAGAAGAAGGGCGTGGACGAGATCTGGTGCTTCGCGGTGAACGATCCGTTCGTGATGGGCGCCTGGGCGCGCGACCAGAAGGCGAACGGCAAGATCCGCTTCATGGCAGACGGCAGCGCCGACTACACGAAGAAGCTGGGCCTCGAGCTCGACCTCAACGCGCGCGGCATGGGCATGCGCTGCCAGCGCTTCGCGCTCCTCGTGGACGACGGCGTGGTGAAGTCGGTCAACGTCGAGGCCCCGGGCAAGTTCGAGGTCTCCGGCGGCGAGCAGATGCTGAAGTCGTTGTAGGCCGGGCCTAGTTCTTCGCGCCGTACATCGCGATCAGGATCGCCGCGGCGACGATCACGATCGCGATGAGCGCGATCTTCCACCAGGAATACGGGCTCTCGCCGCTCACCTCGCCGGTCTGCGCGTTCACGGTGAAGCGGTAGGCCTTGTCGCGATAGCGGTAGGTCGAGCTCCAGATCGGCAGCAGGATGTGCTTGAAGGTGATGTCGCTGTAGCGGGTCGCGACGTCGTGGATGCGCTGGTGGTCGCCGCCGATGTCGCGGCGCACCAGCACCTCCACGCGGCCGTCGATTTCCTGCTTCGCGGCGACGAAGGCATCGCGCAATCCCACGCGGTACGCCACCGCCTGGAAGCCGCTCACGAACTCCGGCTGGTACGGCACGAGCGCCTTGAGGTCCCACCGCCCGAGCGCTCCCAGGACGTCGCCCGGCAACACGCTCGAGGCCATCACGAGCACGTCGTCGTGGAACGCGTCGACGTGGCCGGCGGCCGGCGTCCAGCGCGTCTGGCGCACCTGGCGCGTCTGCACCACTTCCTCGCCCTGCGCGTTCCTCGTGGTGTAGGTCTCGGTCGTGTAGTAGTCGTCGCCCCGCTCGCCGCGATAGTCGCTCGAGGTGCGGCAATCGAAGGTCCAGTACGGGACGTACATGCCGGCGAGGCCGGAATCGCTCTGCGCGTAGCGCTTGAGGTCGCCGGGCGCGAGCCAGCGGCGCCGTACCCATGTGCGGAAGTTGTCCTGCGCGCGGGCGCGATCCACCTGGAAGGGCAGGATCGCCTCGGGCTTCACGAGGCGCTTCGCGTAGCCCTTCTCGACGATGGGCGCGCCGCAGAAGGCGCAGCGTCCGGCGAAGGCGTCCGCGGGCAGCGTCTGCTCCGCGCCGCACCCCTGGCACTTGACGTGCTCCTCCTCGTAGGTCTCGGCTTTCCCCTCGAGCGCCTTCAGCTCCGCCTCGTAGTCCTGCTCCGCCACGGGAGCCGCGGGCGCCTCGGGAATCTCGTTCTCGGCGCCGCAATGGCCGCACTTGAGGCTGCGGGTGCCCGGCGCGAACGAGAGCTTCGCGCCGCACGACTTGCAAGTGATGTCGCGAACCAGCGCTACGGCAGCGCCGGCCTGGGCTTGCGCGTCCATCGGGCTACTGCGGAACCGGCGGCGGGACGTCGGCGAAGAGCGGCGCGAGCTCCGGCACGTCTCCCGCTTTCGTCCATTGCGCCATGCCCGCGCGCCACACCAGCGAGCTGCGGGTGAGCTGTCCCGAGCTCACCTGCTGGCGCAGCGCGCCGAGATCGAACGGCCCGGTCTGCGCCTGTCCGACGGCGACGTGGAAGGCGGCGGCCGCCGGAACCGGAGGCGGCGCCGCTCCCGCGGCGGCGCCCATGCTGTTCATCATCTGCGCGCCCATCGCGACGCCGGCGCCGAGGCCCACGCCCGCGCCCGCCGTGCCGCCCGGATTGCTCGCCGCATCGCGGATCGAGGACGCGGTCTCGTACTGCGTGTAGGCCTGGAGGTTCCCCACCGCCGCCATCGCGCCGCGCGCGTCGATCGCCTTCTCCACCTCCTCGGGCAGTCCCACGTTCTGCACCTGGACCTCGACGAGCTCGAGACCCAGCGCCGCGAAATCGGGCTGCAGCCGGTCGCGCAGGCCATTTCCCATCTCGTACACCTTCGCCGACATGTCGATCACCGAGATGCCGAGCTCGGGCATCAGCTCCTTGATGCGCAGCCCGATCTTGCCGCGCAGGTTCTCCTCCACTTGCTCGACTGTGAAGCGGCCTTCGGTGCCGACGAGGTCCTTCACGATGATGCCGCCGTCCTTGGCACGGATCGAATAGATGCCGAACGCGGTGGCGCGCACCATGCCGAACTCCTTGTCGCGCATCATCGCCGGACCGGGCGTCCCCCACTTGAGGTCGGTGAACTTGCGCGTCGAGATGAAGTACACCTCGGCCTTGAACGGGCTCTCGAAGCCGTACTTCCAGCCTTTCAGCGTCGCAAGGATCGGCAGGTTCTGCGTGGTGAGCGTGTAGGTGCCGGGCTTGAAGACGTCGGCGAGCTGGCCCTCGTTCACGAAGACCGCCATCTGCCCCTCGCGCACCACCAGCTTCGCGCCGTACTTGATCTCGTTCTGGTAGCGCTCGAAGCGGTACGCGAGCGTGTCGTTGGTGTCGTCGAGCCACTCGACGATGTCGACCAGCTCGCCCATCAGCTTGTCCCACAGGGCCATGGCGTCCTCTTCCTTTTGGGATTGACCGGGCTAAGGTACCCTTGGATGCCCTCCCATTGCAACGGCGAATTCCGCGATGCCGATCACCGTCTCCGCCCTCAACATCTATCCCGTGAAGGGCCTCAAGGGCATCGCGATCGAGGAGGCGCGCGTGACCGAGCGCGGTCTCGAGCACGACCGGCGCTTCATGGTGGTCGACCGCGCGGGCGAATTCCTCAGCCAGCGCGTGCTGCCGAAGATGGCGACCGTCTGGACCGCCATCGAGCGCGGCGAGCTGGGGCTCTCGGCGCCGGACATGGACCCGGTATCGCTGCCGCTCGAGCCCACCGGAGGCGAGGCGATGCGCGTGCGCGTCTGGCGCAGCGTCTGCGATGCGCTCGCGCCCTCGCCCGCGGTCGACGCGTGGCTCTCGGAGTATCTCGGCATCGAGTGCCGCATCGTGTACATGCCGGATTCGACGCGCCGGGAATCGAACCCGGAGTTCGCGCCGGGAAGGCTGGTGGGCTTCGCCGACGGCTACGCGTGCCTCGCGATCTCGGAGGCTTCGCTCGCGGACCTCAACGCGAGGCTCGTCGCGAAGGGGCATCGCGCGCTCCCCATGAACCGCTTCCGCCCCAGCATCGTGCTCGACGGAGCGGCGGCGTATGCGGAGGACGCCTGGACGCGGATCGCGATCGGCGATGCGGCATTCGGCGCGGCGAAGCCGTGCGGAAGATGCGAGGTGACGACGACCGACCAGTCGACCGGCGAGGTGCTCGGCCCCGAGCCGCTCGCGACGCTCGCGACGTTCCGCGAGCACCCCGCGTTCGGCGTGATGTTCGGCATGAACTGGTTCGTGGCGAAGCCCGGCACGGTCCGCGTCGGCGACGCGGTCGAGGCGCACGCATGACCCGGTGCGAATACGGAGGTCGATGATGACGAATGCGGTGGTGCGCGCGGCGGTGGTGCAGGCGGGCGCGGTGCCCTTCGACGCCGAGGCCTGCGTCGAGAAGGCGATTCGCCTCGTGGGCGAGGCCGCGGCGAAGGGCGCGAAGGTGGTCGTCTTTCCCGAGGCGTTCGTTCCCGGCTATCCGAAGGGACTCAACTACGGCCTCGTCGTCGGCGCGCGCGATCCGAAGGGACGCGAGGAATTCCGCATCTACCTCGACGCGGCGATCCCGGTTCCCGGGCCGCACACGCAGCGCCTCGGGGAAGCCGCGGCGGCGCACGGCGTGCATCTCGTGATCGGCGTGATCGAGCGCGACGGCGGCACGTGCTACTGCACCGTGCTCTTCTTCGGGCCCGACGGCGCGCTCCTCGGCAAGCACCGCAAGCTCATGCCCACGGCGCTCGAGCGCATGATCTGGGGCTTCGGCGACGGCTCCACCCTCACCGCGATCGACAGTCCCTACGGCCGCATCGGCGCGGTGATCTGCTGGGAGAACTACATGCCGATGCTGCGCATGGCGATGTACGCGAAGAACGTGGCGCTCTATTGCGCGCCCACCGCGGACGATCGCGACACCTGGCTTCCCACCATGCGGCACGTCGCGCTCGAGGGCCGCTGCTTCGTGCTCACCGCGTGCCAGTTCATCCGGAAGAAGGACTTCCCGCCCTCGGTGCGCATGTCGCTCGGCGATTCGCCCGATTCGGTGATCATGCGCGGCGGGAGCGCGATCGTGAGCCCGCTCGGGACGGTGCTCGCGGGCCCCGAATTCTCCGGGGAGACGATCCTCGCCGCGGACCTCGACCTCGCCGACATCGGGCGCGGCAAGTTCGACTTCGACGTCGCGGGGCACTACGCGCGGCCCGACGTCTTCCAGCTCGTGGTGAACGAGGCGCCGGCGGCGCCGGTGGTGACGAAAGCGGAATAGTCGCCTTCAGTCGCGGCTTAGAGCGTGCACGGCGAACGCGATCCACCCGGCGATGAAGGCGAGGCCGCCGGTGGGCGCCATCGGCCCCAGGGAGCGGCCGGTCATCGCGAGGACCCAGAGCGCACCGCAGAAGAGCACGATCCCCGCCGCGAAGAGCACGCCGGCCGCGGCGAGCCAGGGCGACTTTCCGCCGCGCGCCGCGAGGCCGGCACCGACGAGACCGAGCCCGTGCACCAGCTGGTAGAGCACCGCCGCTTGCAGCAGTCGAGCCGCTTCGGGATGCACCGCGTCCTTCGTCCCGTGCGCGGAGTACGCGCCCGCCGCCACGCCGAGCGCCATCGCGAGCGCGCCGAGGAAGAGGAACGCCTTCGCCATGCCTACGCTTCCTTGCGTGCATGCGCGGCCCGCCCGAGCAGGAACGCGGCGAGCGAGGGCAGCAGGAAGAGCGCGCCCAGCATGTTGAGGAAGAACATGAACGCGAGGAGGACGCCCATGTCGGCCTGGAACTTGAGCGCCGAGAAGGCCCACGTTCCCACGCCGATGGTCATCGTCACGGCGGTGAACACCATCGCGGTGCCGCGCTCCTTCAACGCCTCGTAGAACGCGCCCTCCAGCGCCAGTCCTTCGCGCAGGTGCGCCTCGATGCGGTCGTAGAGGTAGATGCCGTAGTCGACGCCCACGCCCACGCCGAGCGCGACCACCGGCAGCGTCGAGATCTTGAGCCCGATGCCGAGCGTGGGCATCAGCGCCTCGCACAGCACCGAGACGATCGCGAGCGGGACGAGGATGCAGAGCGTCGCGCGGAGGCTGCGGAACGTGGCGAGGCACATGAGGAGCAGCGCGCCGAAGATCGCGAAATCCATCTCGAAGCGCGCCTGGTCCACCGCCTCGTTGGTGGCGGCCGATACCCCCATGTTGCCGGTGGCGAGCTTCCACTCCAGGTGCGGCGTGGGGTGCGCCGCGGCGTATTCCTTCACCGCCGCCACCAGCCGCGCGAGCGTCTCGCCCTGCTGGTCGGTCGTGTTGACGAGCACCTGCATCGCGCTGCAGTCGGCGTTGAGGAGGCCCGTGGACGTGTCGACCGGCGTCACGTCCTGCGCCATCACCTGCGGGTCGCGCGGAAGCTCGCGCCACTTGACGCTGCCCTCGTTGAAGCCGGCGTTCAGCACCTTGGCGATGCCCGCGAGCGAGATCACCGACTGCGTTCCCGGCACGTTCTGCATGTACCAGTCGAAGCGCTCGATCGCGCTCATGATGTCGTAGTTCGTGCACGCGCCCTGCACGCCCTCGGTCTGCGCGACCACGCCGAGCGTGTTCACGCCGATCGCGAACTTGCGCACGATCTCGGCGTTGTCGAGGTTGTAGCGCGAGTCGGGCCGCAGCTCCGGGATGCCGATGCCGTAGTCGCCCACCTTGAGGTGGCGCGCCTGCACGACGCCCAGCGCGAGGACGACGAGCGCGAGCGCGATGATCGCCGTCGACCGGCGCGGCTGGACGCTGCCCGCCGCAGCGCGCCAGATCCGTTCCGCGCGGCTCTCCTGCTTCGCCTGGCGCCCGAGCACGCGCTTCGAGATCGCGAGGTACGAGAGCAGGATCGGCAGCAGCACCTTGTTCGTGAGGATCATCCAGCCCACCCCGAGCGAGGCCGTGATGCCGAGCTCGCGCACGATGTCGATCGGGATCAGCATGATCACCGCGAAGCCCAGCACGTTGGTGAGCAGCGCGAGCGTTCCCGGGATGAAGAGCTTGCCGAAGGCGTTGCGCGCGGCGGTGAGCGAGTCGGCGCCCGCCAGCATCTCGCGCTCCCAGGTCTTCGTCATCTGCACCGCGTGCGACACCCCGATCGAGAAGATGAGGTACGGAACGAGGATGGAGAGCGGATCGAGGCCGAAGTGCAGGAGCGGCAGCGTGCCGAGCAGCAACAGCACCGGCATGAGCGCCACCGCGAGCGCCACCAGCGTGAGCTTGAGGTCCTTCACGAACCACAGCATCAGGCCGAGCGTGATGGCGAACGCGATGCCGAAGAAGAGCAGCACGCCAAGGGCGCCGTCGCGGATGTCGCCGACCGCCTTGGCGAAGCCGATGATGGCGACCGTCTGCCCGTCGCCCTGGTACTTGCGCCGCAGCTCCTCCAGCTTGCGCGCGAACCGGAAGTAGTTGAGGCGGGCACCCGTTTGGGGGTCGATCTCGAGGAGCGTCGCGGTGACGAGCGCGCCCGAGAAGTCGGTCGCGACCGTGCGCCCGACCTCGGTGGACTTGTCCACGTTCGCGCGCACCGTAGCGAGGTCCGCGTCGGTGCCCTGGAAGGTGGCGGGCACGACGTTGCCGCCCGCGAAGCCCTCCTCGATCACCTCGATGAAGCGGGTGTTCGGCGTGAAGAGCGACTTCACCGACGCGCGATCCACGCCGTTCAGCAGGAAGACGTCGTCGGTGAGCGCCTTCAGCTTCGCCATGTACTGCTTGGTGTAGATGTCGCCGTGCTCCTGCATGAGCGCGATGGCGATGCGGTTCGCGCTCCCGAACACCTTCTCGTAGTCGCGATACACCTTCATGTACGGATGGCGCAGCGGCACCATCTTGTCGAAGCTCGCGTCGATCGCGAGCCGCGAGGCGGAGAAGGCGAAGAAAGCGGCGAGCAGTGCGAAGACGACGAGCCAGAGGCGGCGGTGGCCGAAGATGACGCCGGAGACCGCGCGGACGAAGCGCTCGAGGGTCATTTCGCCGCCGCACCTTGCGCGGGTGCGAGCGGGAACGACCGTGCGCCCGCGTCGCCGAAGACCAGGACCTCGCCGGCCCGCCCGGCGACCGCCGAGGAATAGAGGCGCGCGCTCTCGGAATTGGCGAGTGGCGTGAAGGTACGGCCCTGGTCGCGACTCGCGAGCACGGTGCCGGCGCCGCCCGCGAGCACGAGCTCGCCGTCGGGCAGGCGGGTGCCGCCCATGAGGGTCGCCTGCGATGCGTTGTCGACGGCCGTCCACGTATCGCCGCCGTCGCGCGTGCGGAAGATCTTCCCGCGCAGGCCGAAGGCGATCACCGAGCCGTCGTCGGCGACGAGCCCTCCGAAGAGCGAGCCCTTGTAGGGCGAGGGATCCTTCGCCCAGTGCCCGCCTCCGTCGTCCGAGGCGAGGATCGTTCCCTCCTCGCCAAAGATGAGGAGCCGCGCTCCGGGCGCGCTCCGCGCATCGGCGCTCGAGGACAGGCGCACGATCGCGTTCAGGTGCCGATCCTCGGGGATGATCTTGCGCTTCGTCCACGTGCGGCCGCCGTCCTCGGTCGCGTAGTACGACGCGTAGGCGCCGACCGCGATGCCGTGTTGCGCGTCGAGGAACAGCACGTCGAGGAGCGGGCCCCCCGCCGAGGGGCGCGAGAACTGCTTCGTCCAGGTCTCGCCGCCGTCGCGGGTCGCGAGGATCGTCTCGTCGTGGCCGACGGCCCAGCCATGCTGCGCGTCGACGAAACAGACCGCCGTGAGGAGCGGCGCGTCGGGCGCGGATGCGCGCCGCCAGCTGGCGCCCTCGTCGTCGGAAAGCAGGATCCAGCCCTGGTCGCCCACGGCCACGATGCGCTCGCCCGCGCGCACGGCGTCGACGAGCAGCAGGCGCTTCACGGTCGCCGGGGCGATCGGGCCCTTCGCGGGAAGCACCTGCGCTTCCGAGGGCGCGCGCGCTCCGGGCGCGGGGGCGCACGCGCCGAGCGCAGCGACGATCGCAAGGAGAAGCGCGCGCCCGGCGGCGACCGTCTTGCTCATCGGAACCGCCGGGGTCTCGCCCGCGTCAGCGCGTGCCGATGCCGCGCAGGGCTTCCGGCGTGTAGTCCGCCGCGGTGCGCTTGAGCGGCTCGTACACCCGCTTCTCCTCGTTGCGCAAGCTCATCGCGATGTAGCGGCCGGATTGCAGGTCGTTGTGCACCTCGATTCCGGCGTACCACATCGGGACGTTGTACCAGTTGTAG
>DATIZV010000074.1:0-3295 GCA_035516915.1 Usitatibacter sp. | reverse complement strand
CGAGATGCTGCTCTCGGAGCTCGCGAAGCTCGATGCCGCCCGCCTCGGTGTCGTGCTCAAGATCGAGACCCAGGCCGCGTTCGATCGCCTGCCGATGCTCCTCCTCACCGCGCTGAAGCACCCGCCGGTCGCGGTGATGGTCGCGCGCGGCGATCTCGGGGTCGAAGTGGGCTTCGAGAGGCTCTCGGAAGTGCAGGAGGAGATCCTCTGGCTGTGCGAGGCGGCCCATGTTCCGGTGATCTGGGCGACGCAGGTCCTCGAGTCGTTGGCGAAGGCCGGGATGCCGTCGCGGGCGGAGGTGACGGATGCCGCGATGGGAAGCCGCGCCGAGTGCGTGATGCTGAACAAGGGCCCGTACATCCGCGAGACGCTCCGGTTCCTGGTCGACGTCCTTCACCGGATGAAGGAGCACCAGCACAAGAAATCGGCTCGCTTGAGGAAGCTGCGCGTCTCGGATGCCGTGCCGCCGGGAAGCGAGCCGGCAAGGGGCCGTGCCGACAGCTGAGAGTCAGGTTCGTGGCGGAAGGTGTGAGATTCGAACTCACGAGGGGCGTGAACCCCTGCCGGTTTTCAAGACCGGTGCCTTAGACCGCTCGGCCAACCTTCCGTCTGAAGTGCTGTCAGGAACGGGTATGATTCCCGACGGATTTTACCCGGCCCGACTTGAAAACGCCGGGACGAGCCCCGATCTCACCGAGCGGGTCCGGATTGCGACCCGCATCGAACCAGGAGCCCCACGATGGAACCCCAGAATCCGCTCATGACGCGTGCGACGGTCGCGGCGCCGGCGCTCGCGCGCAACCGCGTCCTTCGCCACACCTACATGCTGCTCGCCATCTCCATGGTGCCGACGGTGCTCGGCGCCTGGCTCGGGCTGCGGCTCAACTTCAGCCTGGTGGGCGGCGCGCATCCCGCCGTCGGCGCGATCCTCTTCCTCGCGATCGCCTTCGGCTTCATGTTCGCGATCGAGAAGACCAAGAACTCGGCCGCGGGAATCGCCGTGCTGCTCGCGTTCACGTTCTTCATGGGCCTCGTGCTCTCGCGCCTGCTGGGCGTGGTGCTGGGCCTCGCCAACGGCGCGAGCCTCATCGCGCTCGCCTTCGGCGGCACGGGCGTGATCTTCGCCTCGATGGCCACCATCGGCACGGTGGTGAAGCGCGATCTGTCGGGCCTCGCGAGGTTCCTCTTCATCGGGGCGGTCCTGCTCGTCATCGCCGGCTTCGCGAACATCTTCCTGCAGATTCCGGCCCTGATGGTCGCGTACTCGGTGATCGCCATCGCGATCTTCTCGGCCTTCATGGTGGTCGACGTGAACCGCATCGTGTCGGGCGGCGAGACCAACTACATCACCGCGACGCTGATGCTCTACCTCGACCTCTACAACGTGTTCGTGAACCTGCTCGCGTTGCTCGGCATCGCCGGCGGGCGCAACGACTGACGGCGGCACGGCCCGCGAGAAGGGCGGCTTCGCGCCGCCCTTTTCTTTTGGCGCCGCCACGCGGCGGATCTCAGTCGATCCCCGGGCGCTCGAACAGCGCGATCGATTCCACGTGCCCGGTGTGCGGGAACATGTTGACCACGCCGGCCGCGCGCAGCCGGTAGCCCTTCACGTTCACGAGCACCCCGGCGTCGCGTGCGAGCGTGGACGGGCTGCACGAGACGTATGCGATGCGCCGCGGGCCGTCGTCCGCGAGCCCCTTGCATAGGTCCACGGCGCCGTCGCGCGGCGGGTCGATGAGGAGCTTGTCGACGCGGCCGAGCCGCGCGAGGGCGCCGGCGGCATCCGCGTAGAGGTCGTGCGCCAGGAAGCTCGCGCGATCGGCGAGGCCGTTGGCGCGTGCGTTCGCTTCGGCGCGTGCCACCAGCGCCGCCGAACCCTCGATCCCGACGACATCCGCGCCGCGCGTGGCGAGCGCGAGCGAGAAGTTGCCGAGCCCGCAGAAGAGGTCGCCCACGCGCTCCCCGGGACGCGGATCGAGAAGGTCGACGGCGCGCTTCACGAGCACGCGGTTCACCGCGGCGTTCACCTGGGTGAACTCGGTGGGACCGAAGCCGAGCGTGAGGCCGAATTCCGGGAGCCGATAGTCGAGCGCCGGCGCATCGAGCGGATACCACGGGTACGCGCTCTCGGGACCATGCGCCTGCAGCCACCACTGGATCCGGTGGCGATCGGCGAACGCACGAAGCTTCGCCGCATCCTCCTCCGGAACGGGCTCGAGGTGGCGCAGGACGAATACGGTCACCGCCGCGCCGACCGCGAGCTCGAGCTGCGGGATGCGCTCGCGAAGGCGCATCGACGTGAACATCTCGCGCAGCTCGGGAATGAGCGCGGAGATCGCCGGCGGCAGGATCTCGCAGGAGAGCGTGTCCGCGACGAAGCTCGAGCGCCGCTCGTGGAATCCCACCAGCACGCCGCCCTTCTTCGCGACGTAGTGCACCGAGAGCCGCGCGCGGTTCCGGTAGCCCCACGCGGGCCCGATCACGGGAGGCAGGATCGACTCGGCGCCCACCTTGCCGATCCGCGCGAGGTTGTCCTCGAGCACGCGCTGCTTCGCCGCCACCTGCGCGGCCGGATCCACGTGCTGCATCGCGCAGCCGCCGCAGGTCCCGAAGTAGCGGCAGCGCGGCTCGACCCGCTGCGGGCTCGCGCGCAGCACCCGCGTCACCGAGCCCAGGTCGAAGTTGCCGCGGCTTCGCCGGCGCGCGAATTCCACCCGCTCGCCGGTCACGCCGCCGTCGATGAAGACCACCTTGCCGTCGACGTGCGCGACGCCGACCCCTTCGTGGTCCAGGGATTCGATGAGCGCTTCGCTCAAGCCGCTACGATCCGCAATCGGTGCGCAGGGTGCCGAACACCTGGCGCTGGATGCTCTTGGTGACCGTCACGCCGTCGAACGTGTAGGTGAGGGTTCCGCTGTCGCCGTCGGTGAAGGTGAACGTCATGGTGCCCACCGCGGTGCTGGAGATGGTCCCCCACGGCGATGCGTCGAACGAGGGGCCGCGTGTCGTGTAGATCGTGCCGGTGAACGTGCCCGGCGTGGTCTGCTCGCCGTCGGGCAGCACCAGCCACAGCCCCTTGCCGGTGCGGTCGTAGGTGAAGAGCGTGGCGAAGATCGTGCTGCCGTGCTGCGCGATGTTCACGCCCCATCCCGACTCGTTCGGGTTCCACCAGAGGTCCTGCATGTTGTCGGAGAAGCTGCGGTCGAACGCGGACCACTGGCAGCTCGGCGGCGTGGTGGTGAAGGGCTGGCGCGTGATGCTCTTCGTGACCGTCGTCCCGTTGTACGTGTAGGTG
>DATIZV010000073.1:0-9401 GCA_035516915.1 Usitatibacter sp. | reverse complement strand
CGCCTGCACCCATTGCGGCTCGCGCGAAGCCACCGCGAGCTCGGCGTCCACGAACGACCCGCCCGCCTTGCCCTGCACGACGCGATCGGCGTTCTGCTGCACGCGTTTCTGGTCGCCGGGCGCGAAGAGCTCCGCGAGCGGCATGCCCTCGAGCGCCTCCACGGGCCGCGCGCACATCTTCGCGAGCGACGCATTGGCGAACACGATGCGGCCCTTCGCGTCGGCGATCGCCAGCGCGAGCTTGAGGGATTCGACGATGCGCTTGTAATCCTCGATCGGCATGGCGAGGGCGGCGGGCTCCTAGCCCGTTTCGGCGATCCTGCGGATGAGCGCGACGAGGTGCGCGCTGGCCGGATCGAGCGGCGCGGCCTTCCCGCGCAGCGCGGGCAGCACCTGCCCCGCGATCTTCTTGCCGAGCTCGACGCCCCACTGGTCGAACGCGTCGATGCCCCACACGGCCGCCTGCACGAACACCTTGTGCTCGTAGATCGCGAGGAGCGCGCCGAGATGGAACGCGTCGAGCTCGGGAAGCACGAACGTGGTGCTCACGCGGTCGCCGGGGCAGGCGCGCCAGCTCTCCGGCGCCGCGACGCCGGTCATGAGCGCCTGCGACTGCGCGCACGCGTTGGCGAGCAGGATCTCGTGGTGCGCCCGCTCGCGCCCCATCGGGCGGGCCACGACGATGAAGTCGCACGAGGCGGGATCGGTGCCCTGGTGCAGCCACTGGTGGAAGGCGTGCTGGCCGGGCGTGCCGGTGCCGCCCCAGATCACCGGGCAGGTCTCGAAATCGACCGCCGTGCCGTCGGCGGTGACGCGCTTGCCGTTCGACTCCATCTCGAGCTGCTGCAGGTACGCCGGCAGGCTCTCGAGGCGCGAGGCGTACGGGAGCACCGCGTGGCTCGCCATGCCGAGCGCGTCGCGGTTCCAGATGCCGACCAGCCCGAGGAGCGCGGGGACGTTGTGCTCGAGCGCCTTCGAGCGGAACTCGAGGTCCGCCGCGTGGGCGCCGGCGAGCATGTGCTCGAACACCGGCATCCCGACCGCGATCGCGACCGGCAGTCCGACCGACGACCAGACCGAATAGCGCCCGCCCACCCACTCCTCGAACGGAAAGATGTTGCAGTCGGCGAGCCCCCAGTCGACCGCCGCCTCCGGGTTCGCGGTGGCGGCGATCACGTGCTTCGCGGGTGCGTCGGGGCCGAGCGCGGCGGTGAGCCATGCGCGCGCCGCGGCGGCATTGGCCATCGTCTCCTGCGTGGTGAAGGTCTTCGAGGCGACCACGACGAGCGTCGCAGCCGGATCGAGGCCGCGCGTGGCGTCGTCGAGCTCCGCGGGGTCGATGTTCGTGACGAAGCGCACCTGCGGGCCGTCGGCCGAGGCGGCGAGCGCCTCGATCGCGAGCCGCGGTCCGAGCGCCGATCCGCCGATGCCGATCGCGAGCACGTGCGTGAAGCGCTTGCCGCTCGCGCCCTTCCACTGGCCCTCGCGCACCGCCTGCGCGAAGACGCGCATGCGCTCGCGATGGCGCTGCACCTCGGGGAGCACGTCGACGCCGTCCACCGCGACGTGCTCGTCGCCGCGCAGCGCCGTGTGCAGCGCCGGCCGCTTCTCGGTCGCATTCACGCGCTCGCCGGTGAAGAGCTTCTCGATCGCCGCCGGGAGCCCGCGCTCGCGCGCGAGCGCGACGAGGAGCTGCAGCGTCTCGCGGGTGATGCGCTGCTTGGAGAAATCCACGGCCACGCCGGCGCAGCCGAACGCGAACCCGGAGCCGCGTTCCGGGTCGGCGCGCCAGAGCTCGTCGATGCGCCGGGCCGCGAGCGCATCGCGGTGCTCGAGGAGCGCGCGCCAGGCGGGAGAGGACGTGAACGAAGACATGGGAGGTCGCGCGGGAACGTCGTGGAAATTCTACCCCAGCGCGAGTCCGGCGACCCCGAGCGCCATCCCGACCGCGGCGATCGCGCGCCGCGCGAGACCGCCCTCCCGCAGCAGGTGCGCGCCCATCAGCGCGGCGAAGAGGATCGACACTTCGCGCGCGGGCGCCACGAGGCTCACCGGCGTGAAGACCATCGCGGTGAGGACGAGGATGTAGGCGAGCGGGGACATCACCGCGATCGCGATCAACGTCTTCCTGCGCTCGCGCCATGCGCGCGCGATGTCGCCCGGCGCATGGGCGTGCGTCCATGGCAGCATCGCCGCCGCGCGGAACGCGATGCACCCGTAGTCGTAGAGGATGGGCGAGATCGTCCAGTGCGAAACGGCGGCCTTGTCCCAGACGGTGTAGGTTGCGACGGTGCAGCCGGTGAGGAGCGCGAAGCCGACCGCGTGGCGCGACGTGCCCCGATGCCAGGTGAAGGGATTTCCGGTGAGGACGATCGCCGAGGCGACGATGAGGATCGCTCCGGCGATCGCCGTCGGGCCCGGGCGCTCTCCCAGCAGCGCGACCGCCACCAGGATGGCGAGCAGCGGCCCGGTGGCCCGTGCGAGCGGGTAGACGATCGAGAGGTCGCCGCCCTTGCGGTAGGCGCGGTCGAGCAGCAGGAAATACGCCATGTGGATGACGCCGCTGCCGAGCATCAGCACCAGGTGCATCGGCTCGAAGGCGTATCCCTGCCATGCGATCACGACCACGATCACCGGGAGCCACACCACGAGCGAGGCGGCCGAAGCCGCGGTCACCAGCCCCGCGCCCCCGCCGCTCTTCTTCAGGAGGAAATTCCAGCTCGCGTGGAGGAAGGCGGAGGTGAGGACGAGGCCGAGGGCGAGTGTGGTCACGCGTTCAGGGCTTGAGGAGCCGCAGGATATCCAGGTATTGCGCGTCCTCGGGAATCACCGCGCCCAGCCTGAGCAGCCCGTCGATGGTCACCGCGCCCGCGTCGAGCGTGAAGTCGCCGGCGAGGATGTTGCCGATCACTTCCTCGATGGGGAAGAGGCGGATCTCGCTCACCTCGCCGTCCTGGTTGGCGGGCTTGAAGTCGTCCGGCAGCCAGAGATCGTGCACGAACAGGATCTCGCGGTGCAGCCCTTCCGGAACGGAATACTCGACGCGCACCGCGCCCAGGCAATTCACGCCCTCGAGGAGCGAGGGCGCGATGCCCGCCTCCTCCCAGGCTTCCTTGCGCAGCGTCTCGTCGACGGTGAGGCCGGCTGCGATGCGTCCGCCCACGAGGTTGTCCATCTTGTCGGGATCGATGCTCTTGTCCGCGCTGCGCCGCGCGATCCACGCGTGCACGAGACCGCCCGTGCGCATGAAGCCGTTCGCGTGCGCGCCGTAGCCCATGATCCCGAAGTGGCGCGAGGCGGCGCGCTCGATGCGCAGGAGCTCGGGCGCGGCGTAGTGGTGCGAGACGCTCACCAGCTCGTCGCGCCAGCCGCGGATCACGCCGTCGCGCGCGAGCTCGCGCGTCACCTCGGCCATCGCGGCGCTGCGGCCCGCGGCGGTCTCCGGCTTCGCCCGCAGGGTCACGTACGCCGTCGTCACCTCGAAGAAGTGCGGCCAGCGGCGCAGCTGGTCGGCGAACGAAGGGCGCAGCCAGCCCACCGCGTGCTCCTTCACGTAGAAGGGCAGCACGGGGAGCTCCCGCCCGGCCTGCGATGCGTGCGTGCAGGCGGCGCGAACGAAGCCCAGGAGGTCGGCGTAGAGGCGCGGTCTCATGGCGGCGAGGCGAGGGAATGCGCGCGGCGACAACGAATCGCGCGTTGACAAGTCTAAGCCAATTCTCCAGACTCCGCCCGCCATGAAAGTCCTCGTCCTCGGCGCCGGCGTCGTCGGCACCGCGACCGCGTGGTATCTCGCCGCGCGCGGCCACGAGGTGACGGTGCTCGACCGGCGCGAAGGGCCCGGACTCGAGACCTCGTTCGCGAACGGCGGCCAGATCTCGGCCTGCCACGCCGAGCCGTGGGCCAATCCCGAGGCGCCGGGGCAGATCCTCAAGTGGATCTGGCGCGACGACGCGCCGCTGCTCTTCCGCCTGAAGATGGACCCGCGCCAATGGACCTGGGGCGCGAGCTTCCTCCTCGAGTGCCTGCCCTCGCGCACGCGGCGCAACATCGGCGACATCGTGAAGCTGGCGCTCTACAGCCGCGAGTCGCTGCGCGAGCTGCGCGCCGCGACGGCGATCGAGTACGACCAGCTCGAGCTGGGAATCCTGCACTACTACACCGACCCGCGTGTCTTCGAGGGCGCCGTGCGCGCCGCCTCGGTGATGCGCGACTACGGCCTGGACCGCGACGTGAAGACGGTGGACGAGGCGATCGCGATCGAGCCCGCGCTCGCGCCTTCGCGTTCGCGGATCGTCGGCGCCACCTACACCCCCACCGACGAATCCGGCGATGCGCACCTCTTCACCGCGCGGCTCGCGAAGCTCGCCGAGGCGCGCGGCGCGGTGCTCGCGATGGGGCGCACCGTCGAGCGCCTCCGCGCCGAGGGCGGGCGCGTCGGCGCGGTCGTGGTGCGCGACGCGGGCGGCCGCGAGGAGACGCTCGTCGCGGATGCGTACGTGCTCTCGCTCGGCAGCTACTCCCCGCTCCTCGCACGCGACCTCGGCCTCGCGCTCCCGGTCTATCCGGCGAAGGGCTACTCCGCGACGGTGCCGGTCACCGACGCCGCGCGCGCGCCGCGCGTGAGCCTCACCGACGACGAGGCGAAGATCGTGATCTCGCGCCTGGGCGCCCGGTTGCGCATCGCGGGGACCGCCGAGCTCTCCGGCTACTCGACTGAGCTCAACCTCGTGCGCTGCGAGGCGCTGATCCGCCGCGCGCGCGAGATCTTTCCCGGCGTGGCCGACTACGGGCGCGCGAGCTTCTGGGCGGGGCTGCGGCCCTCGACGCCCTCCAACGTCCCGCTGGTGGGGCGCACGCGCTACCCGAACTTGTTCCTCAACACGGGCCACGGCACGCTCGGCTGGACGCTCGCCTGCGGCAGCGGCCGCGCGCTTGCGGATATCATCTCGGGACGGGCCCCCGAGGTCGACTTCCGCTTCACCCAATAAGGCGTTGGAACCACAGATGAATACGGATGAACACGGATGGGTATCGCGAACGAGCCGGCGCCGGGACAAGACGCATGACGGCACGCTCTCGCGGCTTATCTGTGTTCATCCGTGTTCATCCGTGGTTCCTCTGATGTAGCAGACGAAATGGTCACGCTGAAAGACATCGAGGCGGCGGCGAAGGTGATCGAGGGCCAGGTGGTCAGGACGCCGTGCCTGCACTCGCGCACGCTCTCCGAGGTCACCGGCGCCGAGATCTACCTCAAGTTCGAGAACCACCAGTTCACCGCGTCCTTCAAGGAGCGCGGCGCGCTGAACAAGCTCACCTCGCTCGACGCAGCGCAGCGCGCGAAGGGCGTGATCGCCTGCTCGGCGGGAAACCACGCGCAGGGCGTGGCCTACCACGCGCATCGGCTCGGCATCCCGGCCGTCATCGTGATGCCGCGCCACACGCCGTGGGTGAAGGTCGAGCACACGCAGCGCCACGGCGCGGAGGTGATCCTCGAGGGCGAGAACTTCGACAGGGCCAAGGCGCGCGCGCTCGAGCTCGCCGTGGAGCGCGGCCTCACGATGGTGCACCCTTACGACGACGAGAGAATCGTGGCGGGGCAGGGCACCTGCGGCCTCGAGATGCTGCAGGACCATCCGGAGCTCGACGCGATCGTGGTGGCGATCGGCGGCGGCGGCCTCATCTCCGGCATCTCGATCGCGGCGAAGGCGTTGAAGCCCTCGATCGAGGTGGTCGGCGTGGAGATGGTGCGCTTCCCGGCGATGTACCACGCGATGAAGGGCACGCAGCCCACGTTCGCCGCCTCCACGATCGCCGAGGGCATCGCGGTGAAGGAGCCCGGCAAGCTCACGCGCGAGATCGTCTCGAGGAACGTCTCGGAGATCTTCCTCGTGGACGAGGGCGACATCGAGGAGTCGATCGTGCTGCTCCTCGAGATCGAGAAGACGGTGGTGGAGGGCGCGGGCGCCGCGCCGCTCGCGGCGGTGCTGCGCAACGCGGAGCGCTTCCGCGGCCGCAAGGTGGGGCTGGTGCTGGGCGGCGGCAACATCGATCCGCTGGTCCTCGCCGAGATCATCGAGCGCGGCATGGTGCGCGCGGGGCGGCTCGCGCGCGTGCTGGTCGAGGTGCGCGACCTTCCCGGCTCGCTCGCCCGCGTGACCGCCTGCATCGCCGAGCAGAACGCCAACATCGAGCAGGTCCACCACCAGCGCGCCTTCACCTCGCTCGCGGTGCAGAACGCCGAGGTCGACCTGGTCCTGAAGACCCGCAGCCACGAGCACGTGGAGAGGATCGTGGAAGCGCTCCAGCGCGCCGGCTTCAAGGCCCGCGCCCACCCGGTCGAGTGATGGGGCAAAATGCCTTGGATGATCCAAAGCCTTGTCTCCCGAAGGAAATAGAACATGACCATCCAGAGGCACAACGTCGGAAAGAGGCTTTCGGAGATCGTGGTGCACAACGGCACCGTGTACCTCGCGGGGGAGGTGCCCGACGACACGGCGAAGGACATCACGGGGCAGACGCGCGAGGTGCTCGCGAAGATCGACCGCCTGCTCGCCCAGGTGGGAAGCGACAAGACGAAGATCGTCTCGGCGCAGGTCTTCATCGCCGACATGGGGGAGTTCGCCGGCATGAACGCCGCGTGGGACGCATGGGTCGCGCCCGGCAATGCGCCGGCCCGCGCGACCATCGAGGCGAAGCTCGCCAACCCGGCCTACAAGGTCGAGATCATGTGCGTCGCCGCGCTCTGAGGGAGGGACCGGGAACATGAAGGCGCTCATCACCGGCGGCGGCGGATTCATCGGCTCGCGCCTCGCCGCGGCGCTGCAGGCGCGGCATCGCGACGCCCGCATCCGCCTCCTCGACGTGGGCTTCCCGCCCGGACTCGCGAAGTCTTTCGAGCGCATCACCGGAGACCTCGCGGCGCCCGACGTGCTCGCCGCCGCGCTCGGCGACGACACCGACACCGTGTTCCACCTCGCGGCGGTCGTGAGCGGCGGCGCGGAAGCCGACTTCGACCTCGGCTACCGCGTGAACCTCGACGGCACGCGCGCGCTCCTCGAGGCGTGCCGCAAGCTCGCGAAGCCGCCGAAGCTCGTGTTCGCGAGCTCGGTGGCGGCCTTCGGCGGGAAGCTTCCCGACGTGCTGGACGATTCCACCACGCCCGCGCCGCAGACCTCCTACGGCACGCAGAAGGTGATCGGCGAGTATCTCGTCGCCGACTTCACCAGGAAGGGCATGCTCGACGGGCGCTCGCTGCGGCTTCCGACGATCGTCGTGCGGCCCGGCAAGCCCAACCTCGCGGCCTCGTCCTTCGCGAGCGGCATCATCCGCGAGCCGCTCGCGGGCGTCGCCTCGGAATGCCCGGTGCCCGAGGACACCGGCGTGTGGATCCTCTCGCCGAGGCGCGTCGTGGAGGCCTTCATCCACGCGCTCGACCTGCCGTCCCCGGAGTGGCCCACGACGCGCGTCGTGAACCTCCCGGGAATCACGCTCACCGTGCGCGAGATGATCGAGGCGATGGGCCGGGTCGCCGGGCCCGAGGCCATGGGCCGCGTGAAGTTCAGGCCCGACGCACGCATCCAGGGAATCGTGAAGACGTGGCCGGTGCGCTTCCGCACGCCCCGGGCGGACGCGATGGGCTTCCGGGCCGATGCCGACTTCGACTCGATCGTGCGCGACCACATCGAGAGCGAGAAGGCCACCGCGACCGCATGACCGGCCCGTCGTTCCCACCCTCGACCGAAACGCTCGAGGGCACGCTGCGGGCGGGAATCGATCCTTCCATGATCTCCTTCGTCGTCCCGGCCTACGACGAGGAGCGCTACCTTCGACCCACGCTCGCGGCGATCCACGCCTCGGCGCGTGCGCTCGGCGAGCGCTACGAGATCGTCGTCGCGGACGACGCCTCCGCCGACGCCACCTCCGCGATCGCGCGCGAGATGGGCGCACGCGTGGTGCACGTCGAGAAGCGGCAGATCGCCGCGACGAGGAACGCGGGCGCGCGCGAGGCGCGCGGCGACCGGCTCGTCTTCGTCGACGCGGACACGCAGGTGAACGCCGCGCTCCTCGCGCAGGCCGTCGCCGCGCTCGCGGCGGGCGCCGCCGGCGGCGGGGCCCCGGTGCGCATCGAGCCCGCGCCCGCGTGGGTGCGCGGCTTCATGAGGTTCGTCTTCGTCCCCCTCTACTTCCGCCTCGCGCGCTGGGCCGCAGGCTGCTTCCTCTTCTGCACGCGTGCGGCGTTCGAGGCGGCGGGCGGTTTCGACGAGCGCTACTACGCGAGCGAGGAGATCTGGCTTTCGAAGGCCCTCAAGCGCGCGGGCCGCTTCGTGATCCTCGGGACCTTCGTCACGAGCTCGGCGCGAAAGCTCGAGGGCCGTACGCCGCTCGAAATCCTCGGGATGGTGGCGCGGCTCCTCGCCGCGGGCCGCCCGGGCCTCATGCGCCGCGGCGGTGCCACCGACTTCTGGTATCCCGAACGGCGCTAGCCGGTGCGCGGCACGCGTCCGCGGATCGGGTACGAGGGGTCGTTGTAGCCCGGCGTCGAGGGGTGGCCGGTCTTCACCAGCGTGTCGACGAAGGCCTCGTCCTGCGCGTCGAAGGGCTTGCCGATCGCCGCCACGTAGTCGTTCCACTGCTCGAGGGTGCGCGGCCCGCCGATCACGCTCGTGACGATGCGATTGTTCAGCACCCAGTTGACCGCGAAGTGGCCGGGGGCGATGCCCTTCTTCGCCGCGTATGCCTTGAGCTTCTGCGCGATCTCGAGCGACTCGGCGCGGAACTCCGTCTCCATCATGCGGCGGTCCTTGCGGCCGGCGCGCGAGGAGGGATCGGGCTCGGCGCCCGGTGCGTATTTGCCGGTGAGCACGCCGCGGGCGATCGGGCTGTACGCAACCACGCCGAGGCCGTGGTGCGCGCAGGCGGGCAGGATCTCGTTCTCCGGCAGGCGGTTGAGCAGGTTGTAGTAGGGCTGCGAGGCGACCGGCCTCGGAAGCCCGAGCCGGATGCACGTGTTCACGAGCTCGGCCGTGCGCCACCCGCGATAGTTGGAGACGCCGAAGTAGCGTACCTTGCCCGCGCGGATCAGGTCCGCCATCGCCTGCACCGTCTCCTCGAGCGGGATCGACTCGAAGTCGCGGTGCAGGTAGTAGAGGTCGACGTAATCGGTTGCGAGCCGCGCGAGGCTCGCGTCGACCGCGGCCATGATCCACTTGCGGCCCGTGCCGCGCTGGTTGGGATCGTCGTCGCGCATCGCGTTGCCGACCTTGGTCGCGAGCACCCAGCGGTCGCGGTCTTTCGCGATGAGCGGCCCGAGAATGCGCTCGCTCTCGCCCCGGGTGTACGCGTCGGCGGTGTCGACGAAGTTCACGCCCGCCTCGCGTGCCGCGGCGACGATGCGGGCCGCT
>DATIZV010000072.1:0-7913 GCA_035516915.1 Usitatibacter sp. | reverse complement strand
CGGCGAGCTCCACGCGCGCCTCGCCGCCCCTCGCGCGGATCCCGGAGGCGACGCGCTCGGCGCCGGCGGCGACGATGTCGTTCACGACGACCCTCGCGCCTTCTTCCGCGTAGCGCTTCGCGATCGCCTCGCCGAATCCCGATCCGGCGCCGGTGACGATCGCTACCTTGCCCTGGAGTCGCATTGGCTCCCCGTGACGTTTCCGAAGTATCGACGCGGGGCAATTATCGCCGAAAGCGGCTGCGCCGAGGGCGGGAAAATCGGCGCGGGAAGTATGAACGGCGCCACAGAAATGAAAACGCCGTCCCCGCGAGACGGGGACGGCGTCCCGGCGCCGCGCGGCCGCACGGCGCCGGCTCGGCTGGAAGGCTCAGAAGAGGCCGGTGATCCTGCCGTCGTCGGTGACGTCGATGTTGCACGCGGACGGCACCTTCGGCAGGCCGGGCATCGTCATGATGTCGCCGCAGACCATCACGATGAACTCGGCTCCCGCGGCGAGCCGCACCTCGCGGATGTTCACGACGTGCCCGGAGGGCGCGCCGCGCAGCTGCGGATCGGTCGAGAACGAGTACTGGGTCTTCGCGACGCAGATCGGGTAGTGCCCGTAGCCCGACTCCTGGAACTTCTTGATCTGCGCGCGCACCTTCGAGTCGGCGGTGATGTCGGCGGCGCCGTAGATCTTGGTGGCGATCGCCTTCATCTTGTCCCACAGCGTGTCGCCCTCGTCGTAGACGAACTTGAAGCCGTTGGGCTCCTCGCACAGGCGTACGACTTCCCTCGCGACGTCCACCGCGCCCTTGCCGCCCTCGGCCCAGTGGCGCGCGAGGATCACCTTCGCCTGGTGGTGGGCCATCTTGTCCTGCAGCATCTTCACCTCGGCATCGGTGTCCTCCGTGCGGTGGTTGATCGACACCACGCACGGCAGGCCGTAGTTGTTGCGGATGTTGTTCACGTGCCGCTCGAGGTTGGTGATGCCCTTGGCGAGCGCCTCGAGGTTCTCCTTGCCGAGCTCCTTCACGTCCACGCCGCCGTGGTACTTGAGCGCGCGGATCGTCGCGACGAGCACCACCGCAGAGGGCTTGAGCCCGGTCTTGCGGCACTTGATGTCGATGAACTTCTCGGCGCCCAGGTCCGCGCCGAACCCGGCCTCGGTCACCACGTAGTCGGCGAGCTTGAGGGCCGTCTGCGTGGCGAGCACCGAGTTGCAGCCGTGCGCGATGTTCGCGAACGGGCCGCCGTGGATCATCGCCGGGACGTGCTCGAGCGTCTGCACGAGGTTCGGCGCGAGCGCGTCCTTGAGGAGCGCGGCCATGGCGCCGTGGCACTTGAGGTCGCGGGCGAGGATCGGCTTCTGGTCGCGCGTGTAGCCGCACACGATCTTGCCGAGGCGCTCCTTGAGGTCCTTGATGCTCGTCGAGAGGCAGAAGATCGCCATCACCTCGGAGGCGACCACGATGTCGAATCCGTCCTCGCGCGGGAAGCCGTTCGCGGGGCCGCCGAGCGCGATCACGATCTCGCGCAGCGCCCGGTCGTTCATGTCCACCACGCGCTTCCACGTGACGCGGCGCTGGTCGAAGCCGAGCTCGTTGCCGTGGTTGATGTGGTTGTCGATCATCGCCGCGAGCAGGTTGTTCGCGAGCGCGATGGCGCCGAAGTCGCCGGTGAAGTGGAGGTTGATGTCCTCCATCGGCACGACCTGCGCATAGCCGCCGCCTGCCGCACCTCCCTTCATGCCGAACACGGGGCCCAGCGAGGGCTCGCGCAGGCAGATCATCGCCTTCTTGCCGATCTGGTTGAGCGCGTCGCCCAGGCCAACCGTGGTCGTGGTCTTGCCCTCGCCCGCCGGCGTCGGGCTGATCGCCGTCACGAGGACGAGCTTCCCGTTCGGCTTGTTGCGCAGCGTGTCGATGTAGTTGAGGGAGAGCTTCGCCTTGTAGCGGCCGTAGAGCTGGATCGCCTCGTCGGGAATGCCCAGCTTCTTCGCCACTTCGGCGATCGGCAGCATCCTGGCGGCCTGGGCGATCTCGATATCGCTGGGAACAGGCTTCTTCGGTTTCGCCTCGGCGGCGACTGCGGTAACCATGGGGAGGATCTCCTGAAAGCGGGCGGCCGGTGGAGAGGACCACCGCCATGCCGGAAAGTATAGAAAGCCGGAGAATGAGCGAGCCTTGACTCGGGTCAAGCGTCCCGGGCGATCCATGCACCCTCACGAAGCCCTCGTCCGCCGATTCTACGCCTGCCTCGCTTCGCGCGACCCCGAAGGGGCGGCGCGCTGCTACCACCCGGATGTTTTCTTTTCCGATCCGCTGTTTCCCCGCCTTCGGGGCGAAGCGGTGACGCACCTGTGGCGCCTGCGGCTCGAGCCGCAGGCGGCGTGGGAGGTGCGCCTCCTCGAGGCTTCCGGGGATGGCGACGGCGCGCTCGCGCGCTGGACCGCACGCGAGCGCTTCCGCGGCCGCGCCGTGGCGATCGAGGGCCGCTCGATGTTCGCCTTCCGCGACGGGCTCATCTCGCGCCACTACGACCACTACTCGCTGTGGCGTTGGCTCGCCCGGGCGCTCGGCCCCGCCGGGGTCGCGCTCGGCTGGTTCGGTCCCTTGCGCTGGGCGGTGCGCCGGCGCGCGGCGCGCTCGCTGGAGCGCTTCAGCGCGGCTCGGGATTGATCATCGGGGTGTTGAAGAACTCGCGCATCAGGAAACTCTCGAGGTAGTCGTTGTCCTGGGGGCGCGCGGAAAGAGTCACCACCCTGTCGAGGCGCTGCGACTCCCAGTGGAAGTCGCCGCTGTAGTGGGTGCGGATCAACGCGATCATGCTGCGCACGATCGCGCGGTCGATGTCGTCGCCGGGCTTCACGTGCACGTCGATCACCTGGCGCCAACGGCGGCGCGTGTCCGGGGTCCATCCGTTGAAGGCGTACTCGGCTTCGTAGCTGTCCTTCTCGAGGATCTGGAAGATGCCGCCGGTGCGGTCGTCGCGCAGCGAGTCGAGATTGCGCTCGAGCGCCGCGGCGCCCTCGTCCTCGACGGGCGCGGGCGACGGCGAGCCTTCGCGCGCCGCGGCCGCGGCCTCGGCCGCGCGTCGTTGCTGGCGGCGCGCGTTGAGCATCGCGAGCATGTCCGTCGCGGGCGGCGCGGGGGCCGGCGCGGGCGCAGTGGGCTTCGGCTCCTCGGGCGGGACCACCACCGGGCGCGCCGCTTGCGGGGTGTTGGGCCTCGCGGTGAGGATGCGCTTCGCAGGCCGGGGCGGCGGCCGGGACGCAGGCCGGGGCGTGGCTTGCGGAGTGGGCGGGGTGAGCTCCGCCACCTGCGGGTGCGACGGCACGAGCGTGACGATGAGCGGGCCTCGCTTCGAGGAAAGCGGCAGGCGGTACTCGGGCTTGCGCGGCGTGAGCGTGAAGAGCAGCACGTGCGCCACGACCGAAAGCGCGAGGGCGATGATGAAGCGACGGCGCGGCGCGGCGTTCACGTGCGGGCGCGCTCCCGCAACACCACGACGTTGCCGGCGACCGAGACCGCGATGCCGATGCCCGTGAGGGCGTGCCAGCGGAATCCCTCGAACGCGGCGGAGACGGCGAGCGCCACGATCGGCACCATCACGCCGATGTAGCCGGAGCGCGCGACACCCATGCGCCGGATCAGCGTGAGGTAGCCGGCGAAGGCGACGATGGAGCCGAAGACGGCGAGGTAGGCGAGCGAAAGCAGGTACGGCGCCGTCCACGAGAAGGCGACCGGCTTGCCGGCGGCGAGCGCCACCGCGAGCGAGAAGAGCGCGCCGTAGAGCATCGCCCACGCCATTCCCTGCCAGAGCGGGATGCGGCCCTCCTGGTTGCGGTGGGCGGCCATGCTTCCCAGGGTGGAGAGCACCACGGCCGCCGCGGTGAACGCCGCGCCGACGGCGGTGCGCCGGTCGCCGCGCAGCAGTCCGAACTCGGGCCAGAACACCAGGACCACGCCCGCGATGCCCAGGATGGAGCCGGCGATCACCGCGTGGGTCATCGGGGTGCGGAAGAGGAGGCGCATTCCGAGCATGCCGAGCAGCGGGCTCGCGGAGTACCCCACCGCGACGAGGCCCGAGACCACATTCTGCTCCGCGTAGTACACCGCGATGTAGCTCGCGCTGAACATGAGGATGCCCTGCAGCGCGATGCCGGCGTGCTCGCGCAGCGTGTAGCGAAGGGACAGCCGCCGCACGAGGCAATAGGCGAAGAGCAGGGTCGAGGCGAGCAGGAAGCGCCATGCGACGCTCGCCTCGGGCGCCACGCTGCCGAGCTGGAAGGTGATCGCGAGCCAGGTAGAGCCCCAGATCGCCACGCACGCGACGAACAGCTGGAGGTTGCTCATCCGGGAATCCGTCGTTCCCCGGGAGGCGGGAACCCACCGGGGGATTCCCCACGCAGCCTGCCCTCGAGCGCTTCAGTCGAGGGCGGGAATGACGTCATTTTGCAAGTCCCACCTGGTCAAGGATGAACGAGTAGGTGAACGCGAGGTCCCGGAGCGCGTCGTAGCGGCCCGACGCGCCGCCGTGCCCCGCTTCCATGACGGTCTTGAGCAGCAGGGGATTGCGATCGGTCTTGAGGGTGCGCAGCTTCGCCACGTACTTCGCCGGCTCCCAGTACATCACCTGGCTGTCGTTGTACGAGGTCTCGACCAGCATCGCCGGATAGGCGCGGCGCTTCAGGTTGTCGTAAGGCGAATAGGAGCGCATGTACCGGTAGTATCGCCGGCGGGCGGGGTTGCCCCATTCCAGGTATTCGCCGACGGTGAGCGGCAGCGTGCGGTCGAGCATGGTGGTGACCACGTCGAGGAAGGGTACTTGCGCGACCACCGCGCGGAAGAGATCGGGCCGCATGTTGACCACCGCGCCCATCAGGAGTCCCCCGGCGCTGCCCCCGAGGATCACGAGCCGGTCGGGGGCCGTGCAGCGCCTGCGCACGAGCGACTGCGCGCAGGCCACGAAATCGGTGAACGTGTTCTTCTTCCGCAGCAGCTTGCCCGCGTCGTACCAGAGCTTGCCGCGGTCTCCCCCGCCGCGCACGTGCGCGATGGCGAAGATCATCCCGCGGTCGAGGAGCGAGATGCGCGAGGCGCTGAAGTACGGATCGATCGGGATGCCGTACGCGCCGTAGCCGTAGAGCAGCAGCGGCTGCGGCGCGCCGTGGCGCAGCGACTTGCGGTAGACGAGCGAGATCGGGATGCGCGTGCCGTCCTTCGCGACGGCCGTGAGGGCCTGCATGGCGTAGCGCGACGGATCGTAGCCGCCGAGCACCGGGTAGCGCTTGAGGAGGATGGAGGTCGCGCTCGCCAACTCGTACTCGTAGACCGAGCGCGGCGTGACGAGGCTCTCGTAGATGAATCGGAAGCGCGCGGCATCGAACTCGAGGTTCGTGCCGGGATAGGCGGAGTACACCGGCTCGTCGAACGCGATGTGGCGGCCCTTGCCGCCCGCGAAGCGCGTGATGCGCAGCTTGAGCAATCCCTTGTCGCGCTCCACCGCGACCCAGAAATCGCGGAACACCTCCACCTGCTCGAGCATCACCATCGGGCGATGGCCGAGCACCTGCTTCCAGTTCTTCGGCGAGGGATCGTCGACGGGCGCGCGCACCAGGCGGAAGTTGCGGCCGCGGTCGTTGGTGCGGATGAAGAACTCGTCGCCGCGATGCTCGACGTAATACTCGTGGCCCTTGCGCCGCGGCACCAGCAGGCGCAGCCCGCCGAGCGGCTGGTCCGACGGCAGCACGCGGATCTCGGAGGTGTCCTTGCTCACGATGGCGAGCACGAGGAAGGCCTCGCTCCTCGAATCGCAGATGCCGATGTCGAAGGCCTCGTCGGGCTCGAGGTACACCTCGACCGCGCCGCCGCCGAGCGCGAGCCGGTGCAGGCGGTAGCTGCGCTTGGTGGTCTCGTGCTCCTCCACGTAGAAGAGCGTTCGGCTGTCGGCCGCCCACGCGAGCGAGGTGACGCGCTCGGCGGTATCGGCGGTGAGCGCGCCCGTGCGCAGGTCCTTCACGTGCAGGGTGTACTGGCGGAAGCCGGTGAGGTCGACGGTGTAGGCGAGCAGGTTCCCGTCGGGGCTCACCTCGAAGGCGCCCACCGAGGTGTACGCGCGGTCCTTCGCGATCTCGTTCTCGTCGAGGAGGACCTCCTCGGGAGCTTCCATCGATCCTTCGCGCCGGCAATAGATCGGGTACTGCAGGCCCTTCACCTCGCGCTGGTAGTACCAGTAGCCGTGGTGGCGGTAGGCAACGCTCTGGTCCGTCTCCTGGATGCGGCTGAGCATCTCCTCGTAGAGCGCGTCGCGGAAGCGCTCGAGCGGCTTCATCACCGCCTCGGTGTAGCGGTTCTCCGCGCGCAGGTATTCGATCACGCCGGGATCGTCGCGGTCGCGCAGCCAGAAGTAGGGATCCGTGCGCCGGTCGCCGAAGCGGGCGAGCACCTTCGGACGGCGGCGCGCGACGGGAGGCGTGGCGGCGCCCGCGTCCATGGACGGCGGGGGAGAGGGGGCGGCGGAGTCGAGGAGCATGGCGGGCGGGGCGCGCGCCGGGGCAAGAGGAGGATTATAGCGACGTCAACGCGGCAGCCCGAGTTCCGTTGAATGGGCGCTGCCCGCCACCTGACCGTTCGCGCGGAGCAGCCGGGCCCGCGGGCCGGCGGTTCGCGGGCGCCGCGCCCGGCGCCCGGGGTAGAATCGGGTCGGGATCGCCCCCATGTTCGCGACCGCCCGTCCCCAATCCCCTTCCAAGGCGGCCCTCTACGAGGAGCTGCTGCCGCTCGCCCGCGCGCTGTTCGGGGGAGAGCGCGACGCGCTCGCGAATTCCGCCAACCTCGCCGCGCTGCTCTACCACTCGCTCCCCGAGGTCAATTGGGCCGGCTTCTACTGGCTGCGCGGCGGCGAGCTCGTGCTCGGACCCTTCCAGGGCAGGCCCGCGTGCGTGCGCATCGCGCTCGGAAAGGGCGTGTGCGGGACGGCGGCGGCACGGGGGCGGACGGTGATCGTGCCCGACGTGGATGCGTTCGCGGGGCACATCGCGTGCGATTCCGCCTCGAGGAGCGAGATCGTGGTGCCGGTGGTGCAGGTTCGGCCCGGAAATCCCGAGCCCGTGGTGCTCGGAGTGCTCGACATCGACAGCCCGCGCAAGGAACGCTTCACGCAGGAGGACGCGACGGCGCTCGAATCCGTCGTGCGCGCCTTCGTCGAGGCGACGGACCTCGGCTGACATGTCCTACATCGACGATTCCCTGGTCGCCGGCGAGACGGTCCTGCACCGCGGGCGCGTCTCCTGGTGGTCGCAGGCCGGGCTGGTCGTGCTCGGCGTGCTGCTGCTCGTGGTCGTCGTGGGCCTCTTCTTCCTCGTCGCGGCGTGGATCAAGGTCCACTCCACCGAGCTCGCGATCACCAATCGCCGCGTGATCGCCAAGTTCGGATTCATCAAGCGCGACACCGTCGAGATCAACCTCGAGAAGGTGGAGGCGCTGCGCGTCGAGCAGGGCTTCTGGGGACGCATGCTCAATTTCGGCACCATCCTCATGACCGGGACCGGCGGCTCCATCGAGCCGATCCCCGACATCGCCGATCCGCTGGTCTTCCGCCGCAAGTTCATGGAGGCCACCGCCCGGCCGGTCACGATGCCGCGGACGTGAGCCTCGCCTCCCTCCTGGTCGACTTCAACTCCTACTTCGCCTCGGTGGAGCAGCAGGTGGAGCCGCGGCTGCGCGGCAGGCCGCTCGGCGTCGTGCCGATGCTCGCCGACACCACGGTGTGCATCGCGGCGAGCGTCGAAGCCAAGACCTTCGGGGTGAAGACCGGGACCAAGGTCGCCGAGGCGCGCCGGCTCTGCCCGCACATCGAGTTCGTGATCGCGCGGCACGAGATCTACATCGACTATCACCATCGCGCGGTGGCGGCCGTGGATTCGG
>DATIZV010000071.1:0-2658 GCA_035516915.1 Usitatibacter sp. | reverse complement strand
TCGGTGTTCAGCGGGGAAGTGCAGTTCTCCAACGAGCACGGCGAGGTGCTCGTGCGGCCCAACGAGCAGGCGCGGGCCGAGAAGGGCAAGGCGCCGGTGAAGCTGCTGTTGAGGACCTCGCGAGAACGCATCCAGTGGGTGAGCTCCTTCACGGTGGATCCGCGCCGCTATTCCGCTTCGGCGGGAAACGATGCGCGCTACGCGGCGATCGCGGCACTCGTCCACGACGGCCAGCTCGCGCAGGCTTACGCGCACGCGCGCGCCTTGGCCGACACGAGCGACGCGCCTTCCGCGGCCTTCCTGCTGCTTTCCGACTTCGAGGTGTATCGCGGCGAGTTCGTGGCGGCGCGGGCGGCGCTCGAACGTGGCGCGCGGCGCTTCCCGAAGGACGTGCGCTTCGAAGCGGCCGCGGCGCATCTTGCGTTGCTCGACGGCGACGTCGAGACGGCGAGGGCGCATGTGCGCGCAGCCCTCGCCGAGAATCCCGACTCGCCCGACGCGCTCGTGACGCTGGGCGACATCGAGCGCCACGAAGGGCGCGGGCGCGAGGCGATCGCCGCGTACGGGCGAGCCGTGGAGGTCTCTGCCGGCGATGCGAGGGCCTGGTACGGGCGCGGCGCGGTCGAGGGCGAGCGCGAGAACGTGGGCGCGGCGCGCAGCGACCTCGCGAAGGCGATCACGCTCGATGCGGCCGAGGCCTCGTATCGCGCGGAATCGGGAACGGTAGAGAGTTTCGCGAACGACCTGGATCGTGCGAGGAGCGAGCTCGACGCGGCGCTCGATCTGCAGCCCGACAACTACGTGGCGCTCACGGGCCTGGGCATCGTGGAGCTCAAGGCCGGCCACGTCGAGGCCGCGCTCGCGGCGCTGCAGAAAGCGGGAGCGATCGAGCCGCGCTATGCGCGAGCCCACGTCTTTCTCGCCGCCGCGTACTATCGCGAGCGCCGCGACGACGCCGCGCTCTTCGAGCTCTCGCGCGCGAAGGAGCTCGATCCCAACGATCCGCTGCCGTATCTCCTCACGAGCCTCATCCACCAGGACCGCTTCGAGTACGTCGCGGCCGTGGACGACGCGCAGCAGGCGCTCAAGCGCATCCCGTACCTCAAGTCGCCCAATGCGGTGGCCGACAACCAGAAGGGCGTGGCGAACGTGGGAACGCCTCTC
This sequence comes from Usitatibacter sp., assembly GCA_035516915.1. Lineage (GTDB taxonomy): Bacteria > Pseudomonadota > Gammaproteobacteria > Burkholderiales > Usitatibacteraceae > Usitatibacter. The sequence goes on along the minus strand of DATIZV010000071.1, from coordinate 1,494 downwards.
GCGGCCACGGGCCTCGAGTATTGGGCGCGCAGCTCCGCCTACGAGTCGTACCTGCCGTTCTGGGGCGCGAGCCACCTCTTCCTTGCCGACCGCTATCCGGGCGACTTCGACAAGCGCTCGGAGCTGATGCAGGGCTTCATCACCGATCCGTCGTCCTTCGGCGCGTCCAACCGCTTCCAGTCCCTCGTGGCGCAGCCGGGCAACTTCGGCACCGCGTCGCTGCGGCTCAATCACAGCAACGACCTGCGCCTCACCGAGCCGGTCATCACGGTGAACGGCAACGACACGACCGGCTCGCCGGTGTCGTACTTCGGCGAGGCCGTGGACACGAAGATCGACCCGGGCGACACGGCGCTCTCGGCGCGGGCGCACACGTACACGGCCGCCGCCGGATGGAAGCCGCGCTACGACGTCGCGACATTCATCTATGCCAACTATCTTTCGGTGGACGCGGACCTCGGAACGCAGAACGCCACGGGAAGCTTCGACCACATCGACGGTTCCACGTGGCGCTTCGACGGAGGATTGAGATACGCGCCCGACGCACGCTCGAGCCTTTGGGTGAAGGCGGGCGGCAGCTCGCAGGACTCGACTTCCGACCAGACGCTGTCCCTGGTGGTGCCGGGCTCGTCGCTGGTGCAGGGCTCGCACTTCACGCTCAAGCCCACCGCGTCGGACGCCGCCGCGCGCTACACCTTCCTCGCGAGCGACGCGCTCGAGCTCACCGCGGGCGCCGAGGGCGCGCACGCCAAGGACGTGCAGGTGCTGCTTCAGGACGCGGGCTTCCATGCGCCGCCCTCTTCCGTGCTGCAGGATCGCCTCGACGAGACCAATCGCGACCGGTCCGATGCCCTCTACGCGATGCTGCGATATCTCGCGCCGTCGGTGCGCATCGAAGCGGGCGCGGCGTGGATGGACTACCGGAAGGACCGCGATATCGTGGTGACGCGCGATCCCAGCCGCGGCGGCGTCGTGCCGCTCGCGGAGTCGTATCGCGTGAAGAAGGTCGAGCCGCTCGCGGGCGTCGTGTGGCGCGTCGACGAGTCGCTCATCGTGCGCGGCGCCTGCCGGCGCTGGATCCATCCGGCGAGCCTCGACACGCAGGCGCCCGTGTCCGTGGCGGGGATGCCCCTCGACGACCAGCTCGTGTACCCGGGCGGAACGCTCGACCAGTGCCGCGCGCAGGTGGAATGGAACGACGCGAAGCGCACGTTCGCCACCGCTTTCTACGAGCGCAGCCGCGTGAGCAACCTGGTGTCGCCGCTCGACGGCGTGCAGAACACCGCCTCGGACGTGACGAACCTCGATCGCCTGCGCAACCGCGCGATCTCGCAGCCGCCGACGCCGGACCTGCTCGAAGGCCAGCCCGTCTTCGGCGAAGGCGAGGTGAAGCGCGCGACCTTCGCCCTCGACCGGATCGTGAATCCCATCGTCACCCTGCGCGCCTACTACACCTACAGCGACACCCAGGTCGAGGGACCCAACTATCCGGTG
>DATIZV010000070.1:0-10038 GCA_035516915.1 Usitatibacter sp. | reverse complement strand
CGCCCTGCGATGCTGCGCTTCCTCTCCCTCTTCCTCCTCATCCTGGTGGGCCTGTTCACGGCGGAGCTCACGCGCCCGGCGCAGGAGGCGCTGGTGCAGCCGTGGACCGCGACGCTCGCGCGGCTGTGCGCCGCCGTGATCACGCGCTTCGACCGGCACGTCGTCGCGCTGGGCGACGTGCTCGAGAGCACGACCAACGGCTTCGCGGTGTCGATCCGGGCGGGATGCAACGGGGTGGAGGCGACGTTGATCCTGGTGGCCGCGATCCTCGCGTTTCCGGCGCCGTGGACCCGCAAGGCGGCCGGCATCGCGGCCGGCGTGGCGGCCGTGCAGGTCCTCAACCTGGTGCGCGTCGTGAGCCTCTTCTACCTCGGGCAATGGAACCGCGTCGCGTTCGAATGGGCGCACCTCTACCTCTGGCAGACGCTCATCATGGTCGACGTGCTGGTGGTGTGGCTGCTGTGGCTGCGCTGGGTCCGCGTCGAACCTGCGCCCCGTGCACCCGCGTAAGCCGATCCTGCTCTTCGCGGCGCGCATCCTCGCGTGGCTCGTGCCGTGCCTCGCCGCCTGGTATTGGCTCGCGCCCTGGCTCGACCGTCCGGCCGCGTGGCTCGCGCAGGGGCTGGTCGCGCTGCACGGCGAGCTGGTCGCGTCGATCGAGATCGACGGACGGCTGCTCGATTTCGTGACGCGCCTCGCCGCGCGCACGGCTTCCGGCGAGCGCGGCGTGGTGATCGTCGAGGTGAATCCGATGCTTTCGACCTACGGCACGCCGTTCCTCGCCGCGCTGGTGCTCGCGAGCCGGGGCGGGTGGCGCAAGCTCGCGCTCGGCCTCGCGGCGCTCCTCCCGTTCCAGGCGTGGAGCATCGCGTTCGACTTCCTCGCGCAGGTGCTGCGCGCCGGCCCCGAGACCGCATCGCAGGCCGGACTGGTCGGATGGCGCGCGGAGCTCACGGCGCTCGCCTACCAGCTCGGCTCGCTCCTCTTCCCCACGCTCGCGCCCGTGGCCGTCTGGGTCGCGATGCAGGCGCGATACGTGAGGCAGCTCGCGGGAACCGCGGCCGCGGTCACTCCGCCGGCGGGCTAGGGGAGGCCGGGACGCGGCGCAGGGCTTCGAGGAGGTCCGCTTCGAGCGCGGCGCCCGGCGTGTCGCCCGGCCGGAGCAGCGCGACGAGGCCCGCGAGGCGCGCCCTCCACGCGGGCTCGGCGAGCGTCGCGCGCTCGCGCTCGAGCGCCTCGGCGAGGTGCGCGGCCTCGAGCGCGCGGGAGCGCTCGGCGATGAGCGCGGGGAGCTGCTCGTCGCAGCGCGCGATCGGCCCCGGATAGGCGCGCACCTCCTCGGCGAGCTCGCGCGCCCGCGCACGCAGGCGTTCGCGAAGCGCTTGCCATGCCGTGAGAGCGTCGTGCATCGCCGGGGACTCCTTTGCCGGCAGTTTGGCGCCCGCAGGGCTCCGAAGTAAAATGAATTTATCGCGCCGATTGATGAAGGATTCGCATGAAGCTCGACGTTGCCGGCCTGCAGGCGTTCATCGCGATCGCCGAGCGCGGCAGCTTCGGCCGCGCCGCCGGGTCGCTGCACATCACGCAGACCGGCCTCACGCGCCGGCTGCAGAAGCTCGAGGAGGCGCTCGGCGTGCGGCTGGTCGAGCGCACCACGCGCTCCACGGCGCTCTCGACCATCGGCCGTGCCTTCCTTCCCCGTGCGCGCCGCCTGGTGGAGGACCTCACGGCGGCTTTCGCCGAGGTGCGCGAGAGCGGCAAGGCGATGCGCGGCGACGTGACGATCGCCTGCGTGCCGACGGTCGGCGTGCACTACCTTCCGCGCATCGTGCAGCGCTACGCCGCGCGCCACCCGGACAACCGCGTGCGCATCCTCGACCACGCCTCGGCCGACGTGGCGCAGGCGGTCCTTTCGCGCGAGGCGGAGTTCGGCATCAACATCCTGGGCTCGCACCACCCGGACCTCGCCGGCATGCCGCTCGTCGACGACCGCTTCGTGCTGGTGTGCCGCGACGACCACCCGCTCGCGCGCCGCGAGGCCCTCGCATGGCGCAGCCTCGAGCCGCACGCGCTCATCTACGTCGGGCAGATGAGCGGCAACCGCCATCTTCTCGACGACGCGCTCGCCCGGGCGCAGGTCTCGCTGCGCTTCCGGTTCGAGGTGCAGAGGAGCTCCACCGCGGTCGGGCTGGTCGCCGAGGGCGTCGGCGCGGCGATCGTCCCGCGGCTCGCGGTGCAGAAGGGCGCGTACCCGAGGCTGCGCGTCGTGGCCTTGCGCGAGCCGGTGGTGTCGCGCACGCTGGTCCTCGTGTCGCGGCGCAATGCGGAGCTTTCTCCCGCGGCGGCGGCGCTCCACGAGCTCATCGCCTCGCTCGCTGCGCGCCGGCGCGGGACGCGCCTCAGGAGCCCGCTTCGCTGACCGCCACGGTGTTGTCGTCGGGGCGCCGGTCGACGAGCTTCACGATCGGATCGATCCCGGCGCGCAGCGGCTTCGCGTCCACTTCCAGCGTGAGGGTCGTGCGGCCGGAGCGGATGCGCTGCTTCTGCAGGTAGAGCGGCGCGTCGTCCTTTCCGAGCACGCCGATGTCGATCCAGTCGTCCATCGGCACCTCGCGCTGCGTGCCGTCCGGGTCGGCGCGCAGCTTCTTCGCCTCCACCGTGAGCCTCACCTGGTACCTGCCGTCCGGCAGGCGGCGCCACGTCGCCGACACGGCGCGGTTCTCGTAGAGCGTGATGGTCTCGAAGAGGTCGGCGATGAGGTACTGGTACTGGGGCGGCGTCACGGCGCGGAACTCGGCGAGCAGATCGCGCGAGGTGGGGTAGGGCGGGCCGCGGAACGCCCATTTGCGCACGAACGACGCGAGCGCGCGGTTCACGGCATCCTCGCCGATGTAGTCCTGCAGCGCGTACATCACGAGGCTTCCCTTGTTGTAGTGGATGTAGGGCTGGTTCTCGTTGCGGTAGAGCGGCTCCTCCTCCTTGCGCTCGGTCGCCCGGCCGACCAGGTACGAGTCCAGCTCGTACTTGAGGAAGCGCTTCATCTTCGCGTCGCCGAAGCGATGCTTCATGACCATCAGGGCCGAATACTGCGCGAGGGTCTCCGAGAGCATCGTCGCTCCCTGCACGTCGGCGCCCACCACCTGGTGCGCCCACCACTGGTGCGAAACTTCGTGCGCCGTCACGTAGTACGGATAGTCGATGTCCTTCGGGTCCTTGGGATCGACCCTCGCGATGAAGCCGATGCTTTCGGAATACGGGATCGTGTTGGGAAAGGACTGCGCGAACGCGGCATAGCGCGGGAATTCGACGATGCGCAGCCGATCGTACTGGTAGGGGCTGAAGTTCCGCGTGTAGTCGCCGAGCGCGTCCTTCACGGCGCTCGCCATGGCCTCGAGGTTGTATTCGTGCCCCGGCTGGTAGTCGATCTCGATCGGCACCACCTTCCCGCCGCCGCGCCACTCGTCGCGCTTCACCGCGTAGCGGGCGGAGAGGAACGCGTAGAAGTCGAGGATCGGTGCCGGCGCACTGTAGTGGAAATAGCGCCGCCCGTTCTCGGTCCATTCGCGTTCCAGGCGCCCGGGAGCGACCGCGAGCTGGTCGGGCGCGGTCGAGATGGTCGCCTCGAAGTCGATCCAGTCGCCCTCGCCCGTGATGTAGTTGCGCTGGTGGTAAGCGGCGTCGTCCAGGTCGTGCATGCGCGGCTTGGGCGCGAGGCCGTGGCGCTTGCGGTCCTGGTCCTGCGAAAGCTCCATGTGCTCGTCGTACCCGATGTGGGGCAGGTAGCCGCTGTTGATGAACGTGCCGTTGTCCACCACGATCCGGCTCTCGCCGCCGTTGGCGAACCCGCGCGGCGCGTACTCGACGTCGTAGCGCAACGTCATGGAATCGCCCGGAGCGAGCGGCTGCGCGAGCGTGTAGCGCCGCCAGGAGAGCTCGCGCCGGTCGTCGGCGAGGGTGAGCGGGATGCTCGCTTCCATCCGGTGCACGACGAGCTCCTCCGGGAGCGTGACGTAGAGCTCGTCGATCGGCGAGCCGGTCTTGTTGCGCAGGGTGCAGGTCGCCTTCGCGCGCACGCGATGCCGGTGCGGGAAGAGGTCGACGGCGATCCGCACGGCGGTGAGCTTCGGCTGCGGCCGCGCGGCGTAGCGCTTGAACGATTTCTCGTATTGCGCGCGCAGCTCGTCCTGCGCGTACTCGCTGCGATAGTGGTTGAGCACGTTGGTGTTGTAGTAGAGCCACGCGCCGTCCACGGCGAGCACCAGCACCGCGAGCGCCGCGGCCGCCTTCACCGGGCGCGAAGCGCGTTGCGCCGCGATCGAGAGGCGTGCGCGCCATGCGGTGTCGGTCCCGCGCACCCACAGCAGGCGCGCCGCGACGAGGAGCAGCGCGCAGGCGGCGGTCCAGTACAGGTCGAACCACGGGTACGGCCGCAGGAAGTCCCCGTAGCCGTTCATGTCGGAGTAGACGACGCCGGGCACGTAGCCGAAGTGGTAGGCCCAGTAGCCGTAACCGAACGCTCCCGCGGCCGCGCTCGCGACGTAGAAGGCGACCATCAGGAAGTGGCCGAGGTACTTCTGGTCCACCGCCACGTGCACGGCGAACGCCAGGCACGCGAGCATCCAGTAGCGCGGCAGCTCGAGCACCAAGAGCTCGAACAGGTAGTGGCCCGGCTCGATCCGGGTGTAGCCGTAGAAGAGCTGGATCAGCACGCCGCAGGCGAGCACCACGAGCTGCAGCACCACGAGGACGGCGAAGAGCGTGAGGAGCTTCGCCGTGAGCGGCAGCCACCCGGGAACCGGCAGGCTGTCGGCGATGAGCGCCATGCGCGCGTCGCGCTCGCGCCAGACGAGCTCCCCGGCGTAGAGCGTGATGATGACGAGGACGAAGATGCCGAAGGTGCCCGAGGCGAACCCGAGGACCTGGTAGGTGACCGGGTAGGTGTTGGTGCCGTAGAGGGAGCCGATCACCTTCGCGTTGCCGAGGATGAAGAGCGCCCCGGTGACGACGATCGCGACGAAGTAGGTGCTCTTGAGCGTCTCGCGCAGGTGCAGCCGCACGAGGCCCGGCAGCTGCCGCAGGTAGGCGCCGCCGCGCGTGTCGGGCGCGACGGCAGGAAGGCCGGGCGCGGCGCGCGCGGGCGCCTCGTCCTGCGCGGCTTGCGCGCGGGGCGCGGCACGGCGGCGGAAGAGGCCGCGGCGGGGCGCACGCTCCGCGGTCTCGGTCTCCATGCGGAATCGCGCGTAGCAGAAGACGAGGAAGGCGATGCCCACCGCGAGCCAGAGCGCCCGGTTCCACAGCAGCTCCCTCGCGAGGGCGATCTGCCGCGTGTTCTTCTCCGCGAGGCTCCAGTAGCGAGTGGCGAGGCTGAGCGCGCTCGATCCGATGGGATCGATCAGGGCGGCGATCGTGCGGTTGTCGATGTCGGCGAGGAGCCGGCCCGCGGCGATGTAGCCGATGAGCACGACGGCGCCCGCGATGTAGACGCCCACCATGCGGCGCGTGAGCGCGGCGAGCGTGAAGAAGACGGCGCCCAGGAAAAGCACGTTGGGCAGCAGCATCACGAGATAGGCGCGCAGGAAGGCGCCGGACGACCACGGCCCAACGCGCTCCGGATCGACGCCCGGCCAATGCGCGCCGAGGACGACGCCCGCCGTGATGCCGAGGAAGATCACGATGAGGATCGCCGCCGCGCCGACGAAGCGCCCGGCGAGGTAGTCGCGTTTCGAGATCGGGCTCGTGAAGAAGAAGTGCGAGGTCTGGTACTCGAAGTCCTGCTGGATCGCCCGGCCCATGAACGCCGCGACCGTCACCACGCCGACGAATCCCAGGATCGTGACCGTGAGCGCGATGGCGTAGGGCGCGTTGATGTACACCTTGTCGCTGCTGAAGGCGACCTTGGCGCTCTGGAACGCGCCCCCCGCCGCGGCCATCCACAGCGCGGCGAGCGTCCCGAAGGCGATGAAATACACCGCGGTCGAGATGCGCGCGAGCTTGGTGCGCAGCTCGAATCCCGCGATGGCGAGCGCGGTGCGCATCACGCCGCCGCGGCGGCGCGCGCGGGCTCGAGGAGCCCGGCGACCGCGGTGAAGTAGACGTCCTCGAGCTCCGCCGCCACCGCCTCGAAGCCGGGTCCGGGCGAAGTCCCGGAATACGCGCGAACGACGGTACGCCCCGCCTGCAGCCTCGACGAGACGACCGGCGCCGAGGATTGCAGCGAGGCGAGCGCCTCGCGCTCCACCGAGCGGCGCCACATGCGTCCTTCGAGGCGCGCGACGGCGGCGCCGGGCTCGCCCTCGAGCAGCACGCGCCCCTTGTGGATCACGGCGAAGCGCGGGCACAGGTCCGCCACGTCGTCCACGATGTGCGTCGACAGGATCACGATCACCTCGCGCCCGATGTCGGCGAGGAGGTTGTGGAAGCGCACGCGCTCCTCGGGGTCGAGGCCCGCGGTGGGCTCGTCCACGATGATGAGACGCGGGTTGCCGATCAGCGCCTGCGCGATGCCGAAGCGCTGGCGCATCCCGCCGGAAAAGCCGCCGAGCTTCTGCTTGCGCACGGCGGCGAGGTTGGTGCGCTCGAGGAGCGCGTCGACGACCGCCTTGCGCGCGCGCGGGTCGGTGATTCCCTTGAGGCGCGCGAAGTGGTCGAGCATGTCCTGCGCGGTGACCTTCGGGTACACGCCGAACTCCTGCGGCAGGTAGCCGAGCAGGCGCCGCACGCGGTCCTTCTCGCGCAGCACGTCGATGCCGTCGAGCATCGCGGAGCCGCCGTCGGCTTCCTGCAGCGTCGCGAGCGTGCGCATGAGCGTGGACTTGCCCGCGCCGTTCGGGCCGAGCAGCCCGAACATGCCGGGGCCGATGGCGAGCGAGACACGGTCGAGCGCCTGCACGCCATTGCCGTAACGCTTGGAAAGGTCGCGGATCACGAGCTCCATCGGTCGAATCTCCCGGATTGCGGCGTAGGATTCAATGATGGCACAACCTTTCTTCACCATCGGACATTCCACGCGCTCGATCGAAGAGTTCACGGACCTGCTCGTTCCCAACGGCGTGACGCTCCTCGTGGACGTGCGCACCGTGCCGCGCTCGCGCGCCAATCCGCAGTACAACGCCGACGCATTGCCCGGCTCGCTCGCCGAGAGCGGCATCGGCTACGAGCACATCGCATCCCTCGGCGGATTGCGCGGGCACCGGCGCGACGTGCCGCCGGACGTGAACGGCTTCTGGGAGAACCAGAGCTTCCACAATTACGCCGATTACGCGCTGGGCCCGGAATTCCGCGCGGGACTCGAGCAGCTGGTTGCGCTCGGAAGCGAGCGGCGCTGCGCGATCATGTGCGCGGAGTCGGTCTGGTGGCGCTGCCACCGCCGCATCATCTCCGACTATCTCCTCGCGCGCGGCGAGGACGTGTTCCACCTCGTCTCGAGCGACGTGCCGGAGCCGGCGAAGATCACGCCGGAAGCGAGGCCGGGGCCGGAGGGGACGATCGTGTATCCCGCCCGGCAAGCCGGACTCTTGTAGCCGCAGACGGGCGATCCCGAGTTGCGCCATGCTGCCCGGCTTGAAAGCGTGCAGGAAGGATCGACCGCTTGATCCGGTGGCTCGCGCTCGTCGCAGTCGTGCTCGCCACCGCATGCGACGGATCTGGCTCCCCCTCACCCGACGCTTCGACGACGGGAACGTTCGACTCCTTCACGATCAAGTCGCAGAACCCCGGCATCGCCTATCCCATCTCGATCTACCTTCCTCCGGGATCGTCGCAGTCCGGGCCGCTTCCCGCGATCTACGCGCTCGATGCCGAAACGCGCTTCGCGGACCTCGCGGCCGTGATGCAGGCGAAAGGCGTTCGCGCGATCCTCGTCGGTGTCGCCAATACCGGAAGCGACCGGCGCCAGGTCGATTTCCTGATGCCCGGGGCCGTTCCCTATTACCACTTCCTGGTCGACGAGCTCGCGCCGGCCATCGAGTCCCGTTACGGCGCCGATCCCGCACGGCGCATGCTCTCGGGCCTGTCTTCGGCGGGACTCTTCGTCGGCTACGCCTTCTTCATGGAGACGCCCGCGAACCACCGGTTTTCGGCGTTCCTGTCCGCGGACGGATCGTTCTGGCAGCAGCCGGACGAGGTGGAGACGGCCGAAGCGAACATGTACGCCGCGAACGTGGGCCGCGATCTGCCGCTCACGCTCCTCCTCGGCGGAGACACGGGAGGCAACTACGTGTACGTCGACGCGCTGTATCGGATCCTCGTCTCGAGGAATTACCCGGGCCTGCAGCTGGACGAGCGCGTCTACACCGACGGCCACGTCGCGATGGACGTGCCGTTCTTCACCGACTGCATCGCGGTCCTCTTTCCTGCCGGAAGCTGACGCGCCGGCGCGGCGTCAGACGCGCTCGATCGCCATCGCGATGCCTTGCCCCACGCCGATGCACATGGTGCAGAGCGCGTAGCGCCCCGAGCGCCTCGCGAGCTGGTAGGTCGCGGCGGTGACGAGTCGCGCGCCCGATGCGCCGAGCGGGTGGCCGAGCGCGATCGCGCCGCCGTTCGGGTTCACGTGGCTCGCATCGTCGGGGATCCCGAGGTCGCGCAACGCCGCGAGCGCCTGCGCCGCGAACGCCTCGTTGAGCTCGATCACGTCCATCCTGGAGATCGCGAGCCCGAGCCGCGCGAGGAGCTTCTTCGACGCGGGCGCCGGGCCGAAGCCCATGATGCGCGGTGCCACGCCGGCCGAAGCCATGCCGAGGATGCGCGCGCGTGGCGTGAGGCCGTGCTTCTTCGCGGCGGCCTCGCTCGCGACGAGGAGCGCGCAGCTTCCGTCGTTCACTCCCGAGGCGTTGCCGGCGGTGACGGTGCCGTTCTCCCTGACGATGGGCTTCAGCTTCGCGAGCGCCTCCATCGAGGTCTCGCGCGGATGCTCGTCCTGCGCGACGACGAGCGGATCGCCCTTCTTCGAGGCGACCGCCACGGGCACGATCTCCTCGGCGAGCGCGCCGCTCGCCTGCGCCGCGAGCGCGCGCCGTTGCGAGCGCAGCGCGAAGGCGTCCTGGTCCGCGCGCGATATCCTAAAATCCTCGGCGACGTTCTCGGCGGTCTCCGGCATCGAGTCGATGCCGTACCTCGCTTTCATCTTCGGGTTCACGAAGCGCCAGCCGATCGTCGTGTCGTAGACCGCGTTCGCCCGCGAGAACGCGCTCTCCGCCTTGGGCATCACGAAGGGCGCGCGCGACATGCTCTCCACGCCGCCCGCGATGCCGATCTCGGCTTCGCCCGCCTTGATCGCGCGCGCGAGCTGGCCGATCGCTTCCATGCCCGAGCCGCACAGGCGATTCACGGTCGCGCCCGGGAGGTCGACGGGAAGGCCCGCGAGCAGGAGCGCCATCCGCGCGACGTTGCGGTTGTCCTCGCCCGCCTGGTTCGCGCAGCCGTAGATCAAATCGTCGAGCGCCGCCCAGTCGACCTTCGGGTTGCGCTTCACGAGCTCGGCGATGGGGATCGCGGCGAGGTCGTCGGTGCGCACCGAGGAGAGCGCGCCGCCGTAGCGACCGAAAGGCGTGCGGATTGCGTCGCAGATGAAGGCTTCGGGCATGGGAGCTCCTGCCGATGGCGCGTCGGCGGCGGGGTGCCGCGGCCCTCGCATCGCAGCCCGCGATCTTACTATGCGGTCGGCGCCGCCCCGCGTATAGAATCCGCCACATTCCGGGGAGGGAAACGTGCGCACGCAAGTCGCCATCGTCGGCGCGGGACCCGCGGGGCTCCTGCTCGCGCACCTGCTGCATCGCGCCGGCATCGACTCCGTCGTCGTCGAGATCCGCAGCCGCGAGCACGTGGAGCATCGCGTGCGCGCCGGCGTGCTCGAGCAGGGAACCGTGGACCTGCTGGACGATTGCGGCCTCGCCGGGCGCATGCGGCGCGAGGGGCTGGTGCACCACGGCATCGAGCTGCGCTTCTCCGGACGGGGCCACCGCATCGACCTCACCGGCCTCACCGGCCGCTCGATCACCGTCTACGGGCAGCAGGAGCTGGTGAAGGACCTGATCGTCG
>DATIZV010000069.1:0-9149 GCA_035516915.1 Usitatibacter sp. | reverse complement strand
CGCACCTGCCTCTGGGGCCTTCTGTGGCTGATGATCGGCACCTTCGTGTTCGCGATCACGGTCATCGGGCTCTTCGTGCTCTTCGTGCCGTGGTTCGTGCTCACCGTCTGGTACCTCTACCGCGTGATCCGCGGCTGGCTGCGGCTGAACGAAGGGAAGCCCGCGCCCTAGGCGGCGACGATCTCCCCGAGGTCGGCCGCGATCGCGGCGCGCCGCGCCGCGTCCTCCAGCTCCGCCCCGCTCACCACGAACGTGTCCTCGGCGCGCAGCCCCAGCGTGGTGACGCGCGCGTCGACCAGGTTGAGGCCGTGCTTGAGCAGCCCGCGCGCGATCGCGGAGAGGAGCCCGGGCCGGTCGGCGCAGCTCACCGAGACCAGCCAGCGTCCCGGGCGCCGCCCGGCAACGATCTCGACCCGCGGCTCGATGGGGAAGTGCTTCACCCAGCGCGAGACGCGCCCCGACGGCGCGGGCTCGAGCGGAGCGCCCGGGACCACGCGCTCGGCGAGCCGCGCCTCGACCGTCTGGATGAGGTCGCGGTGGTGCTCGTTGCCGCGCATGCGGGTGAGCACCTGGAAGCTGTCGAGCGCGAAGCCGTGCTGCGTGGTGTAGATCTTCGCCGCGGCCACGTCGAACTGCATGCGCTCGAAGAAGCCGGTGATGCGCGCGAAGAGGCCGGGCTGGTCGGGCGCGTAGACCAGCACCTGCAGGCCCTCGCCGACCGGGGAAAGGCGCGCGCGCACGATCGGCTTCTCGGGCGTGACCCGCGACCAGAGGGTGCGCGTGTGCCAGCCGATCTCGGTCGCCTCGAAGCGCTGGAAGTAGTTGTCGTCGAGGTGGCCCCAGAGCGTCGCCTCGCGGCCCGGCTGCGGCACGTACTGGCGGAAGATGCGCAGCGCCTCCTCCTTCTTCGCCGCGATCCACGAGGCGGCGTAATCGGTCTCGCCGCGCAGCACGCGGCGCGTGAGGACGAAGAGGTCTTCGAGGAGCTTCCCCTTCCACGCGTTCCAGACGACCGGGCTCGTGCCGCGGATGTCGGCGACGGTGAGGATGTAGAGCGCGGTGAGCGCCCGCTCGTCGCGCACCAGCGTCGCGAAGCCCGAGACCACTTCGGGATCGGTGAGGTCCTGCTTCTGCGCCGTGGCCGACATCGCGAGGTGGTTCTCGACCAGCCAGGCGACGAGGTCCGCGTCGGCCTTCGCCATGCCGTGCGCGCGGCAGAAGCGCAGCGCGTCGTGCGCGCCCAGGTGCGAGTGGTCGCCGCCGCGCCCCTTGGCGATGTCGTGGAAGAGCGCGGCGAGGTAGAGCACCTCCACGCGGTCGAACTCCTGCATGAGCTGCGAGGGAAACGGGAACTCGTGCCCGAAGCGCGGCAGCCTCAGGCGCCGCAGGTTGCGGATCACCATGAGGATGTGCTCGTCGACCGTGTATACGTGGAAGAGGTCGTGCTGCATCTGGCCGACGATGCGGCCGAAGGCCGGGATGTAGCGGCCGAGCACGCCGTAGCGGCTCATGCGCCGCAGGGTCCAGCTGAGGCGGTCGCCGCGCACGATGTCCATGAAGCGGCGGCGGTTCTCGCGGCTCTCGCGGAACGCCCGGTCGATGCGCGGCAGCGCGCGCGAGAGGGAGCGCAGCGCCGTGGGCCCGAGCCCCACGATGCCGCGGTTCTCCTGCAGGCGGATGAACGCCTCGAGGATCATCCCGGGACGTTTCTCGAAGAGGCGCTCGTCGCGCGGCTCGAGCGTCTTGTTGTCGACCACGAAGTCCTCGTCGAGCTTCCTCACCTTGCGCTCGGACTCGGGGGTGATGCGCTCGAAGAGGTTCGAGAGCACGATCTGGTTGAAGCGCCAGATCGCCTTGGCCGCGAGGTAGTAGCGGCGCATGAGCAGGTCCGAGGGCGCCATGGCGCCGCGGCCGCGCAGCCTGAGCTGGCGCGCGATCTCGATCTGGTGGTCGAAGACCAGGCGGTCCTCGCGACGCCCGGCGAGGTAGTGCAGGCGGATGCGCAGGTCCTGGAGCACGCGCTCGTTCGCCTGGATGAGCGCCGCCTCGCGCCCCGTGATGACGTCCTCCTGCGCGAGCGCCTTCCACGAGGTGCCGAGGCCGGCGGCCCGCGCGAGCCAGAGCACCATCTGCAGGTCGCGCAGCCCCCCCGGGCTTTCCTTGATGTTCGGCTCGAGGTTGTAGGCCGCCTCCTGGAAGCGTTCGTGGCGCGCCTTCTGCTCCTGGAACTTCGCCTCGAAGAACTCGCGCACGTTGCGCCGCTCGCGCAGGCGCGACTCCAGCGCCTCGAGCAGGCGCGCATCGCCGGCGACCAGCCGCGCCTCGAGGAGGCTCGTGTCCACGCTCACGTCCTTGGCCGCCTCTTCCACGCACTCCGAGACGCTGCGCACGCTGTGGCCGGGCTCGAGGCCCGTGTCCCAGAGCGAGCCGATGAAGCGCTCCACGGCCTCGTCGGGCGCGCGTCCGTCGGGCAGGAGCACCAGCACGTCGACGTCCGAATGCGGGAAGAGCGCGCCGCGCCCGTATCCTCCGACCGCGACCAGGGCGAGGGCGGAATCGTCCACGTAGCGCACCCAGAGGCGCTGCAGCAGGGCGTCGACCGCCTTCGAGTTGGCGGCGAGGTTGGCGGGCGGGTCGGGCCGGCGCAGGTAGCGCGCGCGCAGCTCTTCCCGTCGCGCGCGGATCCAGGCGCGGGTGCCGGGGGCGGGCGCCGCCGCCGCAGGCGCGTGCAGGAGGGTCTCGGTCATGCCGAGGCTCTGCGAGAAATCCCGCTCAGGCCGTATGGCGCTCGCGCTCCGCGACGAACGCGGGGGGCGCCGGCATGCCCTTGGAGACCGTGAGGATCTCGTAGCCCTCCTCGGTGACGAGCACGGTGTGCTCCCATTGGGCGGAGAGCGAGTGGTCGGCGGTGACGATGGTCCAGCCGTCGGCGAGCTGGCGGATGTCGCGCTTGCCGGCATTGATCATGGGCTCGACCGTGAACGTCATGCCCGGCACGAGCTTGAGGCCCTGCCCCGGGCGGCCGTAATGGAGGATCTGCGGCTCCTCGTGGAAGCGCCGGCCGATGCCGTGGCCGCAGAACTCGCGCACCACGCTGAAGCCGTGCTCCTCGGCATGGCGCTGCACGGCGTGACCGATGTCGCCGAGGGTCGCGCCCGGGCGCACCGCATCGATGCCCTTCCACATGGCCTCGTACGTGACGTCGCACAGGCGCTTCGCCTGCACCGACGGCTCGCCCGCGTAGTACATGCGGCTGGTGTCGCCGTGCCAGCCCTCCTTGATGACGGTGACGTCGATGTTGACGATGTCGCCGTGGCGCAGCACCTTCTCGCCGGGAACGCCGTGGCAGACCTGGTGGTTCACCGAGGTGCAGACCGACTTGGGGTAGGGCCGGTGGCCGGGCGGGGCGTAGTTGAGCGGCGCCGGGATGGTGCGCTGCACCTCGACCATGTAGTCGTGGCAGAGCTTGTCGAGGTAGCCGGTGGTCGCCCCCGGCTTCACGTAGGGCGCGATGAAATCGAGCACCTCCGCGGCGAGCTTGCCCGCGACGCGCATGGCCGCGATGTCCTCGGCGGTCTTCACCCGGTTTGCGGCGCTCGCGCCGCGGCCATCCATCATCATGATGCGTCCGATTATACCGTTAGGTCCGGGTGTCCGGCCGGGGTTCCTGCGGCCGTGCGAATCGCGCGGGAAATGTTTGATCGGTCGGGCCTTTTCGCGCTATAATGGGCCGTTTCCTCGCGCCAAATCCACACCCCGTCGAAGGCTAAGGTGCCGCCCGCGTCCCGCGAGGGACGAAGGCGGTTCGCCGACGGGGGAGGCCAACCTTAACCACGGGAGTTTTCGAGATGTCCGTCACCATGCGCCAGATGCTGGAGGCCGGCGTGCACTTCGGCCACCAGACGCGCTACTGGAACCCCAAGATGGCTCCGTACATCTTCGGGTCGCGCAACAAGATCCACATCATCAACCTCGAGAAGTCGCTTCCGATGTACCAGGAAGCGCTCAAGTTCGTGCGCCAGCTCACCGCCAACAAGGGGACGATCCTCTTCGTCGGCACCAAGCGCCAGGCGCGCGAGATCGTCAAGGAAGAGGCCGCCCGTGCCGGCGCGCCGTACGTCGACTACCGCTGGCTGGGCGGCATGCTCACGAACTTCAAGACGGTGAAGCAGTCGATCAAGCGCCTGAAGGACATGGACCAGATGGTCGCCGACGGCTCGCTCGAGCGCCTCTCGAAGAAGGAGCAGCTGCATTTCAACCGCGAGCGCGAGAAGCTCGAGCGCTCGCTGGGCGGCATCAAGGACATGGCGGCGATCCCCGACGCGCTGTTCGTGATCGACGTGGGCTTCCACAAGATCGCGGTCACCGAGGCGCGCACGCTCGGCATCCCCATCGTCGGCGTCGTCGACTCGAACAACTCGCTCGACGGCATCGACTACGTGATCCCGGGCAACGACGACTCGACGCGCGCGATCCGCCTCTACGCCCGCGGCGTGGCGGACGCGATCCTCGAGGGCCGCAGCCAGGTCATCCACGAGATGGTCGCGCAGCCGAGCGAGGAGTTCGTCGAGATCGAGGACGCCGAGAAACAGTGACGGACCCCGCCCGCGGGTACGGCGAGAAAGGGGCGATCGAAAGCCCCTTTTTTGCATCAACGCATTTGGAGCGAAGGATATGGCGGAAATCACCGCAGGAATGGTCAAGGAGCTGCGCAGCCTCACCGGGCTCGGCATGATGGAGTGCAAGAAGGCGCTCGAGGAAGCGGGCGGCGACATGAAGAAGGCCGAGGAGCTCTTGCGCATCAAGAGCGGCGCGAAGGCCTCGAAGGCGGCCTCGCGCGTCGCGGCCGAGGGCGCGATCGGCGCGTACCTCGCGGCGGACGGCAAGACCGCGGCGATGGTCGAGGTGAACTGCGAGACGGACTTCGTCGCGAAGAACCCCGATTTCGCCGCCTTCGCCAAGGGCCTCGCCGAGATCGTCGCGAAGGAGACCCCGCGCGACGTCGCGGCGCTTTCGCAGAAGGCGCTCGGCGGCGAGGCCGTGGAAAGCGCGCGCCAGAAGCTGGTGCAGAAGATCGGCGAGAACATCGCCGTGCGCCGCTTCGAGCGCGTTCAGACGGCCGCAAAGCTCGCCCAGTACATTCACGGCGTGAAGATCGGCGTGACGGTCGAGTACGAGGGCGACGCCGCCGTGGCGAAGGACGTCGCCATGCACATCGCGTTCGCGAAGCCCCGTTACCTCTCGCGCGACCAGTTCCCGAAGGAGGAGCTGGAGGCCGAACGCCGCATCCTCGAGGCCCGGGCGAAGGAATCCGGCAAGCCCGCGGAGATCGCCGCGAAGATGGTGGAGGGCGGCCTCAACAAGTTCCTCGCCGAGAACACGCTCCTCGGCCAGCCATTCGTGAAGGACGACAAGCAGACGGTCGAGAAGATGCTCGCCACGAAGAGCACCCGGGTCCTCTCCTACCGCTTCCTCGTGGTCGGCGAGGGCATCGAGAGGAAGCAGACCGACTTCGCGGCCGAGGTGGCCGCGATGACGAAAAACGCCGCGTGAGGCCCGCGTGAGCGCCGAGACCGGAACGGCCCCGAGCACGACCGAGCCCAACCCGCCGGCGACTCCCGCCTACTCGCGCATCCTCCTCAAGCTCTCGGGGGAGGCGCTGATGGGCAACGACTCCTTCGGCATCAACCGCGAGACGGTCGACCGCATCGTGGGCGAGGTGAAGGAGGTCTCCGACCTCGGCGTGCAGGTGGGCATCGTGATCGGCGGCGGGAACATCTTCCGCGGCGTCTCGCAGGGCGCCGCGGGGATGGACCGGGCGACCGCCGACTACATGGGCATGCTCGCCACCGTGATCAACGCGCTCGCGCTCGGCGACGCGATGAACCGCGCGGGGCTCGTGGCGCGCGTGCAGTCGGCGCTTTCCATCGAGCCGGTGGTCGAGCCCTACATCCGCGGCAAGGCGATCCGCTACCTCGAGGAAGGCAAGATCGTGATCTTCGCGGCCGGCACCGGGAACCCGTTCTTCACGACCGACACGGCCGCGGCGCTCCGCGGGCGCGAGGTCGAGGCGAAGATCGTGCTCAAGGCGACCAAGGTGGACGGCGTCTACACCGCGGACCCGCTGAAGGACAAGACCGCGACCCGCTACCAGAGCATCACCTTCGACGAGGCGTTCGTGAAGAACCTCAGGGTGATGGACGCGACGGCGCTCGCCCTGTGCCGCGACCAGAAGCTGCCGATCAACGTGTTCAGCATCTTCAAAGTGGGGGCCTTGAAGCGAGTCGTGATGGGCGAAGACGAAGGGACCTTGGTACATAACTGATGGCGCTGCTGGGTACATAATTGGGCAGCGGGAACCGTGCTGGAGCGGACGCACGGCGCCGCTCGACACGACCGGGCAGGGGAGATTCGCTTTCATGAACATCGCGGAGATCAAGAAGCAAGCGGCCGACAAGATGGGCAAGTCGATCGAGACGCTCAAGCACGACCTCGCCAAGATCCGCACGGGGCGCGCGCATGCCGGGCTCGTCGACCACATCCGGGTCGACTACTACGGCTCCGAGGTGCCGCTGAACCAGGTCGCGAACGTCACGCTCGCCGACGCGCGCACCATCTCGATCCAGCCCTTCGAGAAGAAGATGGTGCAGGTCGTGGAGAGGGCGATCCGCGATTCCGACCTCGGCGTGAACCCCGCGACGTCCGGCGACGTCGTGCGCGTGCCGATGCCGCCGCTCACGGAGGAGCGCCGGCGCGAGCTCACCAAGATCGTGAAGCACGAGGGCGAGAACGCGAAGGTCGCGGTGCGCAACATCCGCCGCGACGCGATCAACCACCTGAAGGAGCTCCTCAAGAACGGCGAGGTGGGCGAGGACCAGGAGAAGCGCTCGCAGGACGAGATCCAGAAGATGACCGACAAGGCGATCGCGGACATCGACAAGCTCGTCGCCGAGAAGGAAAAGGACGTGATGTCGGTCTGAGAGAAGGCCGCGAGGAAGACCGATGAGCGAATTCACCAGCTCCACCCAGGCCGTGCCCGAGACCGCGGACGTGCCGCGCCACGTCGCGATCATCATGGACGGCAACGGCCGCTGGGCGAAGCGCCGCTTCCTGCCGCGCGTCGCCGGGCACAAGCGCGGCGTGGAGACCGTGCGCGAGGTCGTGAAGGCGTGCATCGAGCGCGGCATCGAGTACCTCACGCTCTTCGCGTTCTCCAGCGAGAACTGGCGCCGCCCGCCCGAGGAGGTGAGCTTCCTCATGCAGCTCTTCCTGCGGGCGCTCGAGCAGGAGGTGGAGAAGCTCAATTCGAACGGCATCCGCTTCCGCGTGGTGGGCGACCTCTCGCCCTTCGACCCGCGGATCCGGGAGCACGTGCGGCGCGGCGAGGAGCTCACCGCGCAGCACACCCGGCTCACGCTCACGGTCGCCGCGAACTACGGCGGCCGCTGGGACATCCTGCAGGCCGCCGAGCGCTGCCGCCTCGAGGATCCGCTCGCGCCGATCACGGAGGAGCGCCTCGCGGGCTTCCTCTCGATGAGCCACGCGCCCGAGCCGGACCTCTTCATCCGCACCGGCGGCGAGAAGCGCGTCTCGAACTTCCTCCTCTGGCAGCTCGCCTACACCGAGCTCTACTTCACCGACGCGCTATGGCCGGACTTCGGCGCCAAGGCGCTCGACGAAGCCATCGCCTCCTATCGCCGCCGCGAGCGCCGCTTCGGGCGCACGAGCGAGCAGCTCGCGCAGGGCGAGCCCGTCAGCCAGGCCGGCTGAGGCTTTCCCGATGCTGGTCACACGGGTGATCACCGCGGTCGTGGCCTTGGTCCTCGTGGTGTCGATGGTGTTCTTCGCGCCGCGCACGCTGTGGTCGCTCTTCATGCTCGCGGTCGCGCTCGTGTGCTGCTGGGAATGGTCGCGGCTGTGCGGGCTGGGCGAGGGCGCCCGAATGGCGTTCCTCGCCGCCTCCGCCGCGGTCGGGGCCGCCCTCTGGCTCTTCGCGACCGCGGCGTCGGGGCCCGCATTCACACGCCTCGCGCTCGCCCTCTTCGCGATCGCCACGCTCTTCTGGATCGCCGTGGCGCCGTTCTGGATCGGCGGCCATTGGAGGCCCGCCGCGGCGCTGCGCGCGCTCGCCGGCGGGATCGTCGTCTGGCCGACGTGGGCCGCGGTGGTCGTGCTGCGCGAAACGGGGCCGTGGATCCTCCTCGCGGTGGCCGCGCTGGTATGGGTCGCCGACATCGCGGCGTACTTCAGCGGCCGGCGCTTCGGCAAGCGCAAGCTCGCCCCGACCGTGAGCCCGGGCAAGACGGTGGAAGGGTTGATGGGCGCGTTGCTCGGCGTCATCCTCTACGGCATCGTCCTCGCGGCGGTCGCGCGCGCGCAGCCGGTGCCGTTCACCGACATCTTCCAGGTCGATGCGGGCGTCCCGGCGATCGTCGCCATGGTCGCGCTCGCGCTGCTGAGCGTGGTGGGCGACCTCTTCGAATCGTGGATGAAGCGCGGCGCCGGGCGCAAGGATTCGAGCGCCCTGCTGCCCGGGCACGGCGGGATGCTCGACCGCATCGACGCGCTCACCTCGACGCTGCCCGTCGCGGCGCTGGTGCTCACGGCGAAGGCGCTCCTTCCATGAAGCGGCTCGCGATCCTCGGATCGACCGGCTCGATCGGCGCGAGCACGCTCGACGTGGTGAAGCGCCATCCCGAGCGCTACGAGGTCGTCGCGCTCGCCGCGGGGCGCAACGACGAGCGGCTCCTCGCGCAATGCATGGCGCACCGCCCGCGCCATGCCGTGCTCGCCGATGCCGCCGCGGCCGAGCGGCTCGATGCCGCGATCCGCAGGAACGGCCTCGCCACGCAGGTGCGCCAGGGACCGGCGGCGCTCGAGGAGGTTGCCGCGGCCGAAGGCGTGGACGTGGTGATGGCGGCGATCGTGGGTGCGGCGGGATTGCCGGCCACGATCGCGGCGGCGCGGGCGGGCAAGACGCTGCTCCTCGCGAACAAGGAAGCGCTCGTGATGTCGGGGGCGCTCTTCATCTGCGCAGCCGCGGAAGGCGGCGCGACGCTGCTGCCCATCGACAGCGAGCATTCGGCCGTCTTCCAGTCCCTGCCGCGCGGCTTCGTGTGCGGGCGAGCGGGCGAGTTCGAGCGTTCGGG
>DATIZV010000068.1:0-4032 GCA_035516915.1 Usitatibacter sp. | reverse complement strand
GCGCTGGCCGGCTTCGTCGCCTCGGCGGCTGCGATCCTCGCGCTGGCGGCGGCCGACTACTGGGCGTCCACGCGCCAGGTGCGCGCGGCCGAGTGGGTGACCCATTCCCACGAGGTCCGCGCGGGCATCGCGAGCGCGCGTTCCGACCTTCTGGAGATCCTCAGCGTGCGCGACGATCCGCCGGCGCAGCGCCTGGGCGTCATGGCCCTCGAGACGGAGCTCGCCCGGCTTCGCGACCTCACCCGCGATAACCCGGACCAGGCGCGCCGCATCGAGGCGCTCGACGAGAGCCTTCGCGCGCAGCTGCCCACCCTCGACCGGGGGGAAGTGGCGCGGGCCATCACGCGGCTCTCCTCGCTCGACGGCGAGGAGCAGCGCCTGCTCGGCGAGCGCGTGCGCGACGAGGCCCGCACCCTCACGTGGTTCCACCTCACCAGCGCCGTGGCCATCGTCGTGATGCTGCTCGTGCTCTCGGTGCTCTACGTCCTCGAGCAGCGCCGCCGCGCCGACCGCGACGCGCACCTCGCCGCCGAGCAACGCTTCCACCGCGTGGCGAAGCAGGCGGAGAGCGCGCTCGAGGCCGAAGTCGAGGAAAAGCGCCTCGCCGAGGAGGCGCTGCGCGAGATGATCGCCTCGCTCGAGACCGTGGTCGCGGAACGCACGGCGCTGCTGGAAGCCGCCGTCGCAGCGCTCTCGGACGCGAAGCGCCGCCTCGAAGAGCAGGCCCAGCACGACCCGCTCACCGGACTGCCCAATCGCAGGCTGCTCATCGACAGGCTCAAGCAGGCCACCAGCGCCGCGCGCCGGCGCGAGCGTTGCGTGGCCGTGCTCTTCGTCGACCTCGACCGCTTCAAGGAAGTGAACGACACACGCGGCCACGACGCGGGCGACGCGGTGCTCAAGGAAGTGGCGCGCCGGCTGCAGGCGTGCGTTCGCGAGGCCGACACGGTCGCGCGCGAGGGCGGCGACGAGTTCGTCGTCGTGCTGCCGGACCTGGAGGTACCCGACGACGCGCTGCGCGTCGCGGAGAAGATCGTCGTGGAGCTCGCCAAGGCCATGGACGTCGGCGGCGCGCAGGTTCGCGTCACCCCTTCCATCGGCATCAGCCACTACCCGCGCGACGCCACCGACATCGAGGAGCTCGTCCGCCACGCCGACCAGGCGATGTACTCGGCGAAGGGCGCGGGGAGGAATACGATCCGGTCGTTCCACTAGGCCGGCAGCGGGTATCCTGATGCCGGAAGACCGGACAGCCGCCATGAAGCTCATCACCTGGAACATCCAATGGGGCCGCGGCCTCGACGGCCGCGTGGACCTCGCGCGCATCGTGCGGGCCGCACGCGCCATCGCGGACTACGACGTGCTGTGCGTGCAGGAAGTCGCCGACAATTTTCCCGGGCTGGAGGGCAACGACGATCGCGACCAGTTCGCCGAGCTCGCGCGGCTCATGCCGGGGTTCAACATGGTTGCGGCGCCCTCGGTGGACGTCGCGGGAGACGGCGCGAGGCGGAGGCGCTTCGGCGTGGCGATCTACACGCGCTACCCGGTGATCTCGGCGCGCCCGCATGCGTTGCCGTGGCCCGCGGATCCGGGCAAGGAGTCCATGCCGCGCACGGCGGCGGAAGCCACTCTCGATTCGCCCATCGGCGCGCTGCGAATCACGACGACGCACCTCGAGTACTACTCCGAGGTGCAGCGCGACATGCAGGCAAGGCGGCTGCGCGAACTGAACGACGAGGCATGCGAGCGGGCGTTGCGGCCGGGGTTCCCCACGAAGGAGGGCGGGCCCTTCGACCCGACGGCGCAGACGACTTCGGCGATCCTCACGGGCGACTTCAATTGCAGGACCGACAGCTTCGCCTACGCCGAGATCCAGCGCGGCTCGTTCCCGTATCGCGACGCGTGGCCGATGGTGAACAAGGGCGCGGCGCACGTGCCCACATTCTGCGTCCACGACAATCGCTACTCGAAGGAGCCGTACTGCTGCGATTTCATCTTCGTGAGCGACGACGTCGCGCCGCGGGTGCGTGCCGTGTCGGTCGATTCGGCGACGCAGGCCTCGGACCACCAGCCGGTGCTGATCGAGATCGCGCACTCCTGAGCTTCCGCGAAAGGCCCTCCATGTCCCGCCACCTCAAGCTCGACGACCGCCTCTACGACTACATCGTCGATCACTCGCTGCGCGACCATCCGGTGCTCGCGCAATTGCGCAAGATCACGGCCGGCATGAAGTGGGGCGGCATGCAGATCGGCCCGGACCAGGGGCAATTCATGCAGCTGCTCGTGAAGCTGGTCGGCGCGCGCAACTGCATCGAGATCGGCGTATTCACCGGATACAGCTCGCTCGCGGTCGCGTTGGCGTTGCCTCCCGGCGGGAAGATCGTCGCGTGCGACGTAAGCGAGGAATGGACCGCCATCGGGCGCGAGCACTGGAAGAAGGCGGGCGTCGAGGACAGGATCGACCTGCGCCTGGGTCCCGCCACGGAGACGCTCGATGCGCTGCTCGCCGGCGGCGGCGCGGGCAAGTACGACTTCGCCTTCATCGATGCCGACAAGCCCAGCTACCTCGCGTACTACGAGCGGTGCCTGAAGCTGCTGCGCGCGGGTGGCCTGATCGCCATCGACAACACGCTCTGGTCCGGCGACGTGGCGAAGCCGGACAAGACCGACGAGAACACAGTCGCGATCCGCGCCGTGAACGACGCGCTGCATCGCGACGAGCGCATCGACGTGGCGCTGCTGCCCGTGGGCGACGGCGTCACGCTCGCCCGCAAGCGCTAGTCCTTCCCGCGAGTCCCCGCTTGCCCTTGCGCGGGGCGCCTGGCTCGGTTACTCTTAATGCTAATCGTTCTCATTTGGATTGGCAGTGCGATTCTCAACGAGCCCCTTTCCCGCTGCGGCGCTCATCGCCGCAACCCTGCTCGGCGCCTGCGGCGGAAGCGGCAGCACTTCTTCATCCTCGAGCGGCGGCGCGCCCAAGGCGCTCTCGGCCGCGGCGGACCTGGGGCGGCAGATCTTCTCGGACGCGTCCCTTTCCGTCTCCGGGAAGCTCTCGTGTGCCTCGTGCCACGATCCCCTCCGCGCCCACGCGGGCAGCGACGGCCTCGCCGTGCCCTTCGGCGGCCCGTTCGGCCTCACGCCCGGATTCCGCAACGCGCCCTCGCTCAACTACCTCGAGCGCAATCCGCCGTTCTTCTTCGCGAGTGACGGCACGCCCACGGGCGGCTTCGACCGCGACGGCCGCGCCAACAGCCTCGCGGAACAATCCGAGCGCCCCTTCCTCGCGCCCCACGAGATGGCCAACGGCGACCACCCGACGATGGTGGCGAAGCTCGCGAACGCTGCCTACGCCGCGCAGTTCCGGCAGGTTTACGGCCCCGACATCTTCAGCGATCCCGACGCGGCGTTCGCGCGCGCCCAGCTCGCGCTCCAGCAGTACCAGCTCGAGGACGACGGCTTCCATCCGTACAACAGCAAGTACGACGCGTTCGTCGCGGGCAAGGCCCAACTCACCGCGCAGGAGCTGCACGGCCTCGCGCTCTTCAACGACCCGCAGAAGGGCAACTGCGCGGGCTGCCACCCGAGCTCGAAGGTGAACGGCCAGCCGGCGCCATTCACCGACTTCACCTACGACAACCTCGGCGTGCCGCGCAACGAGAAGATCCCCGCGAACGCCGACCCCGCGTATTTCGATCTCGGGCTGTGCGGCCCGTTCCGTACCGACCTCGCGAACCGCGGCGACCTGTGCGGCGCGTTCAAGGTGCCGACGCTTCGCAACATCGCGGTGACGGCGCCCTACTTCCACAACGGCCGCTTCGACAACCTCACCGACGTCGTGCGCTTCTACGTGCGGCGCGACACCAATCCCGAGGAGTGGTATCCGCGCGCGGCCGATGGATCCATCGTGAAGTTCGACGACCTGCCGCCGCAGTACCGCGGCAACGTGAACCAGACCGAAGTGCCCTACAACCGCAAGCCCGGGCAGGCGCCGGCTTTGAACGACACCGAGATCGCCGACCTCGTCGCGTTCCT
>DATIZV010000067.1:0-5250 GCA_035516915.1 Usitatibacter sp. | reverse complement strand
CGCGATTCCGTCACCGTGTCCATCGCGGCGGACAACAGCGGAATCTTCAGGCTGATGGTGCGGGTGAGGCGGGTTTCGAGGCGGACTTCGCGGGGCAGGACAGTCGAGTGGGCGGGAAGAAGCAGAACGTCGTCGAACGTGAGAGCTTTTTGGATGACGCGCATTCGCAAACCCTTCGCTGCAAAAGGAGATTATACAGACCGGTCCTACCCCCTTCAACCGAGCCCGGCCCTGTGACGGGCTTCATTGACGCTAGAGTGATTTCTCGATAAGGTATTGTAAATGCTTGAAACTTCACGGCTTTGGCGGGTAGTTTTTGGGGCGCTTTTGGTGGGTTGCACGAGCCCCGCGCCGCAGGTCGTGGAAGCACCCGCGGCGCCGCCCGCGACCGTCGCCGTGAAGCCGGCGAAGGACGATGCGGCCCTCGCGGAAGAAGCGAAAGCACTGCTCGCGCAGGCGGAAACGGACGTGCAACGCGCTCGTGCAAGACGCGCGCTCTGGCTGAAGGCCTGGGAGGATCTCCTCTCGGCGCGCCAGGCGTCGGCTGCAGGGGACAACGGCGCGACAATCCGCTACGCGAAGCAGGCAAGCGACCTGGCGCAGTTGGGCCTCGAGCAGCTGGCCTATCCGGCAGTCAAATAGTTCGGAGGAGATTCGCCATGAAACGATTGATCGTCCTCGTACTCGCCCTCGGGCTCGCGCAGGCCGCTTCGGCGCAGCTGTACAAGTACGTCGACAAGGACGGCAAGACCGTCTATTCGGACCAGCCGCCGGCCAACACCGACTCCAAGCAGATCAACGTGCAGACGGGCACCTCCGCGCCCACGCAGGTGCCCAAGAGCGCCGTGGAACGCGACAAGGAAGCGCAGAAGGCCCGCGACGAAGCGAACAAGAAATCCGCCGACGCCGCCAAGGCGGCGGCGCTCAAGGACGCGCAGTGCGAAGCGGCGAGGCAGAACCTCGCGCAATACGCCAACGGCGGGCGCATGCAGCGCACGCTTCCGAATGGAGACCGCGAGTTCCTGAGCGACGACGAGATCGACGCCGGGCGCGAGAAGGCGCAGAAACAGGTGGACGACGTCTGCAAGTAGGCGGCGTCCGCAGGGACCGCCGGGCAGCCGGCGGAAAGAAGAAGGAGAACGAGTGGCGCACCCCCGGCATCGCGTGACGCGAACCGTAGCTGCTTGCGCGTTGGCGCTTGCAGCCATGCAGGCGCGCGCCCTTTCGCTGGGCGAAGCCGAGGTTCGCTCGGGGCTCGGCGAGCCGCTCGACCTGCGCATCCCCGTGACACGCGCTCCGGGCGAGTACATCGAGCCCTCGTGCTTCAAGCTTCTCACCGAAGGCAGCTCCGCCGTGCCGCGCGTTGCCGCGGGCAGCGTCTCCCTCGAGCGCTCCGCCGACGCAACGTTCCTCAGGCTTCGCACCGGAGCGCCCATCAACGACCCGAGCGTCGCCGTGGGCCTGGTCGCCGCGTGCCGCGGCCTGCCGCAGGAGACTCGGCGCGAATACGTGGTCGCGGTGAATGCGAAGACGTCCATGGCGTCCGCGCCATCGACGACCGGCACGACTGCCGCTGCGCCGGTGCCCGTGCCCGAGCCCTCGTCGCTGCTGCCTTCGATCGCGACGCTCATCGCGCGCATCGGCGACACGCTGCAGTCCATCGCGCGCGCCATCTTCCCCGACAACTCGAACGCGAGGCGCTCGTACATCGATGCGCTGCGCGAATCGAATCCCCCGCTCGCGCCGCTCGCCGACGACGCGCAGATTCCGGTCGATACTCCGGTCGCGCTTCCGGACCTGCGCTCGATCTTGAAGGCGCGCCACTTTGCGGTCGCGAAGAGCGCCGCGAAGGAGACACCGCCGCCCGCCGAACCGTCGGCCGCGATCGAGTCGCCCGCGCCGAAGAAGGAAGCGCCGCCCGCGAAGAAGGCGAAGCCGCGCGCTCAACCGTCCACTCCGCCGCTTCCGCGCGAGCTGCCCGCCCCGCGCGCGAGCGCCGAGCCACGCGCCTCGAAGCCGGCGTCCACGCCGAAAGCGAAGACATCGGGCGATTTCGTGCTCAAGCTCTCGGCGCCGACCATGGACCTCACCGCGAGCCGCGGCGTGGACGACAGGACGCGCGCGAAGCTGCGCGAGCGCCTGCTGGTCCTCGACTCCGACGACCAGGTCTCCGCGCTGCTCGCGCTGCGCCAGAACGTGAAGGAGCTGGAGACGCAGGTGGCCGAGCTGCGGTTGAAGGTCTCGGCGATGCCGGCGACGTTCCCCGAGCCCAAGCCGCCGCCGGAACCGCCGAAGGTCGAGCCGCCCAAGCCCGAGGCCACCAAGGCCGTCGCGCCTCCTCCGCCACCGAAGGTCGAGCCCGCTCCGCCGAAGGTCGAGCCCGCCCCGGCGAAGGTCGAGCCGCCCAAGCCCGAACCGCCGAAGGCGGTAGCGGCCCCGCCGAAAGTGGAAACCCCCAAGGCGGAAGCGCCGAAGCCCATTGCGATTCCCGCGAGCGAGGCGCAACCGACCGAGTGGCTCGACTATGGCCTCTGGGCGTTGGCGGCAATCTTCATCGTGATCGCCGTGGTGCTGGCGATGCGGCTTCGCCGTCGCAGCACGAGCGAGCCCGACGACGACGCCGGGATGCACGACCTGCGAGCCACCGCCGCTGCGAAAGCCGCGGGAACCGCGCCGCCGCCGGAACCCGAGGACGACCAGATTGTCGTCGCCGAAGAATTGCCGGTGGACCTGGAGGTCGCTCCCGACATTCCGCCGCCGTCGGCCGTCGCGGATGCGCCGCGGCGCGAGATCGACGCCGACGTGGACCTGCCCACGCACATCCCGACGAACGCGGACGACCTGCGCCGCCGCTACATCGAGGAGCGCTTCCCGGAGATCGGCAAGGGCGCGATCAACCTGGACGACGCCGATTCCGTCGTGAAGGGCGCCCGCCTGTTCTACGAGGACGGCGCGCTGCCCCGCGCCGTGGAGCTGCTCCAGTACACGATCGAGCGCAAGCCCGCGGAGCTCAAGTCCTGGCTCGCGCTCTTCGAGATCTTCCGGCTCGAGCGCCTGCCGGGCGAGTTCGCCGAGCTCGCGGGCCGCTTCAAGGCCGTGCACGGCCAGAGCGACTACTGGCCCAAGGTGCAGTACTTCGGGCGCGAGATCGATCCGGGCAACGAGCTCTATCGCGAGGCGCCCATCAACAACTTCGAGACCATCGGCCCCGCGCAGGCGAAGAAGATCGCGGCGGCCGCCAACGTGGATCCCGTCGCCGAGAACTGGCTGGGCGCGCCGATGGATTTCGAGAACGAGGTCCTCGCCAACGAGCTGCGCAAAGGCCTGATGGCCGACGCGGGGATCAACGAG
Organism: Usitatibacter sp.; assembly: GCA_035516915.1. Lineage (GTDB taxonomy): Bacteria > Pseudomonadota > Gammaproteobacteria > Burkholderiales > Usitatibacteraceae > Usitatibacter. Next base: position 1,899 of record DATIZV010000067.1, on the reverse strand, counting down.
CCCGACCTCGTGCCCAACCCGATGCCCGCGCTTCGCAACATCGAGATGTTCAACGTCGCCTGACATGCCGGAGATCGACCGCGTCCTCGAGCAGAAGACGGTCCGCGACCCGGGCGCGCGGACCCTGTTCCTCTCCGAGATCCGCGAGCTCGGCAAGGACGGCGGCGAGTTCACGCTGGCGCGCCTGCAGGACCTCATGCGCGTCGAGGAGCATTTCCAGGCGCTGCTGCTCTACGACCAGGTCGATTTCCTGCGCCGGCCGTCGGCGGTGGCCGAGGAGGACCGCGACTTCGCGCTGAACATCCAGCGCATCTGCCTCGAGGCGGCCAACGGATTCCAGCGGTTCCTGCGAAACCGCAACGTCTGGGCCACCACGCGCGAAGCGCTCGACACGATGTTCCGCGTGACGGGCCTCGCGCTGAACGCCATCCACAGCTTCGTGAAATGGGGCTACTTCCTGAACGAGCCCGGACGGGCGATCCCGTGGAAGCAGGTGCACGCGCTCTACTCGCTCGCGGAGGTCGACGGCTACTCGCAGGTGCCCTTCGTGCTGCACCCGGCCCAGCCCAGCTTCAAGCCCTCGGTGCAGTCGCTCTACCTGCGCACGCTGCTGCTCGACGTGCTGAACACCGGCAGCCTCTCGAAAGTGCAGATCGAGATCGCCGACGGCTGGTTCTCGTCGTGGTGCAACGACTACGCGCTCGACACCGAGTACTCCTCGCGCAACCACCTCTTCTTCGTGGATCTCGCCTCCGACTCCGGCATGCGCATCATGCGTCCCGACAGCCACGGCGAGACCATGCGCTACGTGCGCGCCGAGGGCCTGAAGGCGCAGATCGAGGAAGTGCAGGCGGGCCTTCGCCATGGGCGCCTCTATGCGGGCTACGGCGCGGGCGCGGTGTTCCCCGTCGAGGAGCACGTGGCGCTGCTTGCGATCATCGAGAAGCTCTACCAGTCGATCCTCGCCGGCAGCGAGAACCGCATCGAGGAGCGAACCCACTTCGAGGACCGCGAGGTGGACGTCGTGATCGGCATCGAGAAGGTGATGCGCAAGATGCGCGAGGCGCCCGCGCCCGCGCCCGCCGCCGCAGCCACGGCGGCCTCGGCCTCGGAAACGATCGAGCTGAGCGGCATCTCGCTCGTCGCCACCGACGGCCAGCAGGCGCCCGCCGAGGGCCCCGCCGACCCGGACATCGAGCGATGGAAGGTGTACGACCTCTCCTCGAAGGGCTACGGGTTGCTCGTGGACCGCAACGCCGCCGAGCAGGTGCTGCTGAACGGGCTCATCGCGCTTCGCAACCACGAGTCGGGCGGATGGATCGTGGGCACCATCGTGCGCAAGCTCGCCAATCGCGTGCGCGGCGAGATCCTCGTGGGGATCGAGGTGCTCGCCTATAGGCCGATCGCCGTCGATGCGATTCCCGCCGCATCGGGCAGCGCGGTGCAGGCGCTCTACCTTCCCGGCGTGGACACCAACGGCAAGCTCGACTCGATCCTGGTGCGCACCGCGGACTTCCGTTCCGACCATGGCCTCGTCATGAAGGCGTCGGGCTCGCAGTACAAGATCCGCCTGAACCGCATCATTCGCAAGGGCGCGGACTGGATCAAGGCCCGCTTCGAGATCGAGGGGAAGGCTTAGGTCGCGCGCGGCGCCGGCGCTGGTCCTTCGGATCGGCCTTGAGCGCGCGATAGAGCTCCACCCGGTCGCCGTCGCGCAGGACCGTATCCCGGGTCACGCGCGTTCCCCAGATTCCCACCTCCGCCGTCTCCAGCGCCACGCCCGGAAAGCGCGCGTCGAGCCGGGCTTGCGCGAGCGCAGCGGCGACCGTCGCGCCGTCGTCGAGCTCGAGCTCGACGACCACCTGGCGCGCGGGCAGCGCGATCGCGATCGAGACGCGC
>DATIZV010000066.1:0-3207 GCA_035516915.1 Usitatibacter sp. | reverse complement strand
CTCTGTGCATCATCGAGGCGATGAAGCTGCTGAACGAGATCGAATCCGACGTGGCCGGAACGATCAAGTCGATCCTGGTGGAGAACGGGCAGCCGGTCGAATACGGGCAACCGTTGTTTCTCATCGAATAGCGCCCGGAATGACGCTCCACCCAACCCTCTCCCGGCGCAGAGGGCGCAGACGCCGGATGGGCGTGCCCCATGTTTGAGAAGATATTGATCGCGAACCGCGGCGAGATCGCGCTGCGCATCCAGCGCGCCTGCCGCGAGATGGGCATCAAGACCGTCGCGATCCATTCCGAGGCGGACGCCGATGCGAAGTACGTGATGCTCGCCGACGAGTCGGTGTGCATCGGGCCGGCGCCCTCGCGCGACAGCTACCTCAACATTCCCGCGATCATCAGCGCGGCGGAAGTCACCGACGCGCAGGCGATCCATCCCGGCTACGGATTCCTCTCCGAGAACGCCGACTTCGCCGAGCGGGTGGAGAACTCGGGGTTCGTCTTCATCGGCCCCAAGGCGGAATCGATCCGCACGATGGGCGACAAGATCGCCGCGAAGGCCGCGATGAAGAAGGTCGGCATCCCTTGCGTGCCGGGATCGGACGGGCCGCTCCCGGAAGACCCCAAGGAGATCCGCCGGCTCGCCGCCGCGGTGAGCTATCCGGTCATCATCAAGGCGGCCGGCGGCGGCGGCGGCCGCGGCATGCGCGTGGTCCACACCGAGGCGGCACTCATCAACGCCGTCACGATGACCCGCGCCGAGGCGCAGAACGCCTTCAACAATCCCGTCGTCTACCTCGAGAAGTACCTCGAGAACCCCCGGCACATCGAGATCCAGGTGCTCGCCGACGAGCACAAGCAGGCGATCTACCTCGGCGAGCGCGACTGCTCCATGCAGCGGCGCCACCAGAAGATCATCGAGGAGGCCCCGGCGCCGCACGTGAAGCCGCGGCTCATCGAGCGCATCGGCGAGAAGTGCGCGGAAGCCTGCCGCAAGCTCGGCTACCGCGGCGCGGGAACGTTCGAGTTCCTGTACGAGAACGACGAGTTCTACTTCATCGAGATGAACACGCGCGTGCAGGTCGAGCATCCGGTGACCGAGGTCATCACCGGAGTCGACATCGTGCAGGAGCAGATCCGGGTCGCCGCGGGCATGAAGCTCAAGCTCCGCCAGCGCGACGTCGTGAAGAAGGGGCACGCCATCGAGTGCCGGATCAACGCGGAGAACCCGTACACCTTCGTTCCCTCGCCGGGGCGCATCACGCAGTACCACGTCGCCGGCGGGCCCGGCATCCGCTACGACTCTCACGTCTACGCGAACTACTACGTGCCGCCCTACTACGACTCGCTGGTGGGCAAGCTGATCGCCTTCGGCGATACGCGCGAGCAGGCCATCGCACGCATGCGCGTCGCGCTCTCGGAGATGGTGATCGAGGGCATCCAGACCAACATCCCGCTGCACCAGGAGCTGATGAGCGACGCGGCATTCATCCGCGGCGGCGTGAGCATCCATTACCTCGAGGAGAAGATGGCCGCGCTCAAGTCGATCCAGGCGGAGAGCTGAGCGGGCCGTGGGCTGGCAGCGCGTGGATCTCGTGGTCGAGGGGGCCCGCGCGGAAGCGCTCGCCGACGCGCTCGCGCACGCGGGCGCGATCTCCACCGACCTGAGCGACGCCGACGCCGGAACGAGCGACGAGCAGCCGGTCTTCGGCGAGCCGGACGCCGGGAGCGCGACCTGGCCGCGCACGCGCGTGAGCGCGCTCTTTGCGGGCTCGGACGACGTCTCCCGGGCGCTCGACCGCGCGCTCGCCGACTGCGGCCTGGAGGCCCTCCAGGGCGCCTCGATCGACCGCGTCGAGGATGCCGACTGGGTGAACCTCAGCCAGCGCCAGTTCGAGCCGATCCACGCGGGCGAGCGGTTGTGGATCGTCCCTACCTGGCATTCCGTCCCCGATCCGCGCGCGATCAACGTGATCCTCGATCCGGGCGCGGCGTTCGGGACCGGCAGCCATCCCACCACGCGCCTGTGCCTCGCCTGGCTCGAGCGCAACGTACGCGGCGGCGACACCGTGCTCGATTACGGCTGCGGCTCGGGCATTCTGGCGATCGCCGCGATGAAGCTCGGGGCGAGCGTCGCGCGCGCCGTCGACATCGATCCCCTCGCGCTCGAGGCCGCGCGCTACAATGCCCAGCGCAACGCCGTTCATGTCGAGGTCGTGGACGCCCACCGTGAGTTCCCGGGCGGCGCCCGCATCACCGTCGCGAACATCCTCGCCAATCCGCTGCGCATGCTCGCGCCCACCATCGCATCGCACACCCGCTCCGGCGGCGAGATCGCGCTCTCCGGCATCCTCGAGGCGCAGGCCGCCGAGGTCGCCGCCGCCTACGCCCCGTGGGCGAGGCTCGAGGTCGCGGGACGCGAATCCGGGTGGGTGCTGCTTGCGGGGCGCAAGGACGATCCGTGCTGATCACGACCTGCACGCATTGCCTGGCGCGCTTCCGCGTTACGCCGCAGCAGCTCAATGCCCGGCAGGGACGCGTGCGCTGCGGCAAGTGCGGCGAGGTCTTCAGCGGCTTCGAGGCGCTCGAGCGGGTTCCCGACGACGACACCGGATCGCGCCTGCTCGCGGCGCGCGAGATGCTGGAAAGCAAGGCCCACGCGGAGCCGGCGCCCTCCGACGAGCTTCCCGAGCTCGAGACCGTGCAGCCGGTCGCTGCGCCTGCGGGCAGGCCGGGCGCGCCGGCCGGACCGACTCGCACGGAGCCTGACGACGCTCGCGAGGAATTGGCGCCGGGGCCGGACGTCACGCTGGCCGAGCCGCTCGAGCTCGCCGCGCCGCGCGAGCCCGTCGCTCGCGCCTGGTCCTTCGGCGTGCTCCTGCTCGTGCTCGTGCTCGCGACCGAAGCCGCATACGCATTCCGCGCGCCCCTCGCGCAGCGATATCCCGTCCTGCGCCCGTGGCTCGAATCCTTGTGCGTGCGCGTCGGCTGCGTCGTGCATTGGTCGCGCGACGAGCGACAGCTCAAGCTGGAGGAATCCCAGCTCCTCGAGGTTCCCGGGCGCCCGGACCAGATCTCGCTCGCGGCGCGCATCCGGAATCTCGCGCCCGTGCCGCAGGAATACCCCGACCTCGAGCTCACCCTCACCGACATCGGCGGCCAGCCGGCCGCACGCCGCGTGCTGCGCCCCGCCGATTACCTCGGGC